>CACZPR010000028.1 GCA_902783155.1 uncultured Spirochaetaceae bacterium
AAAAATATGCGGACGAGGCACTTGCAAACACACTTGCGTCGGGATTCAACCAGGCCCAGAAGACTCTCAACTGGGGAAGCAACATGGAGGCCATGAACCTCTCGCACCTCCTTTCACTTGCGGGGGAGACCTTCTCCAACAAAAAATACACACAGGCTGCGCAAAGCCAGATTGACTATGTGCTTGGGGCAAATCCGCTGAGCCGCTGCTATGTCACGGGATATGGAAGCAATCCACCGGTACATCCGCACCACAGACCCTCAATCGCAAAGGACCAGCCGCAGAAGGGCATGCTTGTAGGTGGACCGGACCAGAACCTGGAGGACGAGTTTGCCGGGTACCTGCTTGCGGACAAACCACCGCTCATGTGCCACATTGACAACTACCAGAGCTACAGCACGAACGAGATTACAATCTACTGGAACTCGGCGCTTGTCTACGCAATATCCGCCCTGTGCAGGTAGATTTTGGGAAGCATTATCGGATTTTTGGTGGATTTTCCGAAATAAAATTTGACTTTATCCTTGGTCCGATTTATAATGTAGATATAATATAACCCCTAGGGAGGCCGTAATTGGCAAAGGTAGAACTGAAGGGTATTGGTAAAATCTACGACGGTGGAGTTCGCGCCGTACAGAACGCCAATATCACTATTGAGGACAAGGAATTCTGCGTATTCGTAGGTCCTTCTGGCTGTGGAAAGTCAACGACTCTCCGCATGGTCGCAGGTCTGGAAGACATTTCCGAAGGTGAGCTTTACATCGACGGAGACTTGATGAATGATGTTCCTCCAAAGGATAGAAACATCGCCATGGTATTCCAGAACTACGCTCTCTATCCACATATGTCAGTATATGACAATATGGCTTTCGGTCTTAAGATCCGCAAGATGGACAAGAGTGAAATCCAGCGCCGTGTTGATGAAGCAGCCAAGATTCTTGGTTTGACCCAGTATCTGGACCGCAAACCAAAGGCTCTTTCAGGAGGACAGCGCCAGCGTGTAGCTGTTGGACGTGCCATCGTGCGCGAACCAAAGGTATTCCTTTTCGACGAACCACTTTCAAACCTCGACGCAAAGCTCCGTGTCACCATGCGTGGTGAGATTTCAGCACTGCACCAGAGGCTCCAGGCCACAATGATCTACGTAACACATGACCAGATTGAGGCCATGACAATGGGTACAAAGATTGTTGTTATGAAGGACGGACACGTTCAGCAGATTGGAGAGCCACTGTACCTGTACAACCATCCAATCAACAAGTTCGTCGCTGGATTCATTGGTTCACCGCCAATGAACTTCATGACAGTGACTGTCAGAAAGGAAGGAGACAAGATTGTTGCCGACGAAGGCTCATTCACACTCGTTCCGACAGCAGAGCAGCAGGATGCGCTCAAGGATTATGTAGGAAAGGAAGTATACTTCGGTGTGCGCCCTGAGGATCTTACATATCAGTCAGAAACATCCGGCGAAAACATCATGCAGATGAAAGTCACCAACAAGGAACCTCTGGGAGCAGAGACACACTTGTTCTTGGCTACAAAGGGTCAGCAGGTTATTGCCCGCGTCCAGGCCTCCACAAAGGAAGGATTCAAGCTGGGCGAGACAGTATGCTTCAAGCCAACCATGGAGAGGTGCAAGTTCTTCGCAAAGAATCCAGAAGATTTGGATGAAGAGCTGAACATCTGTGAAAAGATTGAAGCCCCTTGGCTGGTCAACCCACTCACAGGACAGATTGGATATGACAAGGTAACAATTGACCATTCAATCGACCCTGCAGAAGCAAAGAAACAGGCCAAAGCTGCCAAAAAGGCTGCAAAGAAATAATTCGGTTTAGGTCCGGATGGAGGCACCGTTGTTAACTCAGCGGTGCTTTTTTTTATTGCCCAGATTAAAAAAAACATGTCATTTCTTCCGATAATCTAGGGAAAGTTTTTTAATAATATGGATGCCGGGGATATTGTCGTGCTAAAAAATAAGTCAGTTGTTTTGTATAAAAAAGATGCCGCGGTGGTCTGCGGAGAGGTTTCCAACGGAAAATTTCCAATCCAGTTCAGGACTTCGGAGGCCACGCAGACAAAAAAGGCGGTCTACGGAAACCAGAGTGTGCGGGAAAAGGATGTAATCCTGCTGCACGAGGGACCGGCATCATCACTAGAGAAGGTTCTGGAAAACGCGGAGACAAAATCACCATCTCCTTGCGAAATCTACAAAATGGACCAGACAAACGAGGTCTTTTGCAAAATCAAGGAGGCCCACGAGCTTCTGGCTTCGGACGAGGAGACCGCCAAAAGTCCAATCAGTTTTGAGGAGCTTGCGCAACTATGCCAAGGAGATTTTACCGCCGACGACTCTTTTATGATTTACCGCGGACTGATTTCAACACTCTTTTTTGAGCAGAGCGCGAAGGACCTTGCGGAAGGCAGACTTGTTTTTGTTCCCAGACAGGCGGACGAAATCGATTCGATGATACGGAAGTCGCAGGAAAAGGACAAGGAAAACGAACTCAGGGCCGGATTCATCGACAGACTGAAAAAAAGGCAGCTGCTTGCGGACGACGCAAAATTCATGGGGGAGGTCGAGTCTTTCGCACTCGGGATGACGGACAAAAGCAAGGCCATGCACGAGGCACATTTCAAGGAGACTGTCGAAAACGCCCACAGGATTCTTCTTGAGACAGGAATCTGGCCAATCACCAAAAACCCCTACCCCTCACGCTGGGGCCTTTCCACAAAATCTTCCGCGCATGGACTTCCCACTCCTCCAGACGAGGAGAGGACCGAAGTTTTGTCAACCGCATACGCAATAGACAACGCATGGTCAACAGACCCGGACGATGCCGTTGCATTCGATGGAACCTACCTCTGGGTTCACATAGCGGACCCCGCAAGCACGGTCATGCCCGACGACATTGTTGACAAATCCGCAAGGGAAAGGGGCGCGACGCTGTACATTCCGGAAGGAGCCGCAAGAATGTTGGCGGAAAACGCACTTGAGGACTACGCCCTTGGACTCACGGAAAAAAGCAGAGCTCTCTCGTTCAGGCTAAAACTTGACGGGGACGGAAACATAGAGGACTGCGCCGTGATAAAAACGCTTGTGAAGGTTAAGCGTCTGACATACGAGCAGGCGGATGAAATGAAGGACTCAGCCGAACTGAAACCTCTTTTCGACATCGCCAGAAGGAACAGCGTCCGCAGAAAAAACAACGGGGCCGTGCAGATTGAAATGCCCGAGGTCCACATCACCGTGGATGAAAGCACAAAGCTCGTCTCGATTTCTGGAACCAGAAGGACCGAAAGCGCGGAGATGGTTCGCGAGATGATGGTACTTGCCGGAGAGGGGGCTGCAAAATTCGCATTCCAGAACGGAATTCCCTTCCCCTATGTAAGCCAGGACCAGCCTACAATACCCCAGGACATTCCTGATGGACTGGCCGGACAGTACAGGCTCCGAAGGTGTATGCACAAAAGGAACGTGGGTGTCACGCCCTCAATGCACTGGGGACTTGGAATCGGGATGTACACACAGGTGACAAGCCCGCTCCGCCGCTATGGAGATTTGATTGCGCATATACAGCTCAGGGCTTTTCTTGATGGAAGACCGACACTCGACAGGGACACAATGCTTTTACGTGTGTCCGCAGGTGAAGAAAGCGCACAGGCTGCGCACAAGGCGGAACGGAAGAGCAATACGCACTGGACCCTTGTATACCTTCTCCAGAACAAGGACTGGACCGGGGACGCTGTTTGCATAGACAACAATGGAAAAATTCCCCAGTTCTGCATTCCATCCCTTGCCATGGAAACCGCAATCCCTGTGAAGACAAAGGTCGAACTGAACCAGACAATAAATGTGAGGGCCACAAACATAAAGCTTCCCGACCTGAGCGTGGATTTTGTGGAGGCATAGAAGATGGAGGGAAAAATGAAACGACAGAACGCACTGACGCTCACAGCAGCATCGCTTAGCTCAATACTGACACTTCTCTACCTTGTCGCCATAGTGATGATGGGGATGAAAATATCATTCACGGTGGGCAACGGAGAAAACTCAGTGCTTGTAAATTTCAAGGCCCTGACATTCAGCCGGGCAATGAACTGGATTTTGCTTTTCGCCATGTCGCTTTTTGTTACTGTAAACCTCTTCTCAGGTGGATTCGGAAACAAATTCATAAAGTCCGCGGCGGCATTTGTCGCTGTTGTTCTTGCGGTCCTGGAGCTTATAACTTTTATAGAGCCTTTCACAAGACACCACGAGGGACTGAAATGGAATTTCATGTGCACAATAAATCTTGTGGTGTTCCTTTCAAGAACCGTTGTTGCCGCCGCCTCAAGCATCATGGCGGTAGATTCATGGAGGAAAAAGAAGGCCGCATAGGTGTAGATTGATTGGGCCATAAAAAATTCGAATTTTTTTGCTGATTTTGTGCCGAAACCGAAAAACCGCGGAACATATATAAGTAAGGAGAATTCTATGAAACCACTGGACGACCTTACTTTTATCGATGACTACATGTTCGGCGAGGTGATGAA
>CACZPR010000029.1 GCA_902783155.1 uncultured Spirochaetaceae bacterium
CGCAGCCAAGGCCCGTCAGGACAAGCTTGATCAGGCGCGAAGTTTGATAGACAGCGGAAAATATGCAAACGCGATCACAGTTTTGAACGGACTTTTGAAGACAGACCCGAACGATGCCGAAGCAAAGAAGATTCTTGAGGAAGCCCAGAACAAAAAAGCGGAAGCCGATGCAGCCGCTGCCGAAAAAGCACGTCAGGACAAACTTGCCCAAGCCCGCAATCTTATAGACAATGGAAAGTATTCTCAGGCAATTACCACACTTAATGGTCTTCTGAAAACAAATCCAAATGACGCGGAAGCTAAAAAACTTTTGGATGAAGCCCAGAAAAAACTGGACGAAGAGAACAAGGCTAAGAAGGAAGCAGCTGAAAAGGCCGCTGCTGAAAAAAAAGCCGCCGCTGAAAAGGCTGCTGCTGAAAAGAAAGCCGCAGCAGAAGCCGCAGCTGCCAAAAAAGCTGCCGAAGAGAAAGCTAAAAAGGAAGCAGCTGAAAAGGCCGCCGCTGAAAAGAAAGCTGCCGAGGAAGCTGCCGCCAAAAAAGCTGCTGATGAAAAAGCAAAACAGGAGGCCGCAGAAAAAGCCCGTCAAGATAAGCTGGCCCAGGCAAAACAGAATGCTGATAAAGGAAACTATGATCAGACAATCAAGAGCCTGAACGAATTGCTGAAGACAAATCCGAATGACGCGGAAGCTAAGAAACTTCTTGAAGAGGCACAGAAAAAGCAGGAGGAGGCCAAAAAAGCCGCCGCAGATGCCGCAAGACAAAAAGCCCTCGACCAGGCCAGACAGTATATAGACCAGGAAAAATATGCTCAGGCAATCAGCACGTTGAACGGACTGTTGAAGACAAATCCTGATGATGCGGAAGCCAAGAAACTCTTGGAAGAAGCTCAGAAAAAACAGGCCGAGGCCAACGCAAATGCAGCCGAAAAAGCACGTCAGGACAAGCTGAATCAGGCAAAGTCCAATATCGACAGCGGAAAATATGCCCAGGCAATCAGCATACTGAACGGACTGTTGAAGACAAATCCGAACGACGCAGAAGCCAAGAATCTGCTTGAAGAAGCCCAGAACAAAAAAGCGGAAGCCGATGCAAATGCAGCCGAAAAAGCACGTCAGGACAAGCTGGCTCAGGCAAAGTCCAATATTGACAGCGGAAAATATGCCCAGGCAATCAGCATACTGAACGGACTGTTGAAGACAAATCCGAACGATGCGGATGCAAAGAAGCTACTTGAAGAAGCCCAGAACAAAAAAGCGGAAGCCGATGCAAATGCTGCCGAAAAAGCACGTCAGGACAAGCTGGCCCAGGCAAAGTCCAATATCGACAGCGGAAAATATGCCCAGGCAATCAGCATACTGAATGGACTGTTGAAGACAAATCCGAACGACGCGGAAGCCAAGAAGCTCTTGGAAGAGGCACAGAAAAAACAGGCCGAAGAAAACAAAGCTAAACAGGAAGCCGCAGAAAAAGCTGCTGCCGAAAAGAAAGCCGCCGCAGAAGCCGCAGCCGCCAAAAAAGCTGCTGATGAAAAGGCAAAGAAGGAAGCTGCCGAAAAAGCTGCCGCAGAAAAGAAGGCAAAAGAAGAAGCTGAAGCCAAAGCTGCCGCAGAAAAGAAAGCCAAAGAGGAAGCAGAAGCAAAGGCCGCTGCTGAAAAGAAAGCCAAGGAAGAAGCTGAGGCAAAAGCAAAAGAGGAGGCTGCCGCAAAGAAAGCCGCCGAGGAACTTGCAAAGAAAGAAGCTGCCGAAAAGAAGGCCGCTGAAGAAAAGGCAAGACAGGAAGCTCTCGCGGAGCTGCAGAAAAAATTCACTACGGATTGGGAATCTCCGCAGCTGTCTGATATTGAGGACTGCGGTTACTTCTATACATCACCGGAGTTTGGTCAGTTCGACATGATTGAAGGTGAGTTCAGCAAGAAATCTGGTTATGTGAAATCTGCTTATGGATTTGTCTTTGGTTATACAAAGCCAAGTTCAACCGGAAAACTGTATAACTACATCCGTTTTGAAATCAACACGGACGGAGAGTATGCCCTCTACAAGTGGGATGGAAAAAATTATACAGATTTGGTGGAGCCGAACGACGAAGGAACAGCATACTTCTATCCAAGCACCGCAATCAACAAGGGATACAATGCAATTAACAAGCTGAAAGTTCAGGTGAACGATGGCAAGTACGATGTCTACATCAACGGACGCTTGATTAAGAAGGGCATTGAGTTTATTCCGAGAGGCACTTACGGTGTGATGGGATTCTTTAGTGTTGGTCAGGCGACACAGGAAGACATGCCGAATACACCGGTTGTTGTGTCTTACCGCATTACGGACGCAATAATCCATAATCCGAATGCAGACAAATAACAGCGACTAGAATTGTAAAGGCCTGTTGCCTTTTTTGGGTGACAGGCTTTTTCTTTTTGAAAAACGGAAGGTGACAGATGACAAAAAATCAGTGGGAAGCGTTTTGTGATTATAAAAATCAGTTGAAAAAACATTGCGACGAATGGCTGAAATTTTCTGATGAGCTGAAACTTTTGCAGACAGCCGCATCGAAAGTGAAAAATGATACGCCGGAATATCCGATTGAAACTCCAGTCGTCTACAACACCGCTTATGATGATTTTACCGAAGCTGATGAAATCAATTTGATTGTGGTGGGCGACAACCCCGGGAAAAACGAGCAGCTGGAAAAAAATCGAAAATATCTGGTGGGGCAGAGCGGAAAAATTGCGGCAGGATTTTTTGCTGGATACCCGGAACTGAAAACCGATTTTAGAAAAAATGTGATTATTGCAAACAAAACCCCTGTTCACACTGCAAAAACAAATCACCTGAAATATCTTATGAAAAATGGGAGTCCCGAAATTCAAAAACTGATTTTGGACAGCCAGAAAATTATGGCGGAAATGACCGCTGCTCTTCATCAAAAACTGATTGCGGAAAAAGGTGACAAATCTGTACCCCCGCAGCTGTGGTTGGTTGGGTATGCGGAACTTAAGGACAGGGGAATCTTTCTTCCTTACCGCGACTGTCTGAAATCAGCATACAAAAATCCGGGTGACTGGGACAATGTTTTTGTCTATCAGCATTTTTCGATGAACAGATTTTCCATTGATTTAAAAGACTTCCGTCAAAAAAATTCGCAGCTGGATTTGGTGGGTGCGTTGAAAAATTTGGGACACCAACATCGGGATGAAATTTTTGGTGGTCCGCTAGAAAAATAATTTGATAGACTATATAGTTGTCGTATGAAAATCATTTTGTTTGGAATTGTGTTTATAATCATCGGACTTGTTGCCTGTGGCGTGGCATTTTATCTGGGGCGGCCTGAATCAGTAAAAAAGACCCCAATCGCAAAACCCAGCAGCATAATCTTCTATATTATTGGTGCGCTGACATTTGTGACCGGGCTGTTGTTTTTGATTTTTTCAAAGAATTTGACCAAAAAAGCGTTCCAAATTTTCGTGTTGATTTATCTGGGGGGACTTACGGTTTTGCTCTGCATCTACACGGCGCTAATCAAGACGGGGGCAAAAAAATGAACAAAAATATTCACCACGTAAAGGCAAGCACCCAGTACAAGCGCGAACACAAACCAGATTATGGCAAGGAAAAAATAGAAATACTTTATGAAGACAAGGACATTGTTGTTATTCTGAAACCAAGCGGAATGTTATCTGTACCCTATCCGGGGAGCAAGGCAAGGACAGCTTTGGATGTCTTGGAAAAAATCATGCGAGGGAAGGGGACACTTTCGGCTTCGCATAAGCCATTGGTCGTACATCGATTGGACAGGGACACTTCCGGCGTTATGATGTTTGCTTTGAACGAGGCGTCCCAGAAAAAAATTGTTGCTACCTGGCACACAATGGTGACAGAACGGCTGTATCATGCGGTGGCAGAAAATCCAAAAAACAGAAACAAATTTCTTCCCGACTCCGGCTTGATTGATGACGAGCTTGCACAGAACGCATACCATGTCGGCTATGTCCCAAAGAAAAATCAGGAAAATGTGGAGACCGTAAAAGCCCGGACGAATTACAAAATTGTTTTGCGTGGGAAAACCCACACACTTTTTGAACTTTCGTTGGACACCGGAAAGAAAAATCAAATCCGCGCGCACCTTGCGTCAAAAGGCTATCCCTTGGCGGGGGACGAAAACTATCGTGCGCACACAGACCCTTTCCACAGACTTGCGCTCCATGCCCGGACTTTGGAATTCAATCATCCGACAAGCGGCGAGCATTTAAAATTTGAGGTTCCCGAACCGGAAGAGTGGATTAAATATGTTGAAAAAGGCGACCCGAATCCACAGGTTCCGATTTGGTCCCGGAAAATTGTAAAATCGAATGGAAATCTGCCGGCGGAAATCAAAATGAAAATGACCGGTAAAAAAGCGAGCCATCTGGATTTTATTGCCCGCGGAAAGGCTATGGGGAGAAAAAAATGAGCGATTTTTGTGTTGATTTGAAATCGGCGGCGTGTTTTGGTGTGGCTGGAAATTTTACGGGGCATCTTGAACAGGCGGGCGAGGCAGTTGATTTTGTGAATATCAAAACCGTGGAGGCAAAAGCCCCAAAAGCGATTTTCCCGACCTACATTCCGAATGGTGACAGATATGTACCCAAGTTTTTGAATCTGTACCCTTTTGATTCAGAAAAAATAATCTATCCGGCGAATGAAAATAAATTGCAGATTGAACCGGAGTGCGCGATTGTCTGTGATGCAAAATGGGACGGCACAAAACTTGTTGATTTAAAACCGTTTTGCTTTGGCGCATCAAATGACTGCTCAATCAGAAAAGAGGGTGCTAAAAAAATCAGCCAGAAAAAAAATTGGGGCAAGTGCAGCAAGGGATTTTCTGAAAATTTGATTCCCATCGATGATTTTTCGGAAAACGGCATTCTTTCCCGCTACAGGATTGCATCTTTTTTGGTGCGGGGAGGGGAAGTTTTTGCTTACGGCGAGGACAGCCCTGTTTCTGGATATTCGTATATCTACAAAAAACTGATTGACTGGATGCTTGAAAAATTCAATGGCCAGTGCGATGAAGGGCCTGCGGAAAATATCAATTTGTATTTGAACGAATGCGGGCGGCCCGAAAAAATAATGGTCTCAATCGGTGCGACCCGTTACACTGATTTTGGGGAACACAATTTTCTACAGGCCGGGGATGCGTCGGTGGTTGTGCTTTATCCTGGGGACAAATATTTGCCGGGCGAAATAAAAAATCTGGTAGCGGCAAAGGATTTTTCCGCCCCAGACATTTCGTTCCTTTATCAGACTGTTGAAATTTAAAGGACTTCTATCGTATATTCGGCTTCAAAAGTTTCTGCCGGGGCAAGACTGTTTCCCCATTCGCGCTCTTCAAGATGCTGATTGAAAGTTTCCCGGTCGGCTCTTCCGTACCATGGTTCAATGCAGACGAACGGAGCATTTTTTCCAGCAGGGGACCAGATTCCAAAAACAGGGGCCTTAAAAGATACTTTCAGTAAATCTGTACCCTTGCCATTTTCTGCGTCTGTACCCAAAATGATTTCGCGGCTCTGGTTATTTTCCGCAATCAGAGCGTCGTCATCAAAGAGACTGGAATCAAGAGGAAGCAGATTGTTTTCCAGCGGAATGTTTACGACCTTAGACGAAAGTTCTCCCTTGGAATTCAGGACGGCACAGTTCAAGACTTCTGCATCCTTGATTTTCAGATACGATTTTGAAAGGTCGCAGTTAAAAGCCGGGTGTCCGCCGATTGAAAAATACATGGTTTCTGAATTTGTGTTTTTTACTTCCCAATTTACAACTAACGAACGTTCGTTCAAAGTATATTTTATTCTAAGCTCAAAATGGAACGGATATTTTTCAAGAGTCTCCGGGCTGTCTTTTAATAAAAAGGTCAAAGAATTTTCAGTGCTTGATTCCAAAACAAAATCCATGTCCCTTGCAAAACCATGCTGTGAAAGCTGATAAGATTTACCATTATATATGGAAGTTTTTTCTTTATAGTTTCCGACTATTGGAAACAAAACCGGTGATGTCCGTCCCCAGTATTTTGAATCTGCCTGCCACATGTATTCATAGCCGTTGGAATTTTTTTTCAAAGACTTAATCTCCGCCCCATGCAGAGCCACCTCAAGAGACAGGGCTTCGTTTTTTAAGGATTTTACTTCCATATTTAGACCTCTTAATTGAATAGTAAGTTTTTAAACTATAGCAGAGATTTTTAAAACGTGCTACCTTATTTGGCATGGAAGAGATGAGCGAGGACGAGATTGAAGAAAAAATAACGGTCTTGGAATTTGAAAAACTTCCACAGGCGGCGGAAAAGTATTTGAAACTCCAGAACCAGATGATTGACAGGCAGGGATTTGTTTCGATGCGGCTTCAGACGGAGGTCGAGCTGGCGAAAAACGAATATTTTGCGCTGAAAGAAAGTCTGGACCAGCTGAAAAATATGCGGTCGTATCTGGAAGATTTGGACTATGAATGAGGAGGCATGGATTTATGTCTAAAAAATTTGTGAAATATTTGGTGCCGGTGGTTTTGGCTGCTGCGGCTCTGGTTGTTGGATTTTCGCTTTTTAGGAAAAATACCAAACCTGCTGAATCTGTTGACCAGCTTTTTAATCTGGTTGTGGAAAACTCGGCTGAATTAAATAATGTTCCGGTGCCAGAAGTGGTGCAAGATGTGTGGGAAAATCATGAGACTGTTCAAGGTGAGCCAGAAATACTTTGCCCTGGTTATGCCCAGAATATTGTTCTTCCAGAGGACGGTAGTTTTTATTCCAAGGATAACGTTGCGCTGTATATACACACTTATGGAAAACTGCCAAAAAATTTTATCAAAAAATCAGAATGGGAAAAATTGGGTACAGATTCCAGTCCTTATAAACAGACAGACGCTTTGGTCATTGGTGGTGACAGATTTTACAATCGAGAGGGACTGCTGCCAAAAAAATCCGGGAGAACCTATACTGAATGTGACATAGACACGTTGAATAAAAAATCGCGCGGAGCCAAACGCATTGTTTTTTCAAATGACGGTCTAATCTATTATACCGCCGACCATTACGAAACATTTGAACTGCTTTATGGGGAAGAGTAAATGGAAATAACTGTTGATTTAGGGTCTGTCACAAATCGGGAGGGGCTGCACAATCTGCTTGCGCAATCCCTGCATTTTCCGGAATACTATGGAAGAAATCTGGATGCGCTTTTTGATTTACTGACCGAGCCGCATGAAATGTGGAGCCTGACCTTTAAAAACTCAGCGCCCGCAAAAGCTGCCCTTGGTGAATATTTCGACCGTTTTAGGCAGACTGTTTTGGACGCTGAAGAAGAAATTGCGTGTGTAAAATCAGAATGGCTTGACTAATTCGACTTTGCTACTCGGAAAGAATGTCATTCAAAATTGCATCAAGATTTATGTCGGGAGTAAAAGTTGGGTTTGATGAAAAATTCAAATCCAGCCCCAGTCCCAAATCTTCAAGTCCACTGACACTCAGGCCACCAAATGTTGTGTCACCATTACCAAAGTTCAAACTGTCATCCAGTCCCAAATCTGATGTGTCCGCACTGTCATCAAGCAAATATGAAAAATCGTCAGCCAGGGGTACAGTTGAAAGAGAAAAACGCTTCTGTAAATCTTCCATCTTTTCTGTATCCTCCGCAGTCCAACCGGAAGATGAAGTTATTTTTGGATATTTTTTTAGGAAATTCTCATATTCCTTTTTGAAATCATCAATTTTTTCCTGCTGGCTATTGTTTTCGGCCTTTTTAACGATTGATTCAAGCTGGGTAAAAAATTCTTCTTTTTGATTGGTTTTCTGTTTTGAGCAGGACGCGAATCCCAAAGAAAGGGTCGCCGCCACAAGCAAAGCAATTTTTGTTGTCTTTTTCATAAGTGCCTCCCATGAATTTAAACTTTATAAAAAAAACAGAAAATCGTCAATGAAAAAAATTGTTAGGCGAAAAATTTGTATCTGGTATCTTTTCTGTGCTTTTTTTGTTTTGATTTTAGTGGTACACTTTTTTTGGGGGGAGTTGATTGTGAGAAAGCGTTTTGCCTGTCTGGTGTTTTTGATTTTTTCATCGGTCTTTGTTTTTGCCGCGGAGATTCGGGTTCTGTCGTTCAACATTGCCCACAATAGCGCGTACAAAAAAGAACACAGGGATGAATGGCTTTCCCAGATTGCGGAAATCGTGCATGAAAACGAAGCCGACATTGTTTTGCTTCAGGAAGTTCCGGTCGAACTCAACAAGGGGTTTGTAAAAAAATACTATGGCGATGTGGAGCTGCATTTCAAGACACCCAAAGAAAGAACCATTTTGAACGAACTGTCCGAAAAACTTGGTGACAGTTGGGATTTTTTTTCGACTGCAGCCTATCTTTTGCACGATGGGGTCAGTATTGATGGCGTGGATTTTTCCGGCGGGGACATGAGCCAGAACAATGCCGTCTTTTTTGATTCAAACAGGTTTTCCGCCGAAGACATGGCCAGTGTCCTTGGATTTACCGATTTTCCCGACTGCGATTACCGCTTCAACAAAAATTCGGTGCAGGTAATCCGGTTTACGGAACTGGAGAGCGAAAAGACTTTTGTTATTGCGAACGTCCATCTGCAATCAAAAAATGCAATAGAAAAACGGAACTCCGATTTGGAAAATCTTTCGGACATGCTTTTGAACGAGTTTGGCGGGGAGATTTCCGATGAACCGATTGCTGTTGGCGGAGATTTTAACACGAGCCGCAAAGAATTTGAGTCCGTTGGATTTTTCCTATATTTTGTTGATGGAAAAACAAGCCCAAAGACCACGCTTTCCACAAGTGCCGAAAAATTCAAGTATGCAAATGATTTTGACCATTTTGTCTACAATCAGGCCATGAAAATTGTGATTACGAAAGAAACCATGCGGGCTAAACTTGGAAATGCGGTAACAAATCTGGAAAAAGTAAAATCTGTCACCATTTTTGGCAAAGAATTTTTTTCCTCCAAGGATTTCCGCGAGAGACTTTCCGACCACGTGCCGATTATCATGGCTTTTGAGCTTTAAATCAATATTTTCCCACTTCATTTTTTTTAAAATCTACTATATAATGGAATTGTTTTTTAAGGAGCGTGGAAGCATGAAAAAAATACTTATTCCGGTGGTGCTTTGGATGGGCTGCGTCTTTGTTGGTTGTGCAAGCACAGGGCAGGTTGTTGTAAATCCTGAGCTGCCAGAGACGGAAACCAGTGTCACAAAATCAGAAACGACAGCTACGGCAGAGGAAAAACCTGTTGCTGAAACAAAAACTGAGAGCGCTGAGGCCAAGCCTGTAGAAACAAAATCTGTGGAAACAACATCTACAGAAACAACGGCTACGGAAGCGAAATCCACAGAAACAAAAGTCGCTGAAACAGAAACGGAAGTTGTGGAATCAACCAAAGCGGACGCAGAAAAAAAGGACGAAACGATTGTCGAGGAAATAACCTTTGACGACAAGGAATATCTCAAAGAAGCCGCCTCATTGGATGCCGCGTGCAAGATTGCGAAATTCAATTTTACCGCTCCAAAGACCTTTGCCGTTTACAAGCCTGAAAAATTTTCCGCAATTTCAGGAATAAAAATCAATGTGCAGTATGTCAACACAAAAAACAAGGAAGAAAAGCTGGTTGTCAGAAAGGGATTCGGAAACCTTGATGTGTGCGAGGACAGTTCGGATTATTCTGTTATAGAGTTTTTGAATTATGGTGGCATAAGGATTTTGGCAAAAGGTGATGCGGATGAGGAGTTCAATGTTGCGACATGGATAAGCGGTGACTATGCCTATTCCGTGGAAACAAACAAGCCTTTCCCGCGTGAAGTTCTGTTTGCCTTGATTCAGGACTTGTATTGATGGAATATCACGTTGGAAAAAACGGTTCGGATGAAAATTGCGGCTCTATTGATTTTCCGTTTTTGACGATTCAACATGCCGCAGATTTGGCCCGTGCGGGTGACAGCGTTATTGTCCATGAAGGTGAGTACCGGGAGCAAGTCAATCCGAAAAATGGCGGAAAAGAGTTTGCGCGGATTTTATACCGGGCTTTTGATGGTGACAGGGTTGTAATCAAGGGTTCGGAAAAAATCGATTCGTGGGAAAATACGAGCGGCGGCGTTTGGAAAGCTGTTTTGCCGGATTCTTTTTTTGGTGATTTTAATCCTTTTGTTGAAAAACTTTCCGGTGACTGGCTTGAGCGTCCGAATGATTATCCGCTTCACCTTGGAAACGTGTATCTCAATGGAAAATGTTTTTACGAAGTTCCGTCTCTTGAGCAGGTGAAAAATCCCAAGCCGAAAAGCGAATGTAAATTTTGGACTTGGGACGAGGGGCGCGACCGTCATATTGATGATGTTGATTCGACTCTCTTTGTCTGGTTTACTGAGCATGACGAAAAATCAAAATCTACCGTAATTTATGCGAATTTCCAAAACCATAATCCGAACGAAGAGCTTTGCGAAATCAACGTGCGTAAATGCTGCTTTTTTCCGGAGAAAACCGGCGTTGACTATATCACCGTAAGCGGATTTGAAATGGCCCAGGCGGCTTGTCAATGGGCACCACCTACGGCAATGCAGTACGGACTTTTGGGAACACACTGGAGCAAGGGGTGGATTATCGAAAACAACATAATCCACGACGCAAAATGCAGCGGAATCAGTCTGGGAAAAGAGATTACGACCGGACATAACGATTTTTCCAACGGTAAATTGAAGCCCGGCTATCAGTATCAGATGGAAGCGGTTTTTAAGGCCAGGCACATCGGTTGGAGCAAAGAAAGAATCGGCGGACATATCGTGCGCGGGAACAAAATCTACGACTGCGGGCAGAACGGAATTGTCGGACATTTGGGATGCGTCTTCAGTCAGATTTACGGAAACGAGATTTTCAACATTGCGACACGCTATGAATTTTTCGGCTATGAGATTGCTGGAATCAAGCTCCATGCGGCAATCGATGTGCAGATCAGGAACAATTATATCCACGACTGTACCCTTGGAACTTGGCTTGATTGGGAGGCACAGGGAACAAGGCTCAGCGCGAATGTTTACGACAAAAACAACCGTGACCTTATGATTGAGGTTTCGCATGGTCCCTGCCTTGTGGACAACAATATTTTTACTTCGGACTATGGCCTGAACAACGGTGCGCAGGGAAACGCATACATCCACAATCTTTGGTGCGGTTTTATCGACAAATACCCGGTGATTGACAGGACGACCCCATACCATCTGCCGCATTCCACGGAGATTTTGGGTACAGCTTTCATTTATGGCGATGATGACAGATGGATCGGAAACATTTTTGTCGGAAAGAAAAAGGGTGACAGATTTTATACCGAAGTCCAGGACGGAAAGCTTGGTTACGGAACTTCTGTTTACAACGGCTGTCCCTCTGATTTTGCCGGATACATGGAGCGGATTGAATCTGTTGAAGGCGACCACCAGCGGTATTTCCAGGTCAAGCAGCCTGCGTATGTTGATTGCAACGCATATTTCAACGGAGCAAAAAATTTTGACCGTGAAAATAAATGTTTTGTGACGGACGAAAATCCAAACGTGAAAATCGAAACCGAAAATGGACAGGTGTTTTTGGAAATTGATTTCCCGGAAGATTTCATTGAATCTGATTTTGCTCGCATGAATCTTTTGGACTGCGACAGTCTTCCGGTTCCACGTCTGAGCGAACAAAGATTCGATTCCCCCGACGGCTCAAAAATCGTCCTGGACAAAGACATGCTTGGTGAATCAAGGAAAGATTCCGCTGCGCTTGGACCGATACAGAATTTGAAAGCCGGACATAACAGAATCAGGGTTTGGTAAAGAAAAGACCACCCGCAGGTATTTCTGAAGGTGGTCAAAGTTAATGGCGTTATTTTTTTATTGGCGTGTAAATACTATAGTTGTATCTGATACTGACATTGTGAATGTACCCCAGCTGTCGGTGGTGGTGACAGATGCCCTATCTTCTTCTGCTTCTAGTGTAGCTGTGTTTCTGTCTATTGTATATGTTCCTGTTTGGAGGCCTGTGTCTGGGGAACTTGCGGTAAATGCGCCGTTGTTGAATGTTAGTGTCATGTTAAGGCGTTGTGACTCATATTCATACATTTCCGACAAAAAAGATAGTTCCTCTTCTTCTGTTACATTAGTTCCATTCCGAGTGGCTGTATAGGAGGATCCGCTCTTTATGATTACTATTGTGACACGTGGAGAAGCTCTTGTTATTGTTGTGCCACTCATGCTTACAGTTATTCCGTCATTAGTCATACTTGTTGCTTTGTAAGTGTGACCTGACAGCGGATTGGATGCACAATCAACAAACATACCCAATGTGAGCAGGAAGCAAAGCCCTGCCAAAACTATTTTTGCTTTTTTTTAACATAGCAATTCTCCAAGAAATAGATATAACAAATTATACACAGGGAGGAGGTATCTCAAATAAAGATTTTGTTATATTTAAATTTTTTTGATTGTAATAAAATTTGGATGTTAGTATATATCTTCTTGACAGATATATCTGTGAGACATATAATGTAGTTATGATAAAAACATTTGGAGATTCCGAAACTGAAAAGATTTGGAATGGAAAAAAATCACCAAGGCTTCCCCCGGATATTTATAAAAGAGCATTCTCAAAATTGCTCATTATAAATTCAGCGGAATGTGAGGATGATTTAAAGATTCCTCCAGGAAATAAATTTGAGCATTTGCTTGGCAACTTAAAGGATTATTGTTCAATAAGAATCAATAATCAATGGCGAATACAATTTAAGTTTCAGAATAATGAAGCTTATGAAGTCAGAATTGTGGACTATCACTAGAGGAGGTTGTCATGGATGAGAAATTTGAATTGCCAAAAATAGGTGAAATTCTTATAGAAGAGTTTTTGGAACCGCTTGAAATTACACCGTACAGGCTTGCAAAAGATTTGGGGGTTTCGACAAGTTCTGTTTTGGATTTGGTTCATAATAGAAGAAAGATTTCTGTTGAAATGGCTT
Source organism: uncultured Spirochaetaceae bacterium (assembly GCA_902783155.1). Taxonomy (GTDB): domain Bacteria; phylum Spirochaetota; class Spirochaetia; order Treponematales; family Treponemataceae; genus Treponema_D. The sequence continues at coordinate 13,014 of CACZPR010000029.1, forward strand.
TACGTCTTTCAAAATATTTTGGGACAAGTTCAAAGTTTTGGCTAAATATGCAGAATGAATTAGATTTGCGGGAAGCAAAAGAAAAACTTGAAAATGATTTGGAGAAAATCCCTTGTTGTAAGAGAAGTGCGTAGCCGCTCAGTCTCTTTCTTGTGTAGTCCAAAAGAGTAAATTTGCTCTTGCAAAACCCTTTAATCTCAACTATTCTGCTTGCTATGAAATTCGTAAAACAGTTTTGTATTATTATTCTGATTTCCGTAATCGGGGAAGTTCTGAACGCTCTGATTCCGCTTCCAATTCCCGCCGGAATTTATGGCATGGTGATTTTATTTGTCTGTCTTAAAACTAAATTAATAAAATTGTCTGCCGTAAAAGATGTTGGGCATTTTTTCATTGAGATTATGCCGGTGTTTTTTGTTGCTCCGGGAGTTGCGATTCTGGAGACAATTCCGACTCTGCGAAAATACTGGTGGCAGTTTCTGTTGATTACGGCTGTGTCGTTTTTGATTGTGTTTTTTGTTTCGGGGCATACGGTACAGGGACTTGCAAAACTGTTTGGCCACAGTAAATCCAAAAAAGAGGTGGAAAAAAAATGAAAGATTTTTTTACGACATCAGTTTTTTTCTGTGTGTTCATAACTGTCGGCTCGTATCTGCTTGGATGTTTTCTGAAAAAAAAGTTCCACTTCAAAATCCTGAACGGCATGATTATTTCAATCGCCATAATGATTCCGGCTGTGATTTTTTTGCCCATGGATTTGGCAGACTACCAGGCGAATACCAAGGTTCTGAATTTCTTTTTGACCCCGGCAACAATCTGTCTTGCGATTCCGCTTTACGAGCAGTTTGAAAAGTTGAAGTCCAACTGGAAGGCAATCCTTGGTGGAATTATTGCGGGTGTCCTTGCGAATCTGGTTTCGGTCTTGGGATTCTGTCTTTTGTTGAAAATCGGTCACACAGAATATGTTTCGCTGCTTCCGAAATGTGTGACTACCGCAATCGGTTTGAGCCTTAGCTCAGAGCTGGAGGGTGTGCCTGCAATCACCATGGCGGCTATTGTAATCACCGGGAACCTTGGAAACATTTTTGCCGAGCATCTTTGCAAGCTGTTCCGCATCAAAAACGAGGTTGCCCGCGGGGTTGCCATTGGAACGTCATCCCATGTTCTTGGCACGGCAAAAGCGATGGAGATTGGCGAGGTCGAGGGGGCCATGAGCAGTCTTTCGATTGCGGTTGCGGGGCTTTTGACGGTGGTCGGCTCGACTTTTTTTGTTAAGTTTATTTGATTACAGCGACAAGTTTTTCTTCCGCACCTGTGAATGGGGCTTTATCAAAACTTGAGTAAAAATCAATTTTGGTATAGCCCGACTCTTTTGCGAAACGCTCGATTTTTTCAGGAGTCAGCGGATAGATTTTCTCATTTTTGTATACTTGCATGATTTTTCCATTCCCGGTTTCCACATCTTGATTCAAAAACCAGGTTTCATCATCCTGCCGGGAGATTTTTGATGTCAGCTTGGTCCTTATGCTCTCGCGGATTGGCAGATTGGGGTTTTCTTCGTTGAACAGATTGTAATTGTAGAGCGAAACAACCAGGGTCCCATTTTCGCCGAGCATTCTTCTGCTGTCAAAAAAGAATTTGCGGATTAGGGTTTCGTCGTGCATGTGGACAATCCTGTTGTCAAGGCTGGAAATTATATTGTAAAAACCTTTGCCCAAAAAATGGGTCATATCCAGTGCCGACATCTGGAAATAGTGGATGGACATGAGCTGTGTCCTGCGCCGGAGATTTGCTGAGTGAATCAATTCCGGGTATTCCTCGATGCCTGTAACGTCTGCACCGTTTTTTGCAAGTTGGTGTTCAAAATTCCCTGTCCCGCAACCGACCCGCAGGAATTTTACCGGATTTGGATAGTTTGAGGCAAGTTCCCCATAAAATTCTTTTTGTTCGTTAGTGACGGGGTAGAGTTCATCATAATATTCAACAACATTTTTTATAATTTCCATAAAAATAAGTATAAGGCATTTTTCATTTTTTGCAAATTTTTTATTTGAAATATTGACTTTAAGGAGGATTTAATAGGGTTTAAGGACGTACGATTGAAGTTTGTGATATCAGAGGACGTTTTAGCTTTAAATTTTGGATTGATATTTTAATGAGTTTTTTTTATAATTAAAAAATCATTTTGTAGGGGAAATCATGAACATTGCGTTTTTTGTTGATGGCTATTATCCGACTGTTAATGGGGTCATTACGGTTATTGCACAGTTGAAGAGGGAAATGGAAAAGGATGGCCATAATGTTCTGATTTTTACAGTCGAATCACGCGAAAAAGGCTGCCGAGAAGAGGAGCCGGGAATTTACAGGTCTCCAGCACATACTTCCATATTGCCTACGCTGAAAGGGGTCTATAAAGGCAAGCCAAACGTTAAGAAAATTGTACAGATTCTTAAGGAAAACAATATACAGATTTGCCATAGCCATACAGAATTTCCTATTGGCCGTGCTTGCTACAAAAGTGCGAAACGTGCGGGGATTCCATGTGTCGCCACAACCCATACCATGTGGGAGGATTATTACAGATATTATTTCTGGGGGTCCGTTATTGTTCCCAAATTTTTTGTCCGAATGTGGCTTAGGCATTTTTTTAATCACTACAATGCATTGATAAATGTTTCCCAAAAAGCTTATGACTATTTCCATCTTCCATATATTTTGCCAAACAAGCCTGCCAAAATTATTCCGAATGCGGTGGATGAAACAAAGTTTTGCAATGCGGACTATTCTGATGAAGAAAAGAAGAATCTAAGAAAGGCTCTAAACCTTGGCGATGATGACAGGCTGATTCTCTACACAGGCCGCGTTGTTGAGGAAAAGCGTATAGAGGAACTGTATGAGCTTGTCGCAAATGTGGTCCGCAAAAAGCAGAATGTCAAGGCATGTTTTGTTGGAACCGGTATAAAAGAGGAGCATCTTAGAAGAAGGGTTGCACGGGAAAATCTTGAGGATAAAATTATCTTTACAGGATTTGTCTCATGGCCTGACATTGCAAAATATTATTCCATTGCCGATGTTTTTGTCACGGCCTCCCTATCCGAAATGCATTCCATGACCGTCCTGGAGGCCATAACGATGTCCAATCCGATTGTCTGCCGGAGGGACACAAGTTTTACCGACACAATCATTCACGGAGAAAACGGATTTCTTGCTGACACGGACAAGGAGATGGAGGATTACATCATTAAAATGCTTGACGATGATGAGCTGAGAAACAAAATGAGCAAGAGGGCATTTGAAATCAGCCAGAAATTCAGTCTTGAAAATCAAGTAAAACATCACATTGAATATTATACTAGAATTGTTGAGGGAAGGCTTTAGTTTCCCTAATTCACCTCTGCTGTAAATCTGCAACCTCTGCTTTGAATGCGGCCAGATTGTCAACTTTGTAGTCTTCCGCAAGTTCAAGCTGCTCTTCGGCTTTTTCAAAATCACCTTTACGGGCATAACAGATTGCCAAATCAGCATGGACAATTCCGGCGCGTGGATTTACGGTTTCCGCTTCTTCCAGAAAATAGATGGCCTCGTCAATTCGGTTGTGGGTCAGGCACAGGGCACCAAGGCTTCCATAGGCGGCTGCGTTGTCTGGGTCCACGTCCAGAGCTTTTCTATACATTTTTTCTGCGGTCTCATCGTCCTGTTTGATTCGGTAAATCATTCCAAGGTTCAGATAATTTTCTGCGTCCTCAGAAAGTTCGAGTGCCTTTTTGCGCCATTCAATCGCATTGTCAAAATCTTCCATTTGGGAATAGCAGTTTGCAATCATCACGTAGACTGATTCCGGGGGAAGAGAACATTCCACCGAAAGACCCATCTGGAAAAGAGAGATTGCTTTTTCAAATTCCTTGCGCTGGAATGCCGCCGCACCCTGTTGGATTTCTATGTCGCCTTTTTCCAGACAGGACGAAAAAATCAGAGAAAAAATCAGGGCTGTACCGGCTAAAAAAAATGTTCGTTTCCGCTTGCTTTTCATAATTCAAATATAGGCTATCAATAAAAAACCGTCAATTCAGAATTTTTAGTGATGTTCATTGAATTTTTATAGGTCAAATCCGGGTGATGACTTTTTTTACAAGCTCTGCACTCAACTCTGCGGCGGACTCTTCGTTAAAGGAGTATGTGCTTTCCCCGGTGTCATCGGCCATGTCGGACATGCAGCGGATTATTAAAAACGGAATCCCATTGATGTATGCGGCGTGGGCAATTGCGGCTCCCTCCATTTCAACACAGGCAGGCGAACAGTTTTGGGCAATCTTTTCTTTGATGGCGCGGTCGCTTATAAACTGGTCGCCAGTGGCAATTCTTCCGGCAATCAGCTTGTGGTCCCGGGACTGTGGCAGTTCGGCAAACGCTTTTTCTGCGGCTTCGACCATTTTTTTGTCGGCGGGAAAATCGGAGACCTTCATCTGCGGGATTTCCGAAATCTTGTAGCCAAATCCAGTCGCATCCATGTCGTGATAGAGTGCATCGGTGGAGACCACAAAATCAAGGACGCGGAGACCTTTTGCCATTGCACCTGCGATTCCAGTATTGATGATATGGGTCGCTCCCATTTGCAGAATCAGTCTTTGGGTACACAGGGCCGCGTTGACCTTTCCCACGCCGGATTTTACGATAATGACAGGAATTTTGTTCAAAAGTCCCTCGACAAAGACCAGTCCACCGGCTTCCGTCGTTTTTGGGGCTTCCAGACAGGATTTCAACAGATTCACCTCAACGTCCATGGCCCCGATAATTCCAATTTTTTTGTCCATAAATAGCACTCCATGCAATCAAATGCGAAATTTTCAATAATTTTCAAAAAAAGATTAAAAAATTACAATATTTATTGACATTTTTTTTCAAAAGTTCTATATTGTAATCAGCAGCAAGAATTAACAATTCTTAATAGCCGGACCGTTGTTTTATCCTCCTTAGAGCGGTTCGGCTAATTTTTTTGCCCATCGAGCTGTCAAACGGGTTTATTTTATCACAAAAGATTTGGCTTTTAATAGTCCCCCTTGCAATTCTGGTCTAATTCAAAGTAAAATTAAAGGTATATTGGGTTTGTGCCCTAAAAAATTGGAGGAAAATATGGCTTATTGTCCAAAGTGTGGAAAAGAAATCGCTGATGATTCAAACTTTTGTCCAGCATGTGGTTTTAAGATTGGGGAGGCTGTGACCCCTGCAGTTACTGTTTCGGCCCCGGTCTCGGTAGCTGAGAATAAACAGGTTGCTCTTCCTGAAAATGTGTCGCCAAAAAGCAGACTCTGCGCGTTGTTGCTCGGAATCTTCCTGGGTGAGATTGGAGTTCACAATTTTTATCTTGGAAGAGTTGGAAGGGGAATCACCCAGCTGTTGATGTTTGTCAGTGGATTCGCATTCTATATGTTTGGAATTTTTAAGATTTCATTTAGCGCAACATATACTGCTGCAATTTCAAAGTCAGTTAACTACTCGGAAATCTTTACTTCGATTCCGTTCATTATTATCGGGGTTCTGCTGTTCTCTGCTGCCTCAATCTGGGCATTGGTTGAATGGATTTTGATTGCCTGTGGAAAGGCACGTGACAAGCAGGGGCGCCCGGTTCTTGTCTGGACTAGGTAAAAATATTCACCAATCCGCATAAATAAAAAGGGACCGACTAAAAGGGGCTGAAACTCTTTTGTTCGGTCTCTTAATTATTTATGGTAGTTGCTGAAAAATTAGAATTCCACAACTACGGGTTTTGTGTAATCTTCATGGAAATAATAGGTGGCGCGTCTTTTGTCAGGCTCATAAACTGTGGTCCAAACGGTGTGGTCATGCTGAAGCACAGATTTCATGGCATCGCGAACTTCTGTTTGGGACATTGTCCAATTTTTGCTGCTTCCAATCTGCATTAAAGTGTTGTAACGCTCTTCTGAATTGCCGGGTTTTTGATTTTTTGCTTTTTCCAGACAAACAGAGGAAATGTAGTGATTTGTTACCGCATGAGTTTCCGTTACATACATTTCATCGTCATACCATTCGACCACAACGGATTTTCCTGTATTGTCGGCAATCGCAAAATGATAGGCAGTTCCAAGAACCGAGTGCATGTCTATGTCCCGCAGCAGCTTAAGTGCTTTATCAACACTGTCGGCATGGTCCAGCAAATATCTGACGGCAACCGTAGTTGTAACATCATGCTTTTTTGTAGCCTGGGCAGTTTTTTCGGTATTACCGGCATCAAGAATTGAAACATAAAGACCTTTTTCATTCAGTCCATCCATCGGTACAAAAACTGACATCAATGTTACGGCTTTTTCGGAATTGTTTTCCGGCTCCCATTTTCTACCGTATTGCATAAATTCGAGACAGAAAGAACTTGTTGTAGAAATTGATTCAAAGCCTTTGGTGGGTTTTGAATGAAGCAGAAGGATTCCAGTGTCGTTAAGCCAGTCAAAGTTACGGCCATAAATTTGCCCGCCGGCAGAATTTTTGTTTGCAGCAACAAGCGAGGAACATGCAAAATCATCGGGAAGGGAAATTTTTAATTTGGAACTGATTTCAGCATAAGTTTTCCAGTTTGGAATATCGCTTTCAAGATATTTTCGGAGAGCCGTTTCATCTTTTACATCCGCATTGATAAGTGCATCAAGAAGATAGTCGCCAAAATATTCAAGGGAATAAGCTCTGTCTCCAATTTTTTTTAGCGAAGAAACAGCATTGAGGCCCGGCTCCGTTGGCGGAGTTTTGTTGCAGGAGAAACACAGGAACAGGATTGCCAGTAAAGCACAGGTCTTCAATACTTTTTTCATTTTTGTACCTCTTGTGTATAAGTTAGAAAGTTACGTAGACCACGGGTCCTCCTCCGTCGGCTTCTACATACGTGTCACCATCAACTCTACATGCCGTTACAATTTTAAATTGCCAGGATGAGCCAGCAGTGAAACCAGCGTATGAAAGGGAACTGGATGAACTTTTGCCATAGCTACCCATCAAGACATAACTGCCACCAGACTGTTTCTTATAGATGCGGAAGTCTGTATAGTTTCCGCTTGGGCATCTCCATGAAAAGCTTATATAAGGGGTGTCTTTGGTATATGTGAAATAGCTGGCGGAAACTTTAGCTACCGGCTTTGTATAATAAGAAATAGACGAGCCATAGTTTACTGTCATAGGATTATTTATAATTTGGCTGACTGAAGTAGGTTTGCTGCCTATATAAGAGACCGCCCAGATATAATATTTAGTCCCAGCTACAAGAGTGTCGCTTGCAGAAACAGATTCAAAAGTTGATGTAGATGATTGGCCCAACGTTGCACCGCTTATGCTGTTGGAGGTTGAATAGAGGAGTACCACTCCATCGTAGTTTCCGCTTGGTCTAGTCCAGATTACGGTCAAATTGTTGGTAGAAGGATTTGACACACTTACATTTGTCGGTGCGTTTGGTCTAGTTGTTGCCTCTACCGGTGTGTCAGCGCTTTCGATTTGAGTTCCATTATTTTTTACCAAATCTTTTACATAACTTCGGACGCAGAACGAATATTTGTGTCCCGCCGTAAGCCCTGTTACGGTGTATGTTGCCGTATTTGCCCCTACGTCACTACACTTGGTCCAGGATGAGTTTCCGTTGGTGAGGTCCTTTTTGTAGATATTATAACCGTTTTTATTTCCAGATGTTGGTTTTGTCCATGAGAGACTTACGCTTGTTGTTCCTGTTGTCGATGCCTGTAGATTTGTAACGGGATTTGGTTTTGTGTAGCAATATTTGATGGAATTTGTTTCCCAATATTCATCGTAGTTCTCATCATAATATGTGTTGGTTGATTTTCCAGATGTTATGTCGCCGGGGTTTGGACGACTGTCTACAAAAGAGACTGCATAGACATAATAGCATGTTCCGGGGACAAGGTTCCCAGAATGTAAAACATTTGCATATTTTCTTTGGCTGCCATTAAATGTGTGTCCAACATTCCACCAGTCATCATAAGTTGCATACTGAATATTGTTGTTGTCCGATGTATAGAAAATCATTATTCCAGCACCATTACCACTTGTCGGGAAAGTTGATGGATATTCCCAGCACAAATCAAGCATTGTGGTTGGGGAAGAGGAATTTGGTGTGAGCGATGTTATTCGTATATAATCCGGTCTAGTGTATTCGGAGACTGTAGAACAACTTGTGGTATATCCATAAATATCGTAGTAGACAACCTGGACATCGTATTTTTTACCCTTATTAAGCGTAATTTTTTGAGTTTCGGTACTGGAGAATGAACTGCTTTTCATCAATTTTGTGCCGGTCCAGGAGCTGCTGCTTCCAGTCGGTCTATAATAAATCCAGGCATAGTTGAAATCTGCTGTTGGAGAAAATGAAACTTCAAGTTCACCAGGTTTGGAGCTTTTCAATGTAGGTGCGGAAATTACCGGGCCTTCATTATCGATAATCACATAGCGTCTCAGGCGGGGTGCTTCTTGTTCTGGGCTTACTACTCCTGTCAAATTATAATTATTATAGTCGTTTCCATTGATGTCCTTCACGGAGATTTCCAGCTCGTAAAGTCCCTGTCCATCTATGATTGTGGGGAAAAGACTTGCCAAATCAACAGTCATTGGCTCGGTTTCCGTTCCATAGATTTTGGAGCTTTCAATCATGCCGGTAAAATCAACGGACACGGTTTTCTTTGGATTACTCAACATTGCACTAAGTATTTTGTCATATTTTTCGCTTGAGTATTTTTTCAAACTGATTTGGAAATAATCGAGCATACCGCTTTCCAAATCGGAGGCTTTAATATAGAGCTTGATTTTTTTATCACCAAGATATGAATAGTTCTGTATGGTCTTATAATCCAAACTTTGGAAACTTGGAGTGGTCGAAGGTTTTAATGCAGTGCCGTTTGAATCAGTAATCGTAAATTCAACATCAGGTCTGGTTGTGTCGGTCTGGGAATTAAGATAGTAGTTGAATTTTTTGTTTGCGGCAAGGGTGATTGGTTTTTCAAATCCCTCCTCCGTGTAGTTTGTGTAAATCCCCATGCCAACGGTAGCCAGAATCTGGGAGCTTGCAGCCGGTGTGAGCGTCCCACTTTCCGCCGGAACAACCAGAATGTCTGCCCGTTCAAAATACGGTGCCCTATAGTGCGAGAGCATGTTTTGCTTGTTTCTGTCCGTCACCTGTATGTTTTTGTAAAGCGTCCTGTAGATTTTTTCACCATCGCCATTGTCAAAACAGGCAATATATCCGTAGACTTTGTTTTCCGGGGCGATTGAATCAATGGACTCTGGCTCTGCTGCGTCATAAAAAATATAGAGCTTGTCGAAAATGCCCGTGGAGTTTAGTTCTTCGGCAGTCACTTTTTCAGCATCCGAAAGTTCCGGGTCCTTTTTGTGGAAAACAACGGTATAATCTTCCGGTGCAATTCCAGCGGACTTTAGTTCCTTCCTAAGTTCCTCACTGTCGTAATAGATTGAGTTTTCGCAAATGTCCCTGTCGAACATGATTGTGATTCTGGAGTCGCGCAGGATTCCAGTTTTTTCGTAATAGGGGAATGTGGAAAGAATCTGCGGGCGTGAAACACAGTATGGCTGAATCAAAAGACCTGAAATTTCTTTTTTTAGAGAAAAAGTTGTTTCCCTTTCATAGAGATTTTCAATCGAAATAATTTCCTCGGTCTCGTCGGTGGTGTAGGGAATCCATTCGCCATTTGAATCCTGATGCAGAACCTGCCATTTTATAAACTCATAGTCGTTGAAGGGCTTACAGATTGAGGAAAATTTTTCGCCAACCTTTTTTTCCAGATTTCCGCTCGGGATTGTCTCGGAGGATTCGCTGAAGATTTTCAAATCAAATGTCGGTGCGTTCGCAAATTTTATTGCATCCTCAATGTCCTGTCTTGCAGATGCCCCGCTGAAAAAGTTTTCGCATGACGGAAGCATGAATATTGCAGAAAGTATGGAAACAAGTTTTAGTGTAAAGGCAAATCTTTTTTTCATGGTCAGCCTCCGATATTGATTTTTATATATTTTTTTGAGACATTGTTTGCGCAGTCATATAGACAAAAGGCGAGTATGTATGTTCCCGGTTCGCAGTCTGAAAAATCAAAAACACGGAAACTGTCTTCGCCATCTCCAAATGTGCTGTGGTTGGAATAGTATTTAAAATTTCCTTCGTAAGCGTTGACGGTATGCATTTTTGTTTGCATGCCCAAATAATAATAAAGCTGAGAATATTTTACTTCCTGGGTCTCTGGGTTCAAAAGTTCTATTTTAAAATATTGCTCAACCCCGGAACCATCCCGGACCGGAACAAAAGCAAGGGTGTATGCGCCGCTCTTAAGTTGTACTTCCTGCATCTCTTCGGCTGAGTCTACTACGGAACCTTTTACCCAAAGTTTTTTTTCTGGCAGATTTAACGCAGAGGCAGAATTTGCTGTTGTCCAATTGGACTCGGAGATATTAACAGAACTGGACGTGGAGTTTTTTACACTAAGATTTGACGAGCTCGGTGTGTTTGCTTCCATGTAGGAGTTTACCACGTAGCCCCATTTGAATTCTGTGTCCATAATTATCTTGGAACCGTTTGATATATAATAGAAGTTTTTGATTGAAGCCGTTATGGTCGAATTGTCCATCGGTGGATTTGCTGTGTCCACAGGGATAAGCAGAGTGTCCGGGGCAATAAAAAACGGAGCCTGGAAATGTGACAAAAGATTTTCGCCCGTCCGCTTGTAGATTATGGAAATGTTTTTGTAGTGCTTCTCGCCATTGTTTCCAATATATCCATATACCCTGTTTTCCGTAGTGATTGAGTCTATTGAATCAGGAGTCCGAAGAGCGTCGTGCAGGATTTTGTCCAGACCTATTCCAAGATTTTTCAATTCCTCGCCATTGTAGTAGATGCTTCCCTCGTCCATGTTGCTGTCAAAAATGATTTTGATGGTCGTGTTGATAAAATCTCCGCTGGGCCTGTAGAACGGAATGTTTGTCAGGACAGCAGGTTTTTCTGCGACAAGTGGTTTTATCAATAAATCCTTTGCCCATTTTTTGATTTTGAAACTTGTGTCCGTAAGGTTCGGATTTTCAAATTCAATGATTTCCGCGGCATCAGCATCCGTGTAGGCGTTTCCTGTTGCCCTGTTGATTACCTGCCACTTTATGAACTGGAGTCCAGTGTATGGTGCAAACGAGATAGAAACTTTGTCCGTGGCTTTTTGGATTAAATCGCCGCTTGGACTTGTGATGCCATCATCCGACATGATTCTGATGCTCATTGTGGAGGAATTTTCGTATTCGATTTTTGCTTCGATTTCCTGTTTTAAAATGGACGCACTGAAAAAACTGCCACAGGAAGTTGCGACAAGCGAAAAGGAGAATATCAAGATTAACGGGAGCAATTTTTTCATAAAAAATCCTCCTAAAACTTTTATCGACTAAAAAAATTATTTCATAAATACGGCTGTGTTGCAAGACTTCATCAAAAAAAATAAGGACCGTACATTTGTATAAAACAAACATACGGTCCTTTTGTTTCAAGGGAATCTGTGCTTACTCCACCAGACAGTCATCAGATTTCTGCGTGGTGATTGCTTTTCCATCTGCCACAAGATTTACGCCATCGACTTTTGCGGTTTTTCCGGAGATTTTGATTTCGATTTTGAAGAATTTGTCCGCATCGATTTTGGCCGGTTTTTCTGCATTCGGGTCGGCTCCTTCCAAAACAACCGGTGTTCCCGGGGCTGCCCAAGGTGCGGTCAAAAGCTCAACCTTTTCTTTTCCGTCCTCGGTGTAATCGGCTGCGAGCAACATTCCACGGCTTTCAACACCCTTCATTTTGCGTGGTGCAAGGTTTGCCGCAATGATTATGTGCTGTCCGACAAGCTCATCTTCACGGAGATACGGCCTTAATCCACTCTGGATGATTCTCTCGGTTCCGCTTCCGTCGTCCAGATGTTCGATGTAAAGTTTGTCGCCCTGTGGATTTGTCTCCACGCTCAAAATCTTTGCGACACGCAAATCAACATATTTATTGAAATGCTCGACCTGATTTTCGGCAAGCTTTGGTCCTTCATCCTTTTTTGGTGCGCTCTGGGCTGGGTTCGGCTGTTTTACCGGTGTCGGGATTGACGCTGTTTTTGCAGAATCCTCGTGGGACTTTGGTTCGTGCGCCATGAGATATTCCAAATCCATTTCGCCTGCAACACATGGAACCGTCACCTGCCAGTTTTCCAGAATCTGCGGGTGGATTTCACCGAAAATTCCAATCTGCTTTCCGTCAACAATAATTCCAGCCTGGCGACCTGGGATAAAGCGCGGGTCATCAGTTTCCTTCACTTCATATTTGTGGTCCAGATAGTAAAGGAGCGTGCTGACTTCGCTTGCTGCATTGTTGAAGTTTGCGTTGTTTGATGCGGATAAAAATCCAAGGCTCTGGATTGTGCGTGTTCCGGTCTGCTCTTCGGTCGGGTCGATGTATGCAATCTTTCCGACTTCGTAAATCTTGTGAGGATAAACCGCATTTCCGCTCTGGGACTCAGCTTCAAAAAGGGATGCAATAATCGACGGACGGATAAACTGGTAGTTTTCGCTCATCGGGTTTGCAATCTCAATGACATTGGAGCCGTCTATGCCCATTTTTTCGATGTAAGTCTTTTTTGAGCCAAGATAGTTGAAAATCATCTCCTGATAGCCAAGACCGGACATGATGTTTTTGACCTTGCGACTGTAGATTGTGATTGGAAGAAGACGACCGATTGTAAAATCATTCGGAGAGGCCGGCTTGAAATAGTCCAAATCCTGTCCAATCATAACATCTTCTATAACATCAACTTCGTGGAGGAAATCATTGCGGTAAGGGGCAGGTGTAACAGTAAAAATCACGTCGCCGTCTTTTTTCTCGGACGTAACGGAATTTCCCATGCGGATTAAATCTTCGACAACCTGCTGCTCGGTAAGATTCTCACCCAGCTTTTTGTTGATTGCAGAAAGACGTGCGGAAGTTGTGTCCTGGAAATAATAAGGCGTAACGACATCCTGACCAAAACCAGTGTCATATTCGTGATGAACCTTTACCGGAAGGATTTTGTATCCTGAGTCAAAGAAATCACAAGCAACGATGTTTGCGCTCAGCATGAGGCTTGCCATATCGTCGCCGGTAAGCTCAACCAGCAAATCCGTATCGCCGACTTCAACAGCACCAAGATGAGCTGAGTTGATTATCGGAGCCATGCTCAAAACTTCACGGTTGTCATCAACAAGAAGCGGGAATTTCGGAAGGTCTTTCAAAATCCAGCCGTATTCCTTTCCTTTCGGATGATTTTCCAAAATCTGGCGGAGAGTCATTTTTTCGTCCATCTGGAGCGGAACAAAACTTGTGTTGTCCGGGTCTGCTGCAGTCTGGTGGACTGGCCACTTAATCTGTGACTGGCGGTAGACTCCCATGGAAATGGTCTTTCTTTTGCGACCGAAGTTCCAGCAGAGTTTTTCCTGTGTCTGGATTATGTCCTTGAGCATCGGTTCGTCAATCGGTTTTCCTGAAATCACAAATGCCACAAGATACGGACGGATGTTCTTCAGGTCGGCTGAAACGTCAATCACGCGGTCGCCATAGTCCTTCAGATTGCCCTTGGTTGAAAGGAAGGAACTGTAGTCGGAATGTTTTGCACCCTCGTACTCGCGCAGACAACGTGCAATGCCGCCTGTTGACCAAAGATCCGGGCGGTTTGTATCGTTCAGCTCGATTTTGATTACACGGTCGTTTTCGGGAAGGCTGGTATCCGGTTTTTCATCCAATTCAGCTTTTGCATGGGTCAGTTTTTTCTCAAACAAATCGTCCATGTTATATTTTTTTCCAACCAGATTAAAAAACAATTTTTCGTTGACTTCTACTTTCGGCATGATTTCCTCTTGATTTTAAGTCGCCACATGATTCAGGGACTAAATTTTAAAGTGTATACTATGGAAACACTGAATAATCCGAATGCGGATTATTCAGTGTTAACTATGATATCTGCAATTTCGCAATAATTCCTTATATTATAAAGAATTATGAGAAATTGCTGGGAACCGCTGATTAATGCTTCGTGTATTAATCAGCGGTTCCCTATTTTACTGAAATTTCGGGCGATTGTCTAGGAAATGTCAAAACCTTGCGGAACTAAAAGCTACAGGCCTCTTGGTGGATTTTTCCAAATAACAATGGTATAGTGGTGAAAAACTGGAATATCGGTAAGGAGTTCATATTGAAAAAGGCAATCATCTTTTTTATAAGCGTTGTATTTTTTTCTGGGATGGTCTCTTGCGGGGCATCAAAACCAAATATAAATGTGGCGGACACTTCGGCGGCGCAAAAATCTATCAATTCTTTTGATGACAAACTTTTTGAAATCCTGTCTGCAACGGAGGGAAACGTAAATTATTCTGCAATTTCAATTTATAGTCTTATGTATGCGCTTTCCAAAGGCTCCGGTTCCGACACGCTTGCACAGCTCGTTGATGTTCTGGATATTGTTCCATCCCAAGATTTTGAGGAGCAGTTAAAGTACATTCTCACATCAACAGAGAACATGTCAAATTCAATCTGGTACAAAAATAGCTTTAAGATGCAGGATGATTACAAAAATTTTCTTAATCAGTTCGAGTTTGAAATAAAACCCACGGACTTTACAAAATCAGCAGATGTCCGGAGAAAAATCAATTCTTTTGTCTCGAATAAAACCCACAAAATGATTAAGGATTTTCTTTTGGGAAATCTGGATGCCGGTACAAAACTTGTTCTTCTGAACACGCTTTATTTTAATCAGAAATGGCAGGAAAAATTTGACAAAAAGGAGACCCGCAAGGAATATTTTTATACAGACAGCGATGAGGAAATAAAAGTTTCCATGATGCACAAGTCGGATTATTATTCCTATTACGAAGATGAAATCTTTCAGGCCATAGAGCTTAATTATAAAGACAGCCGCTATTCAATGATTATTTTTCTTCCAAAACAGAATGGATTTGATTTTTCTGGGACAGGTTTAAATTCCTTGCTGCAAAAATTTGATTCCGACAATAAACCTTGTTCAGTCCGTCTTGCTCTTCCAAAGTTTGACCTTGTTTCAAAATATGAACTTGCGCCCATACTTGGTGGGCTTGGTATAAAGGACGCATTTTCTCCAGACTTGGCTGATTTTTCAAAAATTTTTACGGACAGCGAAAATCTCTTTGTCGATATGGCCATCCATCAGGTAAAGATTACTGTGGATGAGGAAAAAACAAAAGCCGCCGCCGTTACCATGTTTGGAGCAAAAAGTGCCCCCGTGGAATTAAATCCAGAAATCACATTCACCGCCGACCATCCGTTCTGCTACGTCATCCGAGACAAAGAACATGGGATAAATCTATTCTCCGGAATACTCAGAGTTCCAAATTGGGCATTATAAAAGTTGAACAGTCGCGCCGATTCCAGATGATTGGCAGCATACTTTTTTTTGTTTCCCATCTATGGTATATTGATTTATGGAAGAAAAGGAGCGGCAGATGGGAATCTATTTGAATCCGAACAACGAGAATTTTGAGAGGATAACAAAGCGCGAAATCTACGTGGACAAAACCATGATGATCAGCGTAATCAACCGCTTCATGGAAACCGACAACACCTATCTCTGTATTTCTCGGCCGCGCAGATTTGGAAAGACTATCGCAGGGAACATGCTTTCCGCATATTTTTCCAAGGGATGTGATTCACGCTCGCTTTTTGCTCCATACAAAATCAGTTCCGACCCGAGTTTTGAAAGCAATCTGAACAAGCTGAACGTAATCCAGATTGATGTCAACAGTGAGTACCGCAACGAGAGGGACAGGGAAAATTTTTTGAACAATCTTCAGGATAAGATTGTCGCTGAATTTGCAAAACAGTTTCCCGATATCAGTTTTGGAGAAAAGGAATCCGTGGGGAACTGCATTTTAAAAGCCTATGCCGAAAAGGGAGAGCATTTTGTAATCATCATGGACGAGTACGATGTGCTTGTGCGGGAAAATGTGAGCCAGAATCTTTTCACCCAGTATCTTGATTTTTTGAATGGACTTTTCAAGAGCGACACACTCAGACCTGCCATTTCACTTGCTTATATTACAGGAATCCTTCCGGTAATCCGAGACCGCATTCAGTCCAAGCTGAACAACTTCCGCGAATACACGATTCTTGATGCAGGGAAACTTGCGGAGTTCATCGGTTTTACAGGAGATGAAGTTCGTGTACTATGCAAAAAATACGGCACTGATTATGATGAGACAAAACGCTGGTATGACGGTTACAGTCAGCACGGTTTTGAAATCTACAACCCGGAGTCCCTTGTCCTTTCAATTGAAGAAGGCAACTTTGCAAATTACTGGAGCAAGACTTCAACTTATGCCGTGATTGCGGACAGAATACAGCAGAACTTCGCCGGAATGAAGGATGACATTATCCGTATGCTCGCGGGGGAAAGCGTTGACGTTAACGTGACCAGATACATGAACACCATGACCGATTTTTCAACAAGGGGCGATGCGTTCACATATCTGATTCACCTGGGCTATCTTGCGTACAACCGTGAGGACAAAACTTGCCGCATACCGAACAAAGAAGTGCGTCAGGAATGGTTCAACGCAATCGAGGCGAATGAAGATTATGCCGTGACCAACAAGATAATCCAGTCGTCAAAGGAGCTGCTTTCAGAAACCCTGCGCCTTAATTCCGATGCCGTCGCAAAATCACTTGACGAAAGCCACATCAACGTGACGAGCAACAGGAGCTACAACAACGAGGATGCCTTGCAGTCTGCAATCTATCTTTCATATATCTACGCACTGAACAAATATACGATTATAAAAGAGATGACCGCCGGGAAAGGGTTTGCTGATGTGGTATTCATTCCATTTGTACCGGATATTCCCGCGATGATAATTGAACTGAAACGCAACGACTCCACCGAATCCGCAATAAATCAAATCCGCGAGAAAAAATATTTTGCATCCCTGGAGCATTACACGGGAAACCTCCTTTTTGTCGGCATAAACTATGACGAAAAAACCAAGACCCACGAGTGCCGGATTGAGCAGATGGTGAAGTGAGTAGCTTTTAAACCGACTATTGCCTAGAGGGGTACATTCGACTTACAATTGGACATTACTCGAATCTCTTGTTGTTCGGTGGGGGCAGAACGCCATTTGATTCCGCTCATTGGATGTTGTTTGCTTCGCAATCTTTTGTTGCTCGGCAGTGGCGGAACGCCATTTTCATTCTGCGCCTTGGACATTCTTTGCTTCGCAATCTCTTGCAACTCGGCAATCGGGGGCGCGCCCGGTGTGCATGAACAACAAGAGACTTGCGAAAGCAGGAAACATTTAATGTGCAAAAACAACAAACGGTCCGCCGGTGGAGTGCATGAGTTAAAATAAATTCGCGAAGC
>CACZPR010000030.1 GCA_902783155.1 uncultured Spirochaetaceae bacterium
CAGTCGCTCATGCAGACCAATGATTTTTAAGAAAATGTGTTGGTCATTCATGCAAATCGGTCCCCCTCCAAACAAAAGTTTTCAGGGCCTCAGCATCATTTTAAACAGGTGTGCGGAACGGCATCCTTTGTGGATGCGTCGAGTCAGACGACTTTGGTTCAACAGGCAGAAGCGGGGGGCCGGACACACGCTGGGAGCCTGTTCTTAACTAATTTTGTTGGACTCGACATTTTTAACCCACAAGAATCCGTTCCGCATAGATACTTTGGTTTTCATGCTGAGGCCCTGATTCAACTACATGGGCATATTGAGGCTATCGGAAAAGTCTTGTATATTTTGTTTAAGGGGAAAATATGATTTTTTCATTGAAAAAAAGAATTGAAATCTCGTACAGGGGCGCGAACATTCTGATTGGTTTTTTAATCAGCACGCTGATTTTGGGAACGCTTTTTTTTCTGGGCTGCTTCGGATTGCTGGGGCTTCCGTCGTTCGCAAATGCAAAGGGTCTGTGGATTCCGCTGGGCATAGTGATTTTTTTGTTCGAGCTGATTGTTTTTTGGGACGGCATTCTTAGAATCTATTTGACATCGGTGCAGCTTGGTCTGAAACTCAGAATCCTGGGCGCAATCTTCGGGCTGATCATTCCTATCAACATAATCCTGCTGATTTATATGATTCATATTGTACGCGCGGAATACCGTTTTGAGATGAAAAAAATCAAATTGAACGAGGAACGTGCGGGCGAACAAATCTGCAAAACAAAATATCCGATTCTGATGATTCACGGCGTTTTTTTCAGGGACTTCAAGCATTTCAATTACTGGGGCAGAATTCCGGATGAGCTTGAAAAAAACGGCGCAAAAGTTTTTTACGGAAACCAGCAGTCGGCGGAATCTGTTGTGGACAGCGGAAAAAAGATTGCGGAAAAGATTCGCGAAATCTGTGCGTCGGAAGGCTGCGACAAAGTGAACATCATCGCACACTCAAAAGGCGGTCTTGAATCAAGGTGGGCAATCAGCATGGAAGGGATGGCACCACATGTTGCAAGTCTGACCACAATCAACACACCGCACCGTGGAGTCCATTATGCGGCCCATCTTCTTTCAAAGATTCCCGAAAAACGGCAGTTCCATATCGCGCGGATTTACAACAGGATTTTCAAGGAGATTGGCGACCCTGCCCCGGATTTTCTTGCGTCCGTAAAAGATTTGACCGTGGAAGCCTGCGAAAAATTCAACGAAAAAGTAAAGGACTCTCCGCTGGTCTTTTATCAGAGTGTCGGCTCAAAACTCAACAGAAGGAGGGGCGGCCAGTTCCCGCTTAACATCACGTATCCCATGGTAAAAAAATACGACGGAATCAACGACGGACTTGTCGGAAAAGATTCATTCCCCTGGGGAGAAAGATTCCAGTTCATCGAAAAAAAATGCCGCCGCGGAATAACCCATGGCGACATGATAGATTTGAACCGAAAAAACATCAAAGGCTTTGATGTCCGGGAATTTTATGTGCAGCTGGTTAGTGGGCTGCGGGAGAGGGGATGCTAGAATCCAAACGCCCTAAGGCCGAGTGTAACAACAACTCCATTCATTGAAGGATATTCCGCTGTATCAATAAAATGGAAGCTATTGTTTTTTACACCATTGTTGTCCACGCCCGTGAACCAGTCATAGATATAGCCAATTCCGAGATTAAGCTGCAATGGGACAGGAATTTTTGGAATCCTGTATGAGCAGTCCAATCCAACAATGCTGCTCCATTCATACGTTCCATCATAAAGGAAGTATTTCATTTTTGCCTGGCGGTCCGCACTTTTTGGAACCAGTTCTGAGTAGATTGAACTTCCCTCGACCTGTCCGCTTCCCCATGTTGCTCCATGACGAATCAACTGGTACTGGAATCCAACTGTGAGTTCCGGTAAAACTTTTGATTCTGCCCTAAGGAAGAATTCGTCTGAGTTTGGTTCAAGATAATATCCAAGGGATTTGCCGTTATTTGTGTAGGATGTTCCAATATAATAAGAACTGTACGGTTCATACAAAGTTGCCGGATGGGTGTAGCAGAAAGGCTCAATTTTTGTGTACCTGAAAGAGATGTCCATGAACGGAAGCCAATTTGGAGTAAACTTCATACCTGCCTGCCATGCGTACATACATCTTGCGTGCTCCCAGAATTTTGTGTTGAACTGGTTAAGCTCGTCAAGATAGGCCGAGAACCAGAGTGAACCGATTCCAGGATAGCTAAGTTTCAAATCTCCAAACAAACCTATATTGTCGTAATCACCAAGGTTGTTCTGGTAAAGTAGATTGCCGACCAGAGGATATGAATAACCAGGCTCAATGCGTTTTGGATAGATTACAGATGTACCAAAGTCGGCATAGACATATTTGAAATTCGCACTGATTTTTGCAAGTGAGAATAGATTCTGAAAGAAAAGAGAGTCTTTGACTGATGGAGACGCATCTGATTGAACTCCAACGCGGCCTGTTGAATCAATAAGATACCATGCGTCACTGTTTATGTATTCCTGATTTGGAAATTCCAGTGCACCGGTTAAACCAGAAATTGAAAGCCAGCTCAGCGGTCTGAACTCAAAATCCACACCAAGGAAGGGCTGGGCATTTGAATTCAACACGAGACTGGAATTTGTGTCCATTCCCGACCACTCGCGCCTGAATCTGCTAAATCCAATTGTCAGACGGTCATCGAACCAGGAGCCTCTTAAATCTCCTTCCATGCCAAAGCATCCACTTATGATAAATGGCCATCCCTCCAGACCATTGGCATTCATGTTTCCAACATAATAAACAGAGCCATCCCAATTTTTCTTAAAACTGTATGGGAGGTATGCGTAGTTTCTGAATGTTTTTATTGTTCTTGGTTTTTTCTGCCAATATTCAACCCATTCATTCGCTGTGGCTCCGCTGCCTGGCTGTGTTGGATATGTTTTGCTTTCACTGTTGTCGGTTGCAATCCACCAGTTTCCAATATAATAGTCATCGCCAACCTGTGTAAGAGGGTCCTTGATAAAATCGAAATAAGCTGTGAATCCATAGGAAAGATTTGTTCCAATGTCGCCACTGAATTTTAGGATGTCACTTATTTCATAGCTAAGTGAGTTTTGTCCCTTATTGGCATAGAGTCCAGAAGAAAGGGTTCCCTCCAGATAGTCAGAGACTTCAAAAGAAAATTTGAATTTTTCGGAGTTGTTTTCTACACGAAATTTCAATTTTGTGAGATCCAAACCATTTTCATGGGTAAATCTTTCTATAAAGTATTCGACGGTCTTTTTTTCGTTTTCATAAACAAAGTTGCTCAGTGTTTCTTTTTTTGCATCCAGATTTTTATTGATTTCGTTAAGAGCCTGTAAAACAAAGTGCTCGGTATATGGTTTTTCAGTTGGGAGATGGGAGCAAAGACCTCTTGCCTCCGCAGAATTCAAAATAGAATAAACCTCGTCGCTAAGATCTACTGCCTTGTATGTTTGGGCAAAACAACATACTGACAACAGTGCAATGATTGCTGCCAAAAAAATTTTTTTCATTATCCAACCTCTTGAAGTTTTAAAAGATATGACACATTATATTAGTAAAATAATTTATTGTCATCAGGGTTTGTTATGAAATTTCGTGAACTTGTTTTGATAGGGGTGGTCTCTTTTTTTTGTTGTGGTATTGGTTTTTCGGCATCTTACAGCCCCCAGCAGTTGATTCCGGTGGACAGTTGGATTTATGACGCTCTATATACTTTGAATGCTGAAACAAAAGCTGCCAGCATTGCGGATATTGGTCCATGTTCAGTGCAGGAACTTCAACTTTATTTTTCTTTGATTGATTATGACTCCCTTTCTGATGCCGGGAAAAAACTTTATTACGATGTGCAGGAATTTTTTGCCCAAAAAAACTTTACTCTGGATTTTGGACCTTTCAGTTTGGGCTTCAATGTGAATGTCCACCCGGAACTTTTGTACAAGTCAAACAAGGACATAGATTGGACTTTTGGTTCCCAGCATGACCTGACTTGGGACAAAATTTATTACAATGCAGATGGAACAATCAACCATACGGAGACAGTTTCTGCTAGTTATGGCGATGTTTCTGCGTGGGGCGGCCACAAATTGACGACGCCACTTTTGTCTCTTCCATTTTATTTAAAATTTGGGGACATCGCTTTTATTGAGACGGTTCCTTTTGTCACTTCCAATTTTTTGTACATGTCCAGGCCTGACAATTTTACAAATATTCCGCTTGCGTTTGAGGCAATGGATTTTATGCAGCCGACCACAGCCTATTTCAGCATAGGCTATCTTTTTAAAAACAATTTGGGAATTGATTTTCAGATTGGAAAAGAAGGATTGCAGATTGGCCGTTCACTTTTGGGCAGCGTTCTCTACAACAACACCTTTCAGACAGACGCATATTTCAAGTTTGATTTTTATTCGCCAAAGTTTAAGTATGATTTGAATGTTGCGGAAATCGACCACACAAAATATCTTTACCTTCACAATATTGAATTTGTTCCGTTCAAGTGGCTGAAACTAGGTCTTACGGAAGGTACATTGATAAACGATTCTTTTGAATTACGTTATCTGAATCCGCTGATGATAATGCATTCATACCATTCGTGGACTGAATACAGGACGGAGGCTGAATCCAGCGCATATAATGAATGTCATGTCAGTGCGTACTTTGGTTTTACTTTTGACTTAGTTCCGATAAAAAATCTTCGGATTTATGGAATCTATTCGCAGGTTGAAATGCAGCTTCCCAGTGAACTTGAGTCTGAATATGGCAAACGGCTTCCAAACAGTCTGGCCTTTCAGCTTGGTGCGGAATATAAATTTCCAAGCCCGCATTTCGGTGGATGGTGGTCAATCCAGTTTGAAGGAATGTATTCGTCACCCTTTATGTATTATAAAACAGGTGCGGACTGGTCTCTTTATCGTGCACGCTACGACAATTACCTGTGCTGGACAAATCCACTTTGTTCTTGGATAGGGTCTCCATTTGGCCCTGACAGTGCAGGATTTGAAATCAAGGGTGGATACAGGCAGGGGCAAAAGTGGTCTGCGGATTTATCGTATCAGTTCATGGCGCATGGAGAAAATTCTTTCAATCTGTTCTCCCAGGTTGTTGATTACGATGGCAAAACATATTGGGTCTACTATCCAAGTACCTTTATCAACGGTGAATATGTAAAAGACTCCGATGTGGCGAGAAACATGGGACTGTCCGGGACCGTTGAGTATAAAAATCAGCTGACATTGGACGGAAACTTCGTTCTGAACAAGAACTGGAGCTTTGATGGACAGATTGGATACACTTTTGTTTTCAACAACAACAATGTCTTGAACAATTTTCAACAGGGACTCCAGCTGGCGTTTGCGGTAAACTATAAAATATTCTAACCTATTGACCATCTTGGTGAGCGTAGAGTAATATTCTATATACTGGAGAAAGTGTCTAGATGTCTAAAAAAGTAGTAAAAAAACATAAGTATTTTCCCCTTGGGGTCAAGCTGGCCCTCATCATCGGGGTGATAGTTCTTCTGTCCCTTGGTACTGTGACATTTTTAAACAGCTATTTTGTTTCACAGGATGTGCGAATCACGGCGGAGGAGAACAATCTTACAATCAACACCCGCTCGGCAAGTACGGTCCAGAACGAATTTTCTTCCATACGCTCAAATGTTCTTCAGCTTCTTGATTTAATCAATGTTACCAGCGGCGGAAAAGATTCTGCCCTTGCAAGACAGGCGGAGGCTTTCTTTTTTGAGCGCAACACCGACATTGCGGAAATCCTGCTTTTGACTTTTGTGGACACGTCCAGCGATTCCATTGTCCATACCCGTCTCAAGAATGTAAGATTTTTTACATCGAACGAAATCGATTTGGACGTTACGGACAATTTTCTTTTGGAAAACCAAAAGACCCTTGCACGTGCTTCATCCGGGGAGACGATTGCAATCAATATTTCTCCATACTTCAAAGCCGGTATGATTGGACTGGCTCTTCCATATACGGAGCTTGGTCTTGACCAGTGCTGTCTGATTATATTCAGCCTTGAGTCGATTTCGGAGGTCATTGGAACAGGTTCAACCAATACGACCTTTATGATAAATGATAGTGACGACCTTTTGTGCCATCCGGAAAACGACCGTGTGCTTAGCGGGCAGAGTATGAAAAATCATCCGCTGGTGCAGGAGATGCGTTCAAAAAATCAGAACAACGAGGAGAGCCGCCAGATTACTTTTGAGGCCGAAGAAGAGAACGGTGTTGTATCAAAATACATCGGGGCGTACCAGAAGATTTCCATTGCGGATATTTCTGTTCTGACGACTGTTCCGATGGACGTAATCCTTGAGGGCGTAAAGACAACCAGACGGAACAATCTGTACCTGATGGCGATTGTGCTTTTTGTTTCCATTATATTTATTCTCACATTCTCCAGACTTGCGATTTCAAGGCATCTGCGTAGGCTCACCGGTGCTGCGGAGGAAATCCAGAGCGGAAATTTCAACACCCCTATTATCTCCATGCTCAACACAAAGCGGCGTGACGAAATTGGTGTGCTGAACCGAAGTACACAGGACGAGCAGGAATTCCTTAACACATTTGCGCGATTCACCAACCGTGGCGTTGCAAAGGCGATTGCAAGAAAGGAAATTGATTTTGAGCCGCACCTTAAGGACGTGAGCATTTTCTTTAGCGACATCCGTGGATTTACAGCCATTTCCGATGGATTCAAAAACCGTTTTGGCGAAGAAAGTCCGCGCGAGATAATTGGATTTTTGAACGACTACATGAGCCGCATGGTCAACTGCGTCACAATCAGCGGTGGAACGATTGACAAATTTGAGGGCGACGCAATCATGGCGGTCTGGGGAATTCTTCGTGATGAGGATTTGAGTTTTGAGCTTCTGCCAGATTCGGATCCATCAAAAAAGGAAAAAGAGGAAATCCATCTTTCGCATGTAAAATCGGACGCGGTGAATGCAATCCGTGGAACAATCGCCATGCGCTACGCTTTGATGCAGTACAACAAGGATGCCGAGGCATTTACAAAAGCACACGAGCATGAGGCAAAGGCAAAATACAAGCCGCACATCAGGATTGGATGCGGAATCAACACTGGACGTGCGACCTGCGGAATCATGGGCAGCGAGGATAAGATGGAATACACGGCCATTGGTGATAGCGTAAACTTTGCCAGCCGAACCGAAAGTTCCAACAAGCCATGTGGAACGGACATCCTTATCACCCAGGACACGTACAATCTTTTGAAAAAAGATTTTATCAAGTGCGAGGAAAACAATTTTACGCTCAAACAGGAGAACGAGAAAAATGAAATCGTCGTGGAGATGATTCCGGTTGAGTTTGAGGTAAAAGGAAAAGGCGCGCAACATTTCTACGGTGTGGTGAACATGCCGAGTTTTGATATAGAGGCATTTTTCAAGACATCGAACAAGGATTTTGTGCTTGATTCGGACTGCGCACGCTCGGTGGGTCCAACAGGTCCAAAAACTTTAAATGAAGTCAGAAATCTGCTTGGAATTCCAATCCCAGAATTTGAATCGGTGAACTTGAATGAAGAAGAAAACAAAATTCAGGTTAAAAAATGATTTAGCCGTTCCGTTTTGGATTGTAGTCTCAATTTGTCTCATAGGTGCCGGCATAAGCTATGGATTTTTTCACGCAAGTTTTTTCCGCGCATTGGAAAAGCTGAACGAGGAGCCAATTGCCACAATCACTTTTAAATACAAGACCGCCCAGAGAAGATTTTTGGAACGTGTTGTCTGGGACCGACTGAAACAGAATTCCCCGGTGTACAATGGAGACACAATCCACACGGCAAATCTTTCGGAAGCGACAATCTGGTTTGATGACGGTGCTCTGGACCTGGCTGAAAACACAATGGTGCAGGTTTTCCGGCACAAAGACGGAAGTGTTGATGTTGATCTGGAGGATGGAACCGCCACAATTGATTCAAACGAAAACGGAAAGGCATTTACATTCACGTTTGGCGGTAAAATTTTTTCTATAAAAAATGGAACCAAGATTTCTGCCCAGAGCGAAAATGGTAAGGCGAGTTTTGTAGTCCAGAAGGGAAAAATTCTGCTTGCCGATGGAACAGAGTTTGACGCGGGAAAAAGTTTTTCAATCAACCAGAATGGTGAGACGGTACAGACTCTTTCCGTAACAAGTCCTCTTCCCAATGAAAAAATTTTGACATACACGGAAGATTTGTGTGCGGTTGATTTTGTATGGAATGGACCGGGCAGTGAAAATCTTACGCTGAAAATTGCCTCCGACAAAAACTTTTCTATTGTAAATGAGACCATTGATGTAAGCGGCCAGAATGGAACAAGTTTAAATTTGCAGAAGGGAACATACTATTGGCAGCTTTCGTCCGGTGATGGAAAAGGTGAGTCTAAATCCGGTCGTCTGCAAATCATACAGGCTTTGAAGCCATCGCTTGTTGCGCCCGCGAAGGACTATTCGTACCAGTACCGAAAAAAGTCTCCGTCGGTCCGTTTTATTTGGACAGAATCGTCAACGGCAACGGCATATAATTTTGTAATATCAAAAAGTCCAAGCATGACAAATCCTGTTGTCGAGCAGAGGAGCGCGACTTCTTCAATAATCATTTCGACTTTGGGCGAGGGAACATATTATTGGCAGGTGACACCATATTATGTCGTGAACAGAATTGGTTTTGCAAATCCATCGGATGTTTCATCGTTCAAAATCAACCAGCGCGGGGATTTGGTTGCTCCAACACTGTACATTCCGGGTAACGGTGAGTTTGTTGACAAATCCAGAAACTCAATCACATTTTCGTGGGGCATGGAGGATGAGGCTCGCTCGTTCAAAATCGCTGTGTCGGCAAATCAAAACATGTCTTCTCCGATAATCAGCCGTGAGACAAACAACAACTATATTACCGTAAGCGGAAAGGATTTGGAAAATCTAAAGGACGGTCAATATTATTGGACTGTATCGCAGGTTGACAGCGAGGGAAATGAGTCTCCAAAATCCAAGCAGAGACAGTTCTATGCCCTCAATGGAAAAATCGAGCAGAGGACTATTTTCCCGCCGAACAATTACAGACTGTGGAAGCCGCTTTTGAACGACACCCGCTTTACATGGAAAACGAATGTCACAGTCGGACAGCACATCCAGATTGCGAGGGACAGTGCATTTACGAATATTGTTTTTGATGCGGAAACTTTTGGCTCGTCATTTTCGGGGCTGAATCTTGCGGAAGGAACATACTGGTGGAGAATCATCACGCGGGAAGGAAATTTCCAGACTGCCACTGACGGAAAACAGTTTTTTGTTGTGCCGGAACTTGATGCTCCAGATATTCTGAATCCAACGGAAACAAACAGGGCGATTGTTCGTCCAGCGCAGAGATATACAATCAACTGGAGAAGCGAGGAAGGTGCGGATTATTATAGGCTGAAGCTGTTCAAGTCAAATGGCGAAATGATTTTTGACGAAAACTTTATTGCCGGAACAAGCTACCCAATAGTCATGGACGCTTATGAGGAGGGCATCTACCGTCTTGAGCTGCAGGCATATTCCTATGAAAACGAGACAAGCTCCCGTCGTAATTCAAAACTTAGAACCGGAACATTTACTTTGAGAAAGATTAAGCCGGTAACATTGATTTCTCCAAATGGTGAAACTGAAATTGATGGATGGGATGCGATAGAAAATCCTCCGTACTTTGAATGGAATTCTTCGGAGCCATTTTCAAGTGCGGAAATTGTTTTGAAAAAAGTTGGCGACCCATCGGCCCAGTGGAATATGAAGCAAAGTGGATATCGTTACCAACTTCCGCAGCTGTCATCGGGAACTTACGAGTGGACTGTAAAGGCATTCACCATGGACAGTCTGGATATTTCCGCCGAACGCACATTCAGTTTCAATGTGAAACCGATTCCGCCATTTGAAAAACCAGGCGACGCAAAGACCGAGGGTGGAAATCTGTTCAACGCTGAATATCTGAGGCGCACTCCGTATATTATTTTCTCATGGAATAGTGTCCCAAGGGCATATTCGTATATTTTTGAAGTCTTTAACGAACAAAATGATTTGCTTGTCAGGGAAGTTCTGGATGGAAATGACAACACAAGATTTGAGCTAAAAAATCTGGCGATTCTGGCTAAGGGCAATTTCAGGTGGACGGTCAAGGCTGTTAGAATTGGCAACGACGGAAAAACGGTGTTGATTGATGGAGATTCTGCCGAAAATTCTTTCATCATTGATTATACAATGAATTCGGATGGTGGAAATAGAAAACGTAATGGAGAATTTTATGCGCAGTAAAAAGAGAAAAGTTTTTATTGCAGCTTTGTTTTTCATATTTGTTTTTGATGGCGGAAATGTTTTTGCGGAGGATGTCCAGCTGCCAAATGATTCCGAGACTGAAAATTTTGATAACACTGATGGGCAGACGGATTCGGATACTGTAAACATTCAGGATGAAATCTCCAAGGCGAATAAAATAAAGCAGCCTTTTACGTGGACAAGCGCCGGCGATGTTCTGAAATATGAAATCATAATCAAAAAAAAGAATGAGGCGACTGGAAATTATCTTCCATATTTTACCCACGAAACAAATGATGAAGAAACCGAAAAGTGCATAATCTACATAGAGCCGCTGCTTCCTGTCGGGGACTATATTTCGGAAATCAGGGTCTATAATGTGCTTGGTATGCTTGAGTACGACATGACGACTTATGATGAGTTTACTGTAAGACAGGCGTACAAACCGGAAATCAAAAGTCTTAGCTATCCGCTTTACATGGGAAGCACAATGTATCTTGATGATTTTGACAACAATGGAATCATCGAGGTGACAGGTCAAAATCTTTTTCTATACGAGCGTGTTGATGAGGACGATTACCACACGGATTACACACTCAGCAGCGGCGCAAGAGCGTTGAAGCCAGAAAAAACAATTTCGCACGACGACAAAAATAGAAAGATTGAATTGCAGTTCGACATGAAAAAACTTGATGTCGGTGTTTACACAATGCTTGCCCAGGACGACAGCGGTTTGCACTCGGACGAAAATTCTTCCGCAACGTTTACAGTCAAATTCAAAAAATGGATGGATTTGGATGTTGAGGCTGGCTATACTTTTCCGATTGTAATTCACGACAGAACTTTGCCGGAATATGTCACACGTCTTTCTCCAATAAGTGCGCAGGCGAGGGTTTCGTTTTTGCCGTTCAAACATATCTGGGGCTATCTGGGTGTTGGCGCAAGACTAAGTTATTCCAGAATGAAAAAAGAGGAAGCCCAGTATACGATTGACGGAAACATGTTCATGTCTCATCTGCTTTTTTTGTATCAGATGCCATTGAACAAGCGGCGCATAATGCTTGAATTCCATGGCGGCGTGGGTCTGACATATTTTAGCGACATAAAATTTCATTTTCCGCACAACATAGTTTCCGCGCCGCTAAACACTTTTGATTTGTCATTTTTGGTTGGAGCTTCCATGCAGTTTTACATGAACAAGCGACTGTATGCGGAAGTGTCTGCGGATTATAGCCTCACATTGAACAAGGACATGGTTATGGGTGTCGCCCATCCATCCGTGGGAATTGGTTGGCAATTCTAGGAAACAGCTGATTGATACTCTAAAATTCTTCATATTTTATTACTAGAAATTAAAGTATACAGATTCGGATTTTGATTTATACTGGCACTATGCGGATTTCCCTAACTTTTGATGACGGGCCAAACCTCGACGTTACCTCACAGATTTTGGATTTGCTGGAGCTTTATAAAATTCCGGCAAGTTTTTTTTTGATTGGAAACAACATCAACGAAAAAAGTGCTGAATCCATCCGGCGGGAAATTGATGACGGGTGTTCGGTTGAATGTCACTCCTGGTCGCACCCGGCTTTTCCAAAACTGACTCCCGTAGAAATGCTTGATGAAATTGAAAAAACAAATGCGGCGATTGAAAAATATTCAGGCGAAAAACCAATCTTCTTCAGGCCGCCATACATTGCGGTGAACCAGCTCATGTTCGACACAATCAAAATGCCCTTTATCGAAGGACGCGGCGTTGACGACTGGAACGATTCGGTCAGCGTGGAAACAAGGGTCGAAGGCGTAATCAAAAATGCGCACGACGGTCAAATCATTTTGTTGCATGACATGGAAGGAAATCAAAAAACAGTTGAGGCGCTAAAAAAAATAATTCCGGTGCTGAAAGAAAATGGTGCCGAGTTTTATACGGTCAGAGATTTGTTCAAGGTTTGCGGAGTAAATCCAAATGTCCCGAACAAAATCTGGACGGACCTGCTTTAAAAATACGGAGGAGAATCAATGAAAAATTTCAAAAACTTCAAATCAGTCATTTACTGTCCTGTGGCGTGGGTCACAAATGTCGCGGAAGAAAATCTGGAAAAGGAATTTCAGTTTTTTGAAAAATACATTGGCGTGGACAAGGTTTACATCGAGCCGTATCGTTCGGGCGAGCTTGCACCAAAAGATAAGCTTCTGATGCTGAAATCTTTTTTTGAATCAAAGGGCGTGGAAGTTGCCGGTGGATTTACAACGACGACAACATGGAAAAACATTCCCGGAAAAGAATACAAGAGCCAGCGGATTTTTGATACATATTGCTACACCGACAAAGATTTCCGTGAGGAGCTGAAAAAAAACATCGAGTACACCGCATCGATTTTGGACGAAATCATTTTGGACGACTATTATTTTACGAACTGCACTTGCGATGACTGCATCAAGGCGAAGGGCGAAAAATCTTGGTCTGAATACAGGCTTGCGTTGATGAAGGACGTGAGCGAAAATGTGATTGTGGGACCTGCAAAAAAAATCAATCCAAAATGCAAGGTA
The DNA here is from genome assembly GCA_902783155.1 of uncultured Spirochaetaceae bacterium. Classification (GTDB taxonomy): domain Bacteria; phylum Spirochaetota; class Spirochaetia; order Treponematales; family Treponemataceae; genus Treponema_D. The sequence continues at coordinate 12,884 of CACZPR010000030.1, forward strand.
GTAATCAAATATCCGAACTGGATGGAAAGCTATTGTGAAACAGGTTACAATCCCGGCGAGCAGAAAGATATTTTTGACGGAGTGTACACAGGAACAGAGACGCGCAACATGATGGATCAGGACCAAAATCTTCCGCGCTATCTTTCGTATTCGCTTGTCCGGTGGATGGAAAATCTTGCACCCGGAAGAAACGGCGGCGGATGGTTTGACGCATATCAGTGCTATCCGATGGAAGCGTATCTGGAGCAGGCTTATCTAACTGCATTTGCAAAAGCGCGCGAACTGATGATTTTCTGTTGGCCCTTGGTTTACGACCATTATTTTGTTCCGACGCTTGGATTCCAGATGAAAAAAATCGATGAACTTATGACAAACGTCGGTGATTGTGTGGGTCTTTGCGAATATCATCCGGTGAACGCACAGGGCGAGGACCATCTTGCTGATTACCTTGGTCTTTTGGGAATCCCTTTTGAACCGACACCGTATTTTCCGGAAAACGCAAAGGCAATATTTTTTACTGCGGCATCCTGTGCTGATTCGGATGTGATGAATAAATTGGAAAACTATGTTCGCAGCGGCGGTCATGCAATCGTCACAAGCGGATTTGTTAAACTTATGCTGGGTAAGGGTATTGAAAATCTTACGTCAATTCGGTACAGGGACAGGCATTTGACACCGACCCACTATCAATACCATTCGCGCGACTCCTGGGAAGAATATAAAACTCCTGCTCTCAAAGAAATATTTTTTCCGCTCATGGAGCACCGCAACAATTCTTCATGGATGACTCTTAAAGGGCAGACCGAAGAAAAAAATCTTCCGATACTGATTCGGGACTGCTACGGAAAAGGCCAGATGATAACTTTCGTCGTTCCCGACAATTTTACGGATTTGCAATATCTTCCGAAAGAAGTTTTGAATTCAATCCGCCGCGAATTCTGCGATACCCTGCCCGTGCATGTTGAGTGCGGAAAAAATGTGGGACTGTTCCTCTACGACAACGACACTATGATTGTATATCCTTATGAATATCTGAACGAAGGTCCTCAGCCGTGTTTTATCCATGTGAAGGGAGATGCAAAAAAACTTGTGTTCTTTGGCGGTAGATTTAAGCGAGAGATTGAACCGTGTTCGGTCATCCCGGAAAACAAAATGCTGCACACGCAAAAAGAAACGGTTTTTAAAATCGAGACCTTCCCAGATGTTTTTGATTTCATTAAAATAGAAAGGTAATTTTATGGAGGAAAAATGGACGACTGTATTTTTTGCAAGATAATCAAGGGAGAGATTCCCGGCATGAAAATCTACGAGGATGATTATACCTATGCTTTTTTGGATATTGCGAAGGATGTTGACGGACACACTCTGGTCATTCCAAAAAAGCATGTGGAAAGTCTTCTTGAATGTGATTCCGAAACAATGACGCACGTGATGGAAACGGTACAGAAGATAAGCAGGCATTATGTTGATGATTGCGGATATGAAGGGGTGAATCTTTTTAACTGCACGAAAGAATGTGCCGGACAATCGGTGTTTCATTTCCACATCCACATAATCCCGCGGAAATCCGGTGACGGAATAAAAGGAGTGCCATCATTCGACGGAGCAAAAGTTCCGCTGGAAAAAACACTTGAAAAACTCCGCATAAAATAAGGTTCCGCGCAAATAGTGCTGACCAGATTGGAAAATTCAGTGAGTTAACTCACTGGATTTTTTTTACTATTACATTTACAATTTCAGTACAGATTTTTTCTGGATAAACAAGTCTAAAATATTGTGAGGTATTTTATGAATTTTAAAAAAGACTGTACACTTGTACCCCCCGCATCTCTGAATAAATCCTTCAAAGCAATTTTCTTTTTGATTCTAAGCATGTTCACGTTTTTCTCTTGCGATGGAAACGTTTTGGGTTTCCATGGAGATGTTATAATTCAGGTTTACGATAACACAACAGAAGAGGAAATCGTAAAGCGTACGACAATAGCCTCCGACCACGGCTGCATCATTGCCAAGGTTCCGGAAAACGCTCCAATTGAGGCAGAACTGACCTTTGAGTTCAGCATCGACATAAACGGAACCACTTACACGGAAAATCTGTCAAAAGGTCAAGTGCTGGTAATCAACAGCATTCCTGCCGGAAAAATCTATTCGGTCAGATGCACGGCAAAATTCCCCTCGGGAGCTGTGTATGCGGCAGGCACTGCGGAAGCAAATGTGATGGCCGGAAAAATCAGCAAGTTGGATTTGGTGTTGAGGAGAGTCTCAGAAGATTCCAATCCAGGCCCGCTTCTAACCAACGTTACCGTCACATTCAATTCCAACGGAGGAAGCCCGGTTGACCCACAGACTTTCACAAGGGGTGGCAAGGCGACAAGACCTGCGGATCCTGAAAGGGAGGACTATATTTTTGTTGGATGGTATGAAAACCAAACAGCTGGAACAGAGTTTGATTTCAATACTGCGATATATGAGGACACGACTGTGTATGCCAGATGGGTGGATGCAGGCGGATTCCAAGGTACAGCGTATGCTGAAATGCCAGCAGGTACAACTGGAACCTACGGAACTGCCGGAGTATATGTGAAATTCGGTGATTGGCCGCAAACCATAAAGGATGAGACTGTAACTGTATATGAAAAAGCTTCCGTTAAAGTCGGCATGTTCACTTACTACAAGGGCGATGATGGTTCATGGTATGCAAAGATAAAGGAGAATGCATGTCAGGTCGGTTACAAGTATACCAATGGAGAAGATGTTGCCAGGTCCAGTGCAGACAGCTACAAATACTTTAAGGTGGAGCCGATAAAGTGGCGTGTGCTTACAAACAATTATAGCGGAAAAAGACTTCTTCTTGCGGAAAACACTCTTGTAGCGTGTGCATACTATGACTATAAGGATGTGAACAGAAATGGTACAATCTATCCAAACAACTACAAGGAAAGTCGTATCCGTGCATACCTGAACGGGCTGAGTTATAGTGTTAAGCAGAGTGAGAAAGTCTCACAGACTGTAAACAGTGAGTTCAATGATAACGGATTTCTTCAGACAGCTTTTACAGAGATATTGCGTTCCTCCATTGCGGACACGACTGTAGACAACAGTGCTGCCAGTACCACAGATACAGATGGCAATTTGGAACAAGCGACTTCCTATTACTGTAACAATACAAGAGATAAGATATTTCTTTTGAGTGAAAAGGAAGTTACTACAAGAGACTATGGTTTTGGCTCATATATATCATCTGGTGTTGGAAATAAACGAATCAGAATGCCAACAGATTTTTCAAAAGCAAGTGGTGCATATCAGAGTGCAACCGCGGGTTACGGTGATTGTTGGTCGCTTCGCTCACCTAGAGGGGGGGGCATTGAATACGCTATACTCTCAGTGAATGCCGATGGCAAGGCAAACGACGCAATTTCCTATGTCAGCACAACAAACGGTGTGTGTCCCGCTTTGTGCGTAAACCCATGATGAATGTTAAATGAAGCTGTCATACGGAAGTTTTGTTTCATATTGTTGTGTGAAACAGGCTTTCGTGTGGCATTGTTTTTTTAAATCACAAGTCAGCGAGAGGTGGGGACAAGACGCGCGGTTATGTGTTTTGTGGAAGAACGAAAAAAGTCTGTTGTTGTTCGGGTGGGGCAGAACACCATTTTATTCTGCACATTGGATGTTGTTTGCTTCGCGGTCTGTTGTTGCCCAGCAGTGGCATATCGCCATTTTATTCTGCAACTTGAACATTCTTTGCTTCGCCATCTCTTGCAACTCGGCAATCGGGGCGCGCCCGGTGTGCATGAATCACAGAGGACTTGCGAAAGCAGGAAACATTTAATGTGCAAAAACAACAAACGGTCCGCCGGTGGAGTGCATGAGTTAAAATAAATTCGCGAAGC
>CACZPR010000031.1 GCA_902783155.1 uncultured Spirochaetaceae bacterium
CTCGCGAAGGCTCGCATTTTTGATTTGCAAAAAAACGTGGAAACTCAGGGACTGATGCTTGCTTGCTCGCGAAGGCTCGCATTTTTGCTTCGCAAAAAACGTGGAAACTCACACTCCAGTATTTTTAGGGGGTGGGGAGACTTTTTTTCCGACCGAAATTTTTTTGAACAGCTTTCTGATTAGACCAATCTTACCGAATCCCAGCCACCAGAATAGGGCGAGAAGCAGAATTATCGGGACCCCGAAAATCAGGATGTAGAGAACCACAAACAAAAGTCCGTTGAAAAATCCAGCGGCCTTGCCAAACATTTCCTTGAACTGTCCGCCTGTGTCGGGAAGGACAAAACCTGTTTCGGTGGTGTTTGGAGGAAGATAGGCGTCCACTGTTATGGTTGAAAAATCAATGCGTGAGGAAAGACGGTTCATCTGTCCCTGCATGGCCTCTATGTCGGCTGTCACCTCGTTGATTTTTTCTTCTATTGAAAGAAGGTCTTCCACAGATGTAGATTTTGCAAGATAGCTCTGGTAGCGTTCAAGCAGGATTTTTTTTGTGTTAAGTCTGGATTCCAAATCATAGAACTGCTCGGTGACATCTTCGGACGAGACATCCTTGCTCTTGATATGGCCCATTCCTTTTGCGTTCTCCATTGCCATGTCAAAATTTTGGGCGGGAACACGAACCGTAATTGAAAGCCTTGTCGCAGATTCCGAGGACGAGAACACAAATCCACCAAGGGCGGAGACCCATGAGTAAACACTGTCGCGTGTGTCGGCGAGGCTTTCCACCTCAACACTGATATGGCCGGTGCGTATGAGCTTGCGACCCATGTTGTCGGCATCCATAAGATTTTCGGACGACGTTTTGTTCTGGGCGGACATGGATGCGGAACCTGAGTAAAAACTGTCGCTCGATATTGATTCGCGGGACATGGACGCGCTGTTTGCAAACTTTTTGCTGCATCCAGAAAAAATCATAACCGCCGGAGCAATGAGCGCAACAAAAATCGCTTTCTGTAATTTTTCTTCCATATAATAGAATATATATCGATTGGTAAATTTTTTCTACAGATATTCATAATTTTAGTTGATGATTTGAAAATCTATATATATAATTAAGGTTGTTCGTATTTTAAAAACCGTATAATCCTAAGGAGGATAAAATGGGACTTCTTAAAGCAGTATTCGGTGCCGCGGGCGGTGCTTTGGCGGATTCATGGAAAGAGTTTTTCTACTGTGAGGCCATACCGGAAAATGTCCTTGTGACAAAGGGAGTACACAGGGCTGGAAAACGCAGCTCAAATACAAAGGGAACCGAAAACATAATCACATCCGGTTCAGTGATTGCGGTCGCCGATGGACAGTGTATGATTATCGTTGACCAGGGAAAGGTCGTGGAACTTTGTGCGGAGCCGGGTGAGTTTACTTGGGACGCATCTAGCGAGCCTTCAATTTTCTCTGGAAAACTTGGAAAAGGAATTATCGAGACGTTCAAGAGCATTGGACGACGAATCACTTTTGGTGGAGAGCCTGGAAAGGATCAAAGAATCTACTATATTAATACAAAGGAAATCATGGGAAACAAGTATGGTACTGCCGCTCCTGTTCCGTTCCGTGTGGTTGACCAGCGTGCAAGACTGGACATGGATATTGGAATCAAGTGCTTCGGTGAATACAGCTACCATATTTCCGACCCGATTCTTTTCTACACAAATGTCTGTGCAAATGTTCCGGGCGAATACACAAGGGACAGAATCGACAGCCAGTTGAAGACGGAGCTTTTGACAGCACTCCAGCCGGCGTTCGCTGTGCTTTCAGAAAAGGGCATCCGTTATTCCGCGCTTCCTGGACACACCATGGAGCTTGCGGATTCCCTGAACAAAGTTCTTTCCGAAAAATGGAAGAACCTTCGTGGAATTGAGATTGTTTCGTTCGGTGTCTCATCTGTTACGGCAAATGAAGAGGACGAAAAGAAAATCAAGCAGATGCAGGAACAGGCTGCATACATGGACCCGGCTATGCTTGCTGCCCGCATTGGAAGCGCACAGGCAAATGCAATGGAAGCTGCCGCGAGCAATACAAATGGAGCGATGAATGCTTTCATGGGCATGGGAATGGCTGGAATGGCAGGCGGAATGAACGCACAGGGACTTTTCGGCATGGCACAACAGCAGCAGGCACAGCAACAGGCGGCCCCTCAGCAGTCTGCACCACAGGGAGGAGCGGATTCTTGGAAGTGTTCATGCGGTGCAAATGCAAGTGGAAAATTCTGCCCCGAATGTGGAAAACCAAAGCCAGCAGCCGGTGGATTCTGGACCTGCTCATGCGGAACACAGAACAAGGGAAAATTCTGCTCCAACTGCGGAAGCAAAAAACCAGCGGGCGCACCACAGTACAAGTGCGACAAATGTGGATGGGAACCTGAGGACCCGACCAAACCTCCGAAGTTCTGCCCAGAATGTGGCGACCCTTTCGGTGATGAAGATATTGTAAACTGATTTTATAAATTATTTTTGCAGAAGAAAGACTGGTCGGTAAAAATTGCCGGCCAGTTTTTTTTTCTGGAAAAATGTGATTTTTCATCCAAATTTATATGGAAAAATGTGATTTTCGCCCTAAAAAACAATGGAATTTTGTGATAATCCGTGGTAATATAAGCTCATGGAATATAAGCTGCGGAGAAAAATCGATGACTTTCTCATCAAATGGAAGCAGAATCCTGATAGGCTGCCTCTTATTATAAAGGGGGCGCGCCAGATTGGGAAAACTTCTTCCATTGAGCATTTTGCGGAAAACTATAAAAACTTTGTGGAAATCAATTTCATTGCCGAGCCTCAATATACCAAGATTTTTTCTTCTGGATATTCACCGGAAAATGTCATCAAGGAAATTTCTTTCATCAATCCTTCCATTAAATTTATTCCGAACGAGACACTGATTCTTTTTGATGAAATGCAAGTCTGCCCGGATTGCGCAACCTGCCTTAAGTTTTTCAAAATCGATGGCCGCTATGATGTCATCTGTTCCGGTTCCCTCCTTGGCGTAAATTACCAGGAAATTACATCTGTAAGCGTGGGTTACAAGGAAGATTATGAAATGCACTCTATGGATTTTGAAGAATTCCTTTGGGCAAAGGGATATTCCCAGAATCAGATAGAAAGCATTTTTTCCCGCATGAAAAATCTTGAGCCGTTTTCTGAAAATGAGTTTAACGTCTGGATGAATTGTTTTAGGGACTACATGATTACAGGCGGAATGCCTCGTGTCGTAAACAGATTTATAGAACAAAACAATTTCTCAGGCATCCTTCAGGAACAGACTCAAATTCTGAATGCTTATGAAGAAGATATTTTAAAATATGTCGGAGGATTGGACAAATCAAAAATTAAAAACGTGTACGCCCATATTCCGGTTTTCCTCGCAAAAGAAAACAAACGCTACCAGATTACAAAAGTTTCAGCGGGGGCGCGAAATCGAGAATACATTGGAACTGTTGAATGGCTTAAAGATGCGGGTATTGTAAATGTGTGCTACAATCTTGAAGTACCGGAGCTTCCGCTTAAAGGTAACTACAATCCCACTGAATATAAAATCTACTATAGGGATACAGGCCTGTTGATTGCGTCGCTTGATGAAGAAGCTCAGATTGATTTACGGCAGAACAAAAACTTCAATACTTACAAGGGTGCAATCTATGAAAACATCGTTGGGGATATGCTGGTAAAACAGGGGTATGAACTCTTCTACTATAAAAATGAGAAATCAACCGTCGAAATGGATTTCTTCATCCGTGATGCAGATTCGCTTGTTCCTGTTGAGGTCAAATCAAAAAACAGTGCGACCGCTTCCTTGAAAAATCTTATTGAAAAAGACAAGTATTCAGACATTCGCTACGGTATAAAACTTTGTGCATGCAACATCGGGTTTAACGGAGAATTTTATACTTTTCCATATTTCTGCACGTTCTTATTGAGGCGATATATGCTGGAGAAAATTGCTTATAACGGACAATAACGAACTTTTCGGGTATTTTTTTCCTCTAACCCTGCGCATAATCAAAGATTTTGCATGTTCTAACCTTGCGCATAATCAAAAATCGGGGTAATTTGTTGAAATCTTGTTTTAATTAAATTATTTTGTCAAAACTTGACAAATATAGCGACTTAGATTACTCTTGTCAAAGAGGTTGATATGCTTTTGGGCTTTGGTGGAAAAAACTGCTGGTGTTTTAAGGATTGGATGCAAATAGACTTGTCTCTTAGTGATGGAGTTCCTGCGGATGTTTCGATGGGACTTCCGGCCTGTACAGCAATGTGTTTTAAAGGTGCAAACGCATCTGGTAAAACAAATGCACTAAAAGTTTATTCATTTATCTATGATTTTGTGAGTTTTAGTTTTACAGATCGAGCAGATAAACCTATCATGTTTGCATCTTTTTTCCATAATAATGAGCCTGCCGAGTTTTATGCAGAATTCCTTGCAAATGAAATTTATTACCGCTATGAATTAATCACAACTCGAAAAGCGGTAATTGCAGAACGTCTTTTTAGAAAGAAGAATGAAGAAGGTTCCCGCGAAACAGAAATATTTGTTCGCGAAGGAAATGAAGTTACAAAAAATACTTTGTACAAAGGCCATAAGGATATTCTTTTTAGAGACAACGCTTCTTTCATCAGTACATTAAAGCAATACAATCTTCCTGAAATTTCAGATATTTATGATTTCTTTTTTAGGACTGCCGCAAATGTAGGTTTCTACGGACTTAATGACCGTGGAGAAAATGATCCGGAAGGACTGACTCAATATTATTATAATCATCCAGAAAATTTGAATTTCACGATTCAGAAAATAAAACATTTTGATACAGGGATAGATAATATTGAGATAAAAACTCGAATAGATGAAAAAGGCATGGCTTTTGCATATCCTGTTTTTCTTCATTCAGTTTCAGATAAAAAAACAATGCCAATGTCCTATGGAGAAGAGTCTCGCGGAACTCAAGCCTTGTATTGCAAATTGGTAAATTATTATGAAGTCCTTAGCAAAGGAGGAGTGCTTGTTCTTGATGAGTTTGATGTCAATCTTCATCCAGATATTCTTCCTCATCTTTTGGACTGGTTCATCAAGGCGAAAAACAATCCGAAACATGCCCAGATTCTTTTTACGACACACAATGTTGACATTATGGATATTCTTGGACGTTATCGCACATATCTTTTTGAAAAGGAGGATGGAGAAAGTTTCTGCTATCGTCTTGATGAACCTAAATCGCCTAGCTTGCGCAATGACCGTCCGCTTTCAGTTCCTTACAGAAAACACTTGATTGGAGGCTTTCCAAAAATTGGCACCAAAGAAGACTAATCCAAGAAAAGAGCGTTTTCTCTCAAATCTTCCTTCGCAGGAATTTGTTTCAGAAATTTCTGATGTAAAAGGAAAGCTGTCTTTTAGTCTAAAATATTTTGATGGCAGCCAGAAAGCTGGACAGGATTTTAAAGACTGGAATGATAAACAAAAACAGGAATTGCTTGAAAAACTGCGTGACTATTCTCGTGAGAGCAAATTGTTCTGGCTTAATCAGAGGGTTGGTGGTGGAGGTTTGAAAGTTCTGGAAATCTACGGAACTTTTCCAAAGAATTCGGATTTTGAATACCCAAAGCATGTTCCCGAAAAAGTACGATGGGCGAGGTTTAGAATGGAAAGTGCAATGCGTCTTGTCGGTTTTTTTGTTCCGGAAGATGTTGTTGAGGAATTAAAGCTTTCATCTGACATTTTCTACATTGTGTTTTTGGATAAAGACCATCGTTTTTACAAAATGGAGAATCTATAAAACTATGTATTTGGGTGGATTACGGGATTTCCGTTTAGACAAGTTTTTTATATACTCTGTGATTGGATAGATTCTTCGGTTTCAGGGGCAATACTTTCTTCTGAAGTTGCCGAAGTTGTTATGATAGGTTCGTACACAATTTGAAAACCTGTGTATGTTGTGAGAAAGCCAATGCGGTCGGCACATCCCAGGGTGTCATAGATTTTGTTCAGTCTGTTTCTGATGGAACCTTCCTTCTGGTTAAAATCTATTGCAATCATTTTGTACTGCTGGTTGTCCAATACCCGCCTAAGCATGTCCGCGTCGGACTCTTTCAGCCCCTCGTATTCCGCAACGTTTAGGATTTTTTCTGTCGGCTTGACGTTTCTGACGGCAAATACATGAGTAAAGAAAATCCCCGATAAAAATACAAGTGAATAGCCAATGTCATCTATAAGACCGTTGATAAAAAATTCAATTCCAAAACGTAGGCGTATACACTGCATAGCAAAAAGTGCAAGTGAAAGCAGGATGATTTTTACCTTTATATGCTTCATGAAAAATCCGCGTACATTCAAAATGAGGATAGCCGTCCGAACATCAAAATGCCCATTGGATTTATTGTTTTATCCATAATACCGGCTATTGCATAGTAAAAACATGCTATTGCGATGATTCCGAACTTATGCGGGTAGATTAGGACAAAAACAAATATTCCTGCGACTGAAAAATTTGCAATAATCAATTTAATGGTTTCAAAATCAAATTTATCTTCATTAGGATTAAGAAAACCAAGAAGTTTTAAAACGTTTATTGAAATCAAAAGCACTATGGCAATTACGGCCAATATGCGCATCATTAATTCCATTTTTTTGGAATACAAAAATTTTTTCATAACTAAACCCATCCCATAACAAGTGTAAATAAGCTGTCTAAATCTGGACAGGAAATTTTGTTCAGCTTTAATTCCAAATCCTTTTTTATTGCTTCGTAATCCCATGCCCCAGAAACAAAGGGATTGTAAACCTTGTTTGCCCTGTCAAAGTATTCGGAGCGTTTGTAGCCTTCTATCATTACCAAAGCAAGAAGACACATTCCGTGTTCAATGACATCAATATTTCCGCCTTCAAAATCCGCAATGCAGCCAAGACGCGAGAAAACATCCTTGTCATCAGATGGAAGGTGTGCAAAGTATTTCTGGAAGCCTCTAATTTCAGAGATATACATGGCAAGATGTGCTACGGCGGTTCTTTCCGGTTCCAAACATCCGGCTGCAAATGGTATTGTCGCTATAATGCGGGCGGTTCCGCTGTTTTTAAACTGTTGCTTTTCTTCATCGGTCATTCTGAATACCTGTGAAATTTCGTCTACAATATAATTCCAGTCCAACGCTCTAGTCTCATCAATTTTTGATTCAGCAGAAATCATCTCTTTCCCTCCAAAAAATCTGTATACAATATTCTATAACCACTTTTAAAAATTTTCCAATACTTTTTAGGAAAAATGTATTTGTTTTTTAGTAAAAAACATGGTTTGATAGGCTGGAAATCTCCAAAATCTCAAAATTACGTATGTAATATTGCTATTACATACGTAATAATGCCCTGTTACATACGTAATAATCGGGCTTTTTGACCTTGTGCTTGTGGAATTTGCGTGGTAGATTCGGGGTGTAAGCCCAAAAAGGGGCTTGCGAGGAGTATCATTATGAAAAAAAGAAGAGAGAAAACTCTGGCACTTTCCATGGCGTTCACCGCAATAGTGTCGCTGGGAGTTCTTGGCTGCCAGAATGAGCTGAAGGACCCTGCCCATGAACTTTTTAAGGAAAACTCGACGACAGTGGAATGGAAGGGCAGCCGGGACGAGATTTCCAGTTTCTCGGCAAATGTCACGGTCTATTCCATGGACACAAGAAAAGAAACGTCGCTGAAACAGGATTCATCCTATCGGCTTGCGACAAAGATAATAGATGGCGAACAGTATACACGCATGGACATGAAGGATGCAGGACCGGATGGGCGTTTGCGCTCAGTTGTGTCCGGGCCGACCGAGATGCTTGTGTTCGACACTGCGAGCGAAGAAATACAGTACCGTGTTCCCGTTGCCACGGCCGCCAATGATTTTGCATTCCTGCAGAATGACCTGGGATTTGGAAAGGTGGATTTGCGCAATGTCCGCGCGGAAGCGAAAAGGCTTTCTCTTGACATGGCGGAGGACGGCGAGAGCGGGCTTCTTATAAGTCTTCCGAATGAAGGTTTTTCAACGGAATATGAGAAAAGGATTTCCACGAAGGTTAGGTACGACACCACGGCCGAGGTCCTAACAAACATGGAGACCGTTGACATCCGTGGCGATGGCTCCACCGTAACGTCGTCAATGGAATTTGTGTACCAGAACTGTGGGGATGGCAATTATGTGAAGGTCGGAATGATAACGAAAATAGATACACAGTACGAGGAAAAAATTGAGGGCTTCCCCGAGGACATGCCGCACTATGAGACTATGGACGACATCCCGGAAATCTCCGAGGAGGACTTCAAGAAAATGGAGGAGGCCGGCAATGTGTTCGAGAACCCGTCCATCAAACTGGGGGACCCGGCGGATCCAAGCTACGCGGTGACAGTTGTCGAGGTCTATGACGATGTGTCCGTGAACGATGCCGACAGCTCGGCGTTCAGATTGCTGTTCTAAAATGTCAGGAGGAATTGAGAATGAAAAAGATAGGAAAAATTTTTGTGTTGGCTGCGGTGGCTTTGCCTCTGTCAGTGTCAACAGTGTTTGCGAATGTGATAAATGTTTCTGGGTTGAAGAACGAGAATTATAGGTTCTTTGATGGATTTGGTTTTAAGGAGATAGATTATAATAAACACACAGTTCCTCTGGAAAAAATTGTGAATGATGAAATAAATTTTGTTATCGATGATGATTTTAATATAAACAATACCTCAAAGTATGGAATAGTTGGATATAGTCAGGGAGGACTCCGTGTTCTTGCCTATGCGACGATGCTCAAGCGGATGGCGACCGACCCCAGCTTAAGTGAAGAGGGGAGAAAAAAGTATCAGGACAGCTACAACAGGCTTGGGGCCGTCATAACAATGTCCGGCATAGACAAGGGGCTGAAGGCCCTGGAGAACAATTTTGCGACGGCCAGATCAAAACTGATGGAAGATGGAAACATTGTGCTTAATGGTATACACGGAATATGCAAGGCATCTGTCTTCCTGGAGGTCACGGAAAGGGCCATTCTGGATACGCTTTGGATTTCAACCCCGGCGGACATTGTTGACCGCATTGCACTTGTTTCATCTGATGTGGCACGAAGCTATATATATGCGGCTTGGAAAGGGGGGGCTTATGAAATGATTCCAGAACTCTACGATATGGTTCCCGGTTCCGATTTTATAAGAAGAAATGTTGCCGACACAGAGACCGTCACATACAAGAGACAGACTGGAACTAGAAAATATGTTACATGGGAGAAAGTTGGATGGTGCTGGTGGTGGTGGGTTGAACACACTGAGCCAGAGTATACGACTTACACTGTATACAAGGACCACCCAAAGTTCTCGTCGGATTTGCCTGTGGGATATATTGTTGGAACTGATAATGATACTTTAAAACTCTGTGGCGAAGAGGCGGAAAATAATATTAGAACAGCGGCATCCGTTTTTTCTACTTTTTGCGAGATTGCTCAAATAATAAATCATGCTAAATGCTATACTACTTTGGGGGTTGGATTCCTGACTGGACATTACACGGCGTACCAGAACTGCTGTACCGCCAGAGACTGGGCAAGAAACATTGGTGGGGAAATGAATGACCTCATGGGTTCCAATGAAAATGATGGACTCGTTGCCAAAGAGTGCCAGTTCTATCCAAAAGATTTCTACAATCCGGCTACTGGTGCGTATGAGGAGGTGCATAGGAAGGTTCTCAGAGATTTGGATGGAAAAGGCTATTGCGAGGTAAAAAAGAATCATGCTTCTATAAACTGTGATAGTGTTAAAGAAAAGTATATATATCCTATGCTTGATGAAGCTGGTATTTATCGACCATAAAATGAGAATATAGTTAATTTGTATAAATTATACAGGAGAGATTTTTTATAGAATCTTTCCTGTATATACACATATGAATTCACATGGGAGATTGATTTATGAAATATATGAAGCCAATAGTAATTTTTGCTGTGTTTTTTCTTACAAATCTTTTTACTTCTTGTGGAAATTTGTTTAATAGCAATTCAAATACGACCAATGAACCTGTGTATAACCAGAGAAAAGTTTGGACTTTACAAACTGATAGCTTTTATGATTCATGGTTCTATAAACAATATGGTCAATATTTTTATATCTGTGAAACTGATAAGACAGGTGGTGATAAAAAATATTTTTATTCTAAAATAGATTTATCGAATGGAACACGTGTTTGGAAAACACAAAGCTTTGAAGGTCCAAACAGGAAGTATCCACTTAGTGTTAATGTAAATGGGAAAAAATATATTGCAGTTCATGCATATTCTTATCCTGTAAAAAATGATTCTTCATTAGATATAGCTAAAATTATGTTGTTTTCTGATGAAACAGGACAATTGGAAGCAACTATACAATATAGGCAGTATTTAGAGAGTTTTGAAGTTCTTGATAATGAACCTGGACACATAGGATGGGGGTGGCTGTTTGTAAATGGAAGTATCTATTGGCCAACAAGGCCATCCTATAAGCGAGGTACTGATTTAAAAACCGCAACAGATTTAATTAGACCGGGACTTGCAAAACTTGATTTGTCATCAGTTGATTTTACAAAACCTGCTGATGAACTCCAGTATATACAGCCAACAATGGCATGGACCAATACTGAAAACTATGAGGTGATTTCTGTATATCCAGTGGAAAAAGATGGAATAATCTATTTCATAACATATTTTAGGATTGTAGACCCATGGACAGAGTATGACCACACCATAATGGGAGCGTACGATACAAAAACGGACAGCATGGTTTGGCAGCGGACATCGGAAAAGCAGGATGGCTGGGGCAATGACAATATGTGCATAGTCGGTGACAAACTGTACATCATGGGACAGGCACAGGGGTGCTACAACCTTAGTGACGGTTCGACTGTCTGGGAGCAACGGCAGACAGTGGATGAAATGCACAGGGAGGTCGGCATAGATGCAAGCATGTGTGCGCTTGGCATAACATACAATAATGGGAAATTTTATTTCACAAACACAGGTGGCTATCTTTCTTCAAAAATGACAGGCATAGACGAGAGTCTTATAAAAAACATTCAGTGCATAGATGCCAGCAACGGGGAATACATCTGGGGGGACCTTCCAGAAGGTTCCGGTTCCCTTGATACGCGCCCGATAGTAATTGACGGCCAGTGCTTCGTTGTAGGGTGCGACAATCTTCGTGTATACAATGCTACTTCAGGAGAACTTATTGGAGTTGATAATTCTGTTAGCAGCATAGGAACTGAACTCAACGCGGAGTATAATGGAATGTTTATTTACTTTGATACGGACGAGACAACAGAAACTAGCAAGCTGACCGCAATAAAACCATACTGGGATTCGGAGACCTTGAAATGAAAAAAAACATCCGCAATGTATTGATGCTTTTAATACCGCTCGTGTTTTTTCTTGTGTCATGCTCAGGCGGTTATATTGAAAGCTCAAAAGTTTCGGTCAGGGTCAGCATCAAGTCGGACATCTACAAGGATGTCAACTTCCGTGTGTATATTGAAAACGGCATGGGGCAGGCTGTCAATGGTGCTGTCGTCCTTGCTAAAAATCGTGCGGGAGTTGTGGCGTTTCTTGAATTCGACAACTCGGCCCAGTGCTATGTTGGAACCATGAACGGAGTGGATGATGATGTCTATACGCTTTCCGTAAAGTCCAACGCAATGGAAAATATCTATACAATGCAGGTTCCGCACACAAGGCTCTTCGACAAGCCGAAAGTCAAATCTTTTATGGACTCTGATGGCAATGATGTTATGAAAGGCTGTTCTCTGAAAAAATCCAACAGAATCCAGATAGTGTGGGAGCCAAGCGGAAAGGATGTCTCCTATCAGGTGATTGTGAAAAATGCCACCAGCACAAAATGGACTGCCTCCGTGAACGGTTGTTCTGTAACTGTTCCTGCAAATGTTCTTGACGGAGGGACATATTATTTGTGCATAAATGCGCAGAAAAGTTATGGCGACATGTATTACCAGAGCGAAGACTTTTATTCTGTCTCAAATATTTCCAGTTCGTCGGTGAGCTTCTGTGTTGAATAGATTAAAAATTTTTTCGGCATTTCTGTTTTTCTCTGTGCTGATGTTTGCGGGATGCACATCGTCCATCGATGATTTCCAACTGGAAATCTGGAGCCCGAATGTTTCATGGAATTATGACGCAGATGTTCCTGTGTTTTTTTCATGCAACATAAAGGACTCCGACACAATACTTTGGGAGTCATCGATTGACGGACGGCTTGGTTCTGGGAATGAGTTTTTCCGAAAACTTTCCTCCGGAAGCCATGAGATAAGTGCCGTGGACACTGCCACAAATAAAAAATCGGTAGTGACGGTATTCGTTTCAGAAACTGCTGATAATGGAATGTCCGTTCAGATGTTGGGCGACCTTCCACGGACAATTGAATGTGAAAATGGGTACGGTGGACTTGCGCTTGTAAGTCTTGATGGAAGTGTGGAAAATCTTGAAATCAACTGCGGCACAAAAGAAAAACAGATGTTCAATGAAAATTGCGATGCCATAAAAAGGGATGTGTCGTTTAGGACGGAAACTGCTTCCCTAAAAATGCTTCCTCCATCTACGGGAAGGTTTGCGTCAAAAGATGATACGGAAAAAACTTTTTATGTTATGAACACAGGCAACACAGGTGGCAGCCCGCATGAAATTTCCGCAAAAAAGTATTATTCAGGAAAAAATGTTTCCGCATGGATTCCAGAAAATTTTGATGGCGAAAAATTCTTTTTGGATAAGTGCATAGAAAAGTTTGAGACCATAATATATCCACGTGTGACACAGTTCTGGGGAAAGTGTGCGGACATAAATGGCGATGGAACAATTTCAATTTTATTTACACCGACAATCAATCAAGAAAAAATGGCGGTCGGATTTTTTAATTCCGCAGATTTTTTCAGAAACAATAGAAATTCTTCGGACAGTGGATATAATCCCTACAGCAATGAGATGGATATAATTTATGTTGCGGTTCCAGATGAGTCTGATTCCAATTACAATGTCAATTCATTGATTGCGACTCTCGCACATGAGTTTACACATTCAATAAACTTTACCAACAAGACATGGATTCGCTATTTGAATGGAGAAAGCAATGCCCCGCAGGAGGAAATTTTTTTGGACGAAGGTTGCAGCCATTTGACGGAATCCCTTTGTGGTTATGGGGTTTCCGGGGGCAACAAGGATTTTGTCAACTACTATCTTGAAAATACTGGACTATATTCTTTGACCGGCAATGACTATCTGGGAAGAAATGACAGTGTTGGCAAGCGTGGTGCTGTCTGCATGTTCCTTTACTGGCTTTTCAACAAAGCGGGAGGAATTTCTTATGCTGACAACGGTATTGATTTTATCGACAATGGTGGAATCAGTTTTCTGAGAAAAATGGTCTCCTCCGATTCCGTTGGCTGGGATTCGATAGGTGTATATTTCAAAAAAAGCACAAACGCATTGTATATGGAATATGCAAAAGAATTGGCCACAAAAAAAGTAGAAAATCTATTCGACATGAAAAAAACAGACCCAATCACGCTGGAACCAATTTTTATATGTAATCGCATAAAAACAAATTCCCTTGATGGGACTCACAAAGTTTTGCCGTGGTCAATTACAATTTTTAATCTCCCGCAAAACGATGCCATTATAATAGATGGAAAAAAAACAACTGGCACTGTTTATGTTATAAGAACTCCTAAAAACTAAATATTACATACGTAATAATGCCCTATTACATACGTAATAATCAGGCTTTTTGACCTTGCGTTTTTGGAATTTGCGTGGTAAATTCGGAGTGTAAGGTGAATTTTAATCATAAAATCAGCTTGCAAAAAAGTAAAAAGGATGAGTTCAAATAAAAGTTTTCTAAGGGGGAAAATAAAATGAACAAAAAGTTTGGACTTTTTATTTTTGGGGCGGCTCTGGTTTTGGGCTTCGTTGGATGCAAAGAACCTCAGCTTGCGGTTGATGGAATTGATTTTGCGTACAACAATTACCAGACAATCCACGTGACGAACAACAGCGGTTCCGCGCTTTCGGTTGAAGGTTCCGCCATGTTTGCAAACAGGCATGGTGATGGTGGATATGGTCTTTGCTATGATGAAAAAAAATCTGTGCTTTCGCTGGAGCCGGGAGAGTCCGGGACAATTGGATTCAGACGGACTATTGGACTTGGAATACCGGATGTAAGTTTTGAGACAACATTCAAGTATGGAAACAAAAATCTTACATACGCCGGATGGAGCGAGGATTTCAAATCTGGCAACGACAATACCGCCCGCTCAGGCTATGGACTTTTGTGGATGCACCCGGAGCAGAATGAAAATGGTTCCCTGTCAATCGTTTACAAATCAACATTGCAAAACCAATTGCCGAGCAACAAAATCTACAGACTTAATGCAACGGTTACAGATTCCGGCGTGAGCTTTGAGCTTGTGGAAAATAATGAAGAATATGATGCGAAAAGAGAATGTTGGTGTGCCAAATAGACATGCTGAAGAGTAAAGGACATCTCTAAAAACTCATTTTCAATGATTTTTTAGAGATGTCTGCGAGTTTAAAAGCCCGAAATTACAGGCTTTTAAACATCGCGGTCTCAAAGTTACCTCTAAAAACTGAAGTTTTTAGAGGTTCCATAAATCCATTTTTCCCCATTTTGGATTTTGCACTGGACGCATTTTCCAAAATGGGGATTTTTTTTACATTGCAGTATAACCGCCGTCAACCGGGAGGATTACTCCTGTCACATAGCTTGATGCGGGGCTTGAAAGGAAGATTGCGGCTGTGTCAAGTTCGCCTTCATTTCCGTAGCGGCTCAGTGGAATCATGGTCTGGGCGTTGGACTGGAAAAAGTCTGAGTCCAGGGTTTCCTTTGTGAGCGGTGAATAGAAATATCCCGGGCAGATTGCGTTCACGGTGATTCCATATTTTCCCCACTCGGCAGCAAGTCCGCGTGTCATGTTTACGACTCCACCTTTTGCCGCATGGTATGGAGAGCATGGTGCAACCTTGTTTCCGACCAGACCGTACATGCTTGCAATGTTGATTACACGTCCATATTTTGCTGGAATCATCGCCTTTTTTGCGACCGCACGCGCCACACGGAAAGAGCCGAACAAATCGATGTTGACCTCATTGTAGAACTGGTCATCCGTTATGTCCTCGGCAGGAGCGACCGCACCAGTACCAGCGTTGTTGATTACAATGTCGATGCGTCCGAATTTTGCAAGCACTTCGTCAACGGCGGAATCAACCTTTGCCGTGTCGGTAATGTCGCACTGGATTGCAAGAGTTTCGACACCAAACTCCTTTTTGATTTCATCCGCGACCGCATCTATTTTTTCCTTCCTGCGCGCAACAGCGACAATCTTTGCACCCTGGTTTGCGAGCGCCTTTGCCATCTGTACGCCAAGACCCGTTGAACAACCTGTGACGACAGCAACCTGTCCCTTCAAATCAAAATAAGATTTCATAAAAATGCTCCTTTATGTGTTATATAATAGAAGAAAGTTTGTATTTTTGGGCATATTATAGCATATAAAACGAAATGTGTGTAGTTAGTTGCGAGTAACGAATTTTCGGAAATGAAATTTTTATAGATTCCATTCTGTTTTTTTATCCTTGATTTTTGCGGTGTTACAATTTAAAATCTTCTATTATGGAAAACAAATTTTTTTCGGCGGATTCTTCAAATGTGAAACTTTTGGGAAGGACGCTTGATGACAATGGAACAAGATGGCTCATTCTTTCTGCAAGCGGAATTGAGTTTGAGATTGAGGCAAAAAGTCTTTCGTTCGATTTGCTTGGCGACGAGTGTGCGCATCCATCGACAAAGGACGACGGCAGTCCGGAAATGAACTGGGCAAGGTATGAAATTTTTGTTGATGAAAAATCTGTCGCGATTGGCAGCATGAATGAAAAATCAAAACGTGTGACTGTTTTTGATGGTGACAAAATCAAAAAGGCGAGAGTCAGATTCATCAAACTTTCGGAAGGAACCCAGTCCTATCTTGGAATAAAAAATATTGTGGTGGATTCGGACGCAAAACTTTCCCCGGCTCCACAAAAAAAATTGAAGATAGAATTTATTGGCGACAGCATCACCTGTGGATATGGTGTTGAGGGCAAATGCGCGGAGGAACTTTTTTCAACCCAGACCGAAAATGCTACCAAGGCCTACGCTTATATGACGGCAAAAAATCTGGATGCGGACTATCTTCTTACAAGTTTCAGCGGATTTGGAATTGTCTCGGGGTGGACTAACGATGGCAACAAAAATACAATCCAGTTGGTCCCGCCGCACTACGAAAAATTTTGCTTCAACTGGAATTCAAAAATGTTCGAGGACCACAAATGGAACTTTGCTGATTTTAAAAGCGATTTGATTGTCGTGAATCTTGGAACAAACGACGACAGCTATACCGGAGAAAATGAGGACCGGCAGAACGAATATGCAAGTGAGTATGTGAAATTTTTGAAGGACATCCGTTCCAAAAATCCAGATGCGTATTTTGTTTTGACAATGGGAATCATGCTTGGTGGAAACCGTCTGTTCGGGAAAATCGAAAAGGCTGCCGCGGAATACACAGGTGAGACCGGCGACGACCGGATTTCGCTTCTGCATTTTGTTCCGCAGACCCCGGAGGAAGGATTTGGCTGCGACTATCATCCGTCCGAGGCGACACAGCTCAGGTGCTCAAATGTTCTGACAGATTTTATCAAAAAACTGATTGACGGAGGAAAAATATGGACGAAAAAATCTTGATTGAAAAAGCTCTTTCCATGCTGAAATATTCGTATGCGCCTTACTCAAAATATTTTGTCGGGGCTGCGCTTTTGACCGAGGATGGAAAAATCTACACGGGATGCAATGTCGAGAACGTGGCTTTTGGACCGAGCAACTGTGCGGAGCGTACTGCTTTTTTTAAGGCGGTCAGCGAGGGTGAAAAAAAGTTTTCCGCAATAGCAATAGTCGGTGGACCAAACGGAAAGACGGAATCCTTCTGTGCGCCGTGCGGTGTGTGCCGTCAGGTCATGGCCGAATTCTGTGGGCGTGATTTTAAAATCATCATGGCGAAAAATCCGGATGAATACAAAATAAAAACTCTGGAGGAACTTTTGCCCGAAAGTTTTAATCCGCAGGACGAAATTGGAAACTAGAACCTGACGTACTCGGCATCGGAGAGAACAATTTTGTCGGGGGCAATAAATTTTAGTGGACGCTGGACTTCCTGTGCCGGAATCAGGGAGCCGTCGTTCTTTTCCCATGTTTCGCCAAAATCAAAAGAAAGCTGTTCCACCACTGTTGTCAGAGAATTTTTTGTGCATCGGTAGCTTCCCTTTGCCATCACCGCCGAATTCAAGACGGATGTGTTCAAAACAAAAGTCTTTCCGGAAAAATCATAGATTGCGCCGGTCTGTACGCTTGCCCATCTGCCTTTGATTTTGGTGGACGGATTTTGGCATGACATGCAGACCAGAATCAGAAAAATACTTGCGCAGAGACAAAAAACTTTTTTCATTTTTTTGCTTTTGTGTAAACCATGTTGGAGATTGAGATTGTTCCGTCCGAATTGAATGTGAGTGGCAGAATCTGCTCGTCGGTTGAAAAAATCTCTCCGTTGTTTTTGGTCCAGGTCTTTCCGTCGTCAAAAGAAATTTTTTCGGCGGTGACAAAAAGCGAGTCCCCATCAATCCTGTATGGTCCCGAAATCTTTGCGACCGCGAAAAGGATGTTGACCTTCATCGTGTATGTGGATTTTGTAAACTCATAAGACACTGCTGTTGAACTTTCCCACACGCCCTCCAGCTTTGGACCGTTCGAGCATGAGGAAAAAATCCCGATGCCTATGCAGCTGAGACAGAAAAACAGAAGTGTCAATTTAAAACTTTTTTTCAAAATCAACCCCGGTTTATTCCTGTTCCTTTCCTTCCGCGGCAGCCATTTCAGCTTCCATTTTTGCTTCAAGCTCGGCTTCACTTGGGTAGGCGTACAGGAGATTTACAAAAACAGTCGTGCAGTCCGGAACATGGATTGCCCACTCCACCGTAATCTGTTTTATGTTCAGGTCGGGCTGGACTGGATCCAGATGGTCCTTCATTCCACGGCAGATTTCCTTTGCGATACTGTCGGTCGGTTCACCCTTCACCCATTCAGAATCGGCGAGAACGGACAGATGCTGGAAAACAAAGCTCGCGTTCAGTGGGGAGTTCCTGTTGATTTCGGACTTGCGGAGCTGGAAACGGATTTTCAAATCCCAGTCCTCAGTTTTTCCAAAACGCTCCACCGGGTAGCTGTAGTGTACGTTTATGTCTGAGTAGTCAAGTTCCTTGTTGAAAAAATTGGCAAGCACAACTCCATTTTTGTATGAGCTTGTGACATTCTTTTTTTCACCGTTGATAAAGTTTTCTGAATCCTGAAGGCTTCTTTCATATTTTTCTTTTAGCGTCATAAAAATCTCCAAATAGCCCTTGCCGGGAATGTGGTTTATCTTCTATTATACATGACTTTTTGAGATTTGTGAACCTCTGAAAATCAACTCTGAAAATCAATCTTAAATCAGCTTATTGTTTTAATGCGACCGATGTTCCGTTGATTTTTGCCGGGTAGATTTCGGTGTAGACAGTTTTTCCGTTGACCACCCCGAGCCGCACAATCTCCGTGTCCAATGCGCCGTAGGATGCAAAGTCCTGCATTTCGTTGAAAATGAAATTTCCGAGCGAGTAGACTATGACCTTTCCATTGTACCATTCGGTTGGCTGGAGAACATGCGGGTGGCTTCCAAAAACAACGTCGGCTCCCGAGTCTATGAATCTTTCGTAAAGTTCTCGCTGGGATTTGCTGGGGCTTCGACTGTATTCGGTTCCTGCATGTGCGTTTACTATCACAAAATTGCCTGCCGCCTTTTCTTTTTTGATTTCCTCAAAAAGTTCCTCGTTCTGCCATAGGATTCCGGCGCGGGTGTCGGTTGCGGTTGCGGTTTTTTCTCCATTGAATCCGGTCCTCTCCACGGGGAAGGCTCCGCAGCTGATTATTGCGAACTTCATTCCGTTGACTGTCGTGTGGTAGAATTTTTTTGCCTCATCGTAGGTGTAGCCGGAACCGGATGTCGGTATGCCATATTCCTCCAATGCGGCAAGGCTGTCCCTGAATCCTTCCTCTCCGTAGTCGTAGCAGTGGTTGTTCGTCTGCATGAGATAGTTGAATCCAGCTTTTTTTAGCTCGGGAAGAACTTCCTTGTGGAATTTGAATGTGAATGATTTGTAGGACTTTGCTGTTGATTCGGTGACGGCCCCCTCAAGATTTCCAATCGTTATGTCGTTGTTCTGCAAAATCGGAAGTGTTGTGCCAAAAACTTTTTCCAGCCCATCCTTGTCTTCAATCAGAATGTCCTGCACCCCGCGCTCAACCATTATGTCGCCGACCGCCGCAACAAAACCCACGTTGTCCGAACTCGGCTCTTTGCCCTGAAAAAATCCGTCAAAAAAATCAAGGACGCTTTTTGAAAAACTTGGGACCAAAACGCTGCATCTTGCGGAAGTCTTTTTTTCAAGGGCGTAACCCTCGTCCCCCGCATATTTTGAGTCCACCGTGAGTGCCATGTTTCCTTCTGGCAGACTTTCGGCATCGCTCAGTGAAAGCGTAAAATTGGGCATATTAATAGAAGAAAGTTGATTAAAATCTGTTGGTGCGGATGGAAAATAGTATTTTGATTTTAGAGCGTAGCTTTTTGTCAGGGCATTTTCGGATTTGGAATCAAAAAAAGCCATAGACTCATCTTTTGTGACAAATGCAACGGCACATGCGTATGGTCTTTTTTGGGATTTACCGTTGTTCAAATCAAGGGCGGAAAAATCCGAGGCGGAAATCAACGCAAAATCTGCGGGGAGAAGGCTCTGGTCTGTGGTTCTAAAGTATTCGTCAAAAATGCTGTCGTCGATTACGGCATAATATTTTTCGGTGCATGAGGAAAGTTTTTTGTGTTCAATCAAAAAAAGTGTAACAAAAGCCGCAAGTGCCAGAACCAGAATCCCCGATACAGCGGAGAGTATTATATTCAATTTGGAAGGTCTTTTCATTCCACCATTCTAGCTGAATATCGGAAAAAATTCAAAAGCCTTGGGGAAATTTTAGAACTTCAGCATGAATCCCACCCTAAAGGGTTAACAAGTGTCCGTAAATCTTGCTATAATTGTGGCCGAAGAATAAGGTGAGAAAGTGTTATGGAGAAAATTATGAAAAAATTTCTTTTGGCGGGAATTGCCCTGCTCTGCGGGGTGCTGTTTTTTTCCTGCACAAATGGAACCAGAACTTCCGTTGATGTCAACAGCGGATGGAAGCTGGCCCTGCGTGACAATATGGAGTTTGCTCGCCCGGATTATGATGACTCGTCGTGGGATAAGGCTGAGAGTTCCGGTCCAATTGTTTTTGGGACCGTCGGCGACAATTATTGCTGGATAAGAAAGACTGTGGAAATCCCAAGGTCGCTTTCAAATGACGATGTTTATCTTGGTTTTGGAAAAGGAAACTATGCGGTCGCGGTCTATGCTGACGGGGTCTACGTTGGTTCGCGTGGAAATCTTCCTCCTGACTACAATATGCGTATAGAAAACGCCTGCGACATTTTGATTCCGAAGTCCTGCATACACAATGGCTCCGTTGTTCTTGCCCTGAGAATCTACGCGATGGAGACCGACGTGGATGATTTGGAACTGACTCTGGACAGTCCGGCCCAGGCATATTTCCAGAACAAAATCCACAACATTTTTAACCAGAGAATCTTTTTGCTGATGGCGGTTGTCTGTCTTTTCATGGCGGTCTACAGTCTTGCGCAGTACATTTCATCCAGGGACATCGCCTACCTGATGTACTCAATCTGCGTCATCTTTGTCATGTACTATTTCTATGACATGGGCTGCGAGATTCCGCTGATCAAGTACACTGTGCACCGTGTGTTGACAAGGGCATCCCTCACAATCAGCATGGGATTTTTGGCGCTGTATCTGGCGGCGTTCTTCAAGAGAAATTATTTCAAGAAAATGCTTCCAGTGGTCCTGGTTTTTGATGTTGTCGTGCTGATTCTGTATATGGTCAACGTTGGAAAGAATTCTGTCGTAAACAATCTGTTCACAATCCTCTTGATTCCGACATTCGCGGTAATCGTCTATGGATATGTAATCATAATCCGGGCAGCGAAGAAAAAGATGTTCGGCTCCACCCAGCTGATTGTTGGATTTATTGGCGGCTCCATTTTTGCCATAAGCGATATTGTCGCGCAGGTCAGGGGCGTTACTCCGTTCGTGTGGACGCAGGGTATTGCATTCTTTTCTATAGATATGGCGATATTTGTTGCCCTGCTTAACCGCGATGGTAAAAATCAGAAGAGAGTCGAGAGGCTTGCAAAAAAGACCACGGACCAGAAGGACAAGCTTTCAAATGTTTTCCAGAATGCAATGACCGTTGCGGGGGAGACTGCGGAGATTTCACGTTCGCTTGCAGATTCTGTCAACACTGTGAATGTCGCGGTGGATTCCACACAGGACAAGGTTGAGGAAATCAAGAAGGCACTGGACATTCAGGGTGAGTCGCAGCAGGAGACGGCAAAGGCTGTTACAAATCTGACCAGCTTCCTTGGTTCCATGAGACAGCAGTTTGAAAAACAGAGCCTCTTGATTGAGTCCACGGCCAACAGAATAAACGATGTGATTCATGGAATTCAGAGTGTCGGTGATGGCGTTAGTTCCGCTGCTGAATTTTCAAGGGGACTTTCTGGAATCACAAGCGGAAGTTCCGGTGACATGAAAAAACTTTTGGACGAGATGGAGAAGGTCCAGGATTCTTCACAGGAGATTCTTGGTGTCGTCACCACTCTGGATAATTTTGCGCAGCAGACCAACCTTCTTGCCATGAACGCTTCGATTGAGGCGGCGCACTCGGGTGAGTCGGGAAAGGGATTTGCGGTAATCGCACGTGAAATCAAGGACCTTGCTTCACAGACTTCACAGTGGTCGGCGAAGATTGGTGAGATAATCACCGTGGTCATTTCGCAGATTCAGCACAGCGTGGAACTTTGCATGAAGGTCAACGAATCTCTCTCAAAAATCAACACGGATTCGCAGGAGAGCGCGAAAAAAGTTGGTGCGGCTTCCCAGAGCGTAATGGAGCAGCAGAGGGAGGGTGAGATTATTGCAAAAGAGTCCGCCGATTTGGCTGCAATTGCAAAAAAAATGCAGAACGCACTTGCCGAGCAGGAAGAGTTTGCGGAGCAGGTGAACAAAAACATGGAAGCCCTTTTCAATGCGTCCAAGGATGTTGACAACGCGAGCCACGAAATCTACAACGAGGCAAAGTCGCTTTCGGACGAATCAAAAAATCTGATAAACCTTGCCAAGCGTACACGTGAGTCGTCCGAATCGCTCAACACAATCATGTCGCAGCACGAGAAGAGCCAAAACCAAAACTAGATTTTTAGTCCGAAGCTGAGAGACGGGACTATCTGGAAGGGTGTGTCCAAATTGATTCC
>CACZPR010000032.1 GCA_902783155.1 uncultured Spirochaetaceae bacterium
CAGAAAAAATAATCTATAATGCAAGTGCGTACGCAGATGTGAGCGACAGGGAGCTTGGTGCATTCCTCAGGTTCGTAAGCGAAGACAGAACGACTGACAGCTTCACGGAAAAACTGAAGGAACGTGTGTACGGAATCAAGGCGGATGAAATATTCCGCAAGGAATACATGAGTATGGGAATATGGGAAAGCGATATCAGAAAAGAGGCCACAAAAGAAGGGATTGAACAAGGGTCTCGTATTAAATCCGTGGAAGCAGCCCTTGTCCTAATACGGAACTACAATGTCCCTGCGGAAACTGCTGCACAACAGATGGGCGCACCCTTGGACATGGTGCTGACAGAATTGGAAGGAACGGATGTAAATTAGGTTGCAAGCTTTGCCTGCGACAGGACGGCAGCCGTTAAAGCCATTTACAAAAAAAATTTACAGGGTCTACGGCTTGTTGTCACCTGCTATTTCTTATGGGGACCAATAAACTTATCCCCATTAAAATGGATCATATGTGTTGGATTATCGGCAATCCAGGCCTCTGTTTCCCAGGCAATTTCATGCGCGTAATGAGTGAAAGTTTTCTTGCCAGGAAATGCCGAAATATAAACTTTATCGGCAGTTACATTCCCAAACAATTCTTCTAGCTCAATGTATCTTTTACTGTCAACAGGTCCATGGGAAGTTACTGATTCCACAAGAACAAGCCATTTTTTATCCTCAACATAAAGAATTACATCCGGCATTTTCCCGTGCTGCTGAACATTGAACAAAAGATTTCCTGCAAGTTCTTGGTCGTAATAGCCCCATTTTTCGCCGGTATCACCAACATAAACCAATGTACTGTTCGGCAAGAATCTTGGAGCCATTTGTTCTATAATATCGCGGATTAATTCACTGTGTTTTCCAGGTGAAATTTGAATATGATACCCTTCTTTGATTTTTACAGAAACCATATTCATTTCTCGTTCACGTGCATATTGTGCGGAAAGTGTAGATTGATTCTTTATGAAGTCCGCCATCAAGGAATCAAAAGAAGTCGTCTTATATGCTTTAATAACTTTTAATGCTTCCGTCGAAATCTGATAAACTGCATTAGGACTGTTTACAACCCTGTCGGGCTTGTCTGGATTATAAACCACAATTCCGGCCTGAACCATCTGATGTGTACTGAACCTACGGAATGTTTCTCGTGTATTCGGAGCATATTCCTTATTGTAATATTTCTTTGCAAAAGTCATCATCGGTGTTATTCCGACAAGGGGACTTTCTGCATTTTTCCATTCTTTTTCCGGTGTAACATTTAGAAGAGAAAGCAAACAATATGCCGTTCTTTCATTTTGCTGGGCAGATGGCATTCCAAATTTTTTGAGGATGTCTATTGCTTCTTCAAGTTTCTGTTTTATCTGCTCTTCAATTTTCATTTTATTACAACCTCTGAAATTTTATCAAACACATTCTGATTCCATTCTTTTTCAGATTTCAACTGTATGCCTAATACTTCCAAATCGTCAATGTTCGGATAAGGAAGATTCCGTAAATCAGTTGCATTGACTTGCGTGTGTCCACTAAAAAGCCGGAATTTTTCATCTATGTAAGTTGAGTTAAGCCAGCAAACTAAACCATAGGCAATATTTTCTGAAAGAGTATTTTTATTTATATGAAATACATTCAAATGGTTTTCAAAAGTGATACTGTCGTTTATAAAATCATCAGGCGTTATAATAGAAGCCACAACCCTTTTTTCTTCTTCTTTTGTAGAAAAACGCTTTACAATGACATAAAAGCCTTTCGGAAAAAGTTGTTTAGCAACTTCATCAGCTTCTAAAATTGCATTTGGCTTTTTTGATTCCTGAGGCCACAAAAGTCGATGCTTTTTTAAATGGACAGAATAAATTAGTGGTACAGATTTTTCTGCATAATCTTTGAGCAAAAAATCTTTCATTCTGAAATCAACAATCGGACCTGTTGAAACTTTTATTCCTAAATCTTTTAGATTCAAGTAGACCATCAAATTTTCATTCCCAATCTGTTGTTTCGTAGGAATATTGAAATATTTTTCGCTGTCATTTTTGCGCAAGATTTGATTGAACGGAACATCGAACTCTGAAAGACCAGCAAAAGAATCATCATTACAATAGGAAATCTTTACATTTTCTTGTTCCGCATTTTTTTGAAGCATTATTATTATATTTTCCTGCAAAACTGCTTCATCCCTAAAAGCCTTGTCGCGTGATTCAAAAAGATGAATATGTTTGATTGCGCAATTTTTTAGAATAAATTCACGAAACGGCTTATAATAAACACCATTGCAAAAACTCCTCGGAACTATCGCAATGATATAGCCGTTATCCTCAGTAAGAGAAATCGCAGCCCCCATAAACGCCGAATAAAGATTTACAGTTTCAAGCCCGAACGCACGAGCAAATTGTCTTTCTTTTGAGCTTGTCAGTATTTTTTTATATGGGGGATTCATTATAACATGGGTGTATGTTTCGTTAATTTTCCATGTATATTCAAACGACGTTTTCTCCAAAAAATCTTCTGAAAATATTTCATAATCTGATTTTTTAAAAGCCGCACTAGACGATGCTATATTTTCACTTAATGTTTCATATATACCTTTATCTATATCATACGCAGAAACATGAATGTCAGGGGTATTCCATTTTTCCCTCACAATTCTTTCCATAAAAGAACATGAAAGAGTTCCAATTCCTGCGCCCGGATCAAGAAGCTTTATTTTTTTGTCGGTAACAGGAAACAATGATACCATAAATTTGGCTATTTGATATGGTGTAAAATATTGCCCAAAAGACTCCTTGTGATTAACGGATGTTTCTAAAGCATGTGAGATTCTTTCTTTTTCAAGCGTTTCTGAAAGGGCAACCATAGCATACAATATACTATATTTTCGATTTTTAGACTATTACTTTACAAGCGAGCGCCCCAATGCAGATATATCCATAAGAATATTTTTCCAATATATAAAAAAACACCCCCAGAGCAAAATCCTCCGGGGGCATGAGAGATTAAACAGTTTTATTACTGCTTGCTATATTCCCCTGGTTCTGGGCTAGTCTGGAAACTGCCGGCCATAAACATATATACTTTACCACCAGTCGTTGCAGTTGCACTATCAATGACAAATTTGCACATCGTACTAATTGGCACACCGTCCATTACCATAGAGATTATGGCTTCAGTAGAGTTTTGAACCGTATACGCGTAAGAGACTCCTTCCACCGAAGTAGTCAAGATTGCACCCGTAACAGTACCATTGGCATTAAATGCGAGCGTCTTAGTTGAATCTGTTGTAAGTACCCACGTTGTTCCCGCAAAAACATTGGAACTTGTCGTAGTTCCACCGGTGCTTCCAGAGTTGCCTCCAGTAGTTCCGCTACCCTGCTGCGTACCCTGGTCATTGCTTCCACTTGCGGCATTCTGACATCCCACAACCAACATTGCCGCAAAAATTGTGCACAGCGCGACCATAATAAGTTTTGCTCTCTTCATGCTTAAATCCTCCTAGATTTTTAAAGCTACCAACATTATACCCCCCCCCGGGTATTGTCAAGATAAAATTCTGTTATATATAAAAAAAAATTTGAAGACGATGCCCCATCACGCCGCCAACAAAGTCCGCTCATCCGCATGTGATTTTTTTTTGAGTAAAATTGAATTTGGAGAGTATTTTATTTAGAATTTATTTCAAAATTCTTCCCGAAGAATAATAGTGTTCGCTCCAGTACGGCTCGTCAAGAGAAGACACTGCCACCCCGGTAACGGAGCCATCGCTCATCGAGTGAATTATTTTTCCTTCGCCCAGATAGATTGCCACATGGTAAATCTTTCCGTCCCTCACGAAAAAAACAAGGTCGCCCGGAAGCATGGCATCCTTTTCAACGCGGTCCGCATATTCACAAAGCCCCGACGAAGATTTTGGAATCTTTCCCAGTCCCGCATCCATTGCAACCGCATAGACAAAGCCGGAACAGTCCATTCCATTCTTGTCGCTCCCGCCATACTTATACGGGGTACCAATATATTTTTGTGCCTTCTCGATAAACATTTTTCTTTCCTCACTAATCTGGACAGAACCGCCGGAAGACACATTTCCAGCGTCGGACATCTCGAACACCGGAATCAACTTTTTTTCTTCATCCGCAGAGGCAATCACATCATCCACCCAGGACCCTCCGTCGGACTTTGTTTTTTTGTCCGCAGATTTTTTTTCATCCAAAACAACGTCCGTCTTGTTTTCTTCTTTTTTTCCAGACGAAAAATGTTTCACAATCCCGCCGACGACAAAAACAACCGCAACAATGCACGCAAGATATTTCAAAAACCTTGAAATAATTTTTTTATCCTTCTCCGCCATTTTTATTTTCATATCAAAACCTCAACAAACAATTTACCAGACACCAAGCGGAAGGTCCACAGAAATACCAGCGCCATGTGGACTACAGTTGTAGGCAGAAATTTTTCCGCCAAGATTTTCCACAATGGTTTTGGCAATCGAAAGCCCCAGTCCCGCACCACCGGCAGAACGCACATGCGCCTCGTCTCCACGGTAGAAACGCTGGAACACATTTGGCAGAACGTCTTCGGGGAATCCCTGTCCATCGTCCTCAACAAACACAGTCACCGCGTTGGTACTTTTTTTCCAGCCAAGTTTTATTGTACATTTTTTTCCACAAAATTTCACGCTGTTTGAAACAACCACAGTCAGAACCTGATGCAGAAGTTCGGAATCCGTGACAAGCGACATGCTCTCGTCATCGGCGACAACAAAATCAACATCGGGTGCGACAGCAAGAAACTCCTCAACAATTCTGCGGAACATTGCATTCAAATCAACTGGCGAAAACACATGCTGAATCTTTCCGTTCTCCAGACGGGAAATCTGCAAAAGATTTGATATTATCGCCTCCATTGATTTTGCCTCGCCCCTTATGGACTCAAGCGATTTCTGTAGCTGCACAGGGTCATCCTTTCCCCACCGCAACAAAAGATTCGACTGTCCAAGAATCACGGCAACAGGAGTCTTCAGCTCATGGCTCACGTCGCTTGTAAAATTTTTTTCACGCTCAAAATCTTTTTTAAGACGCTCGAACAGAGAATTGAATGTGGCGGCAAGACTGTCGATTTCATCCCCATTGTCCGTCCGCGGCAAAAGAAGTCCAAGGTTCGACGAAGAAATTTGTTCCGCAGATTTTGTAAGCCTCACGACCGGAACCATAGTGTTGTGCGTAATCAAAAG
This sequence comes from uncultured Spirochaetaceae bacterium, assembly GCA_902783155.1. GTDB lineage: Bacteria > Spirochaetota > Spirochaetia > Treponematales > Treponemataceae > Treponema_D. The sequence continues at coordinate 5,254 of CACZPR010000032.1, forward strand.
CGAAATAAAAAACGACAGGACCAGAATCGGAAGCACTGCAATCGCAATCGCGGGTGGAATCTTGTCCAGAAGGTGCGAAGAAATGTCACGCTCCATATCCAGCGAAACCTGCACAAGAAATTTTCCGTCGGAACTTTTTTTTGTAAGATAGAGAATTCTCAGATTTCTGCTTCCATGAAAATCTTTTACCAGATAGGTCTTGGCCTTGAACGATGTCTCGGGAAGGATGGGCATGTCAGGTTCGTTTGTGAATACGGTTTCTGTAAATCCAGAGTCCGCCGACGTCACAACATAGTTCACATAATATGGAACGCGAGAAAAATCTGGAGCCATAATTCCAGGAGGCATGTCCGATGGTCTTTTCTTTTCCTCATCCTTTTTTTCTTCGCCGCTTTTTTCTTTCAGTTTTTTTCCATCGCCACGTTTTTCCTCGTCAGCAAAATCTGGACGCTCACCTTTTAGCGCCGAAGGATTCCTATTTTCCGTCACGATTTTTTCAACACGGATTGCGGAATCCCTGAGCTCATGGTTCTGCTCCGTGCGCACAAAAAAATATATGAGCACCACAATGGCACAGGAGAGAATCAGGACGGAACTTGCAAGCACCATCATAAATTTTAGCGACATTCTAAAAGAGACGGAGTTTTTTTTCATTTCCAGATATACCCCGCCCCCCTTACGGTCTTTATATATTCCTCGCCACAGTTCTGGTCAATTTTCCCACGCAAATATCCGACATAGACATCGACGGTGTTCAAATCAATAAAATGGTCCTTGCCCCAGATTGCGTCAATAATCTGGTCGCGGCTTAAAACCTTTCCGACATTCTCCATAAAAAATTTGAGCATCATAAATTCTGTTTTTGAAAGAGAAAGATTTTTTCCCTTCACGCACACGGACATGCTCTCCACATCCAGTTCCACATCGCGCGTCACAAGCCTGGAAACCTGCTTTTCAATTTTTGTCCGCCGCAGCACCGCGTTGATTCTGGCAACAAGTTCCTCAATGTCGAACGGTTTTGAAATATAGTCGTCCGCCCCGGAATTCAGTCCGTTGATTTTATCCAAAGTCTCGCCACGCGCAGTCTCAAGAATTACAGGAATAGACGAATTCTGTCTGATGCGTCTCAAAACTTCAAGCCCGTTGATTTCAGGAAGCATCACGTCAAGCAGAACAAGGTCCGGCCTTTCGCTCTCAATTTTTTCAAGGGCCTCGCGACCGGTACGGGAAATGGATGTCTCAAATCCCTCGTGCATAAGTTCCGCGTTCACAAAATCAACAATGCCGGCATCGTCGTCAACTATCAAAATCTTCATAAAAATCCTTCAATATAAATCACTCTGCTGTTTTTTCCGTGGATTCAGTTTCTTCTTCCTTCTCCACATTTTCATCGGCCAAAGTCTCTTCTTTTTCCGAATCCTGTTCAGTCGATTCCACAACTTTCTTTTTTTCCGTTCGGCGGATATATTCTGGACGGACCTCACTTGGATTGTACCAGTTGTTGAAAGTCTCGGCAATCTCAGGGTCCTCGTAGGAAAGATATTTTTGCCAGATGGATTCCTGGAGCAAAACATAGTTATTGTCAACCTGGGTGATTTCCTTGAAAAGTCTTTCGGATTCAACATCGCCAAGCAAATCGCTTCTATCCATATCCTCCTCGGGAAGATTTTTTACATAGTCGGCGACAAGCACCTCGACAATTCTTCCTGCATCAGCACCGTAAGCGAGTCTCCAGATTTTGTCCTCGTCAATGTCATAATTCGGGAGCCAGTTCATGCAGTCGCGCAGATTGTTGTAATAAGTGTAGACGTGGTTCAGACCAAGGTGCGCAATCAAAAGTGTGTCGTCCTCCAGCTGGATTTTTTCCGCAACCTTTTTGTAATATTCAAACGGAGGGTCGAGCCTTGGGTCGTAAACTTTTGGCGTAAAAAACATTGCAACAAAAAAAGCAACGCAGAGTCCAAGAAGAGAAACAGTTTTTACCGCGCTCCAGATTTTCACAAAATCCAGAAGGGCTGACGCAACATAAATCAAAAGAGGAATACCGACCAACATTCCGTTCAGCGACATTCTGAAACCCATGTCCGAATCAAGATTCCAGAACGGGAAAAAAACTATCGCCACAAAAAAACATTCCACGCCAATTTTTTTTCTAAAGAAAATCAGACCGGCAGTCATAGCAAATGCAAGGACAGAGCATACCGTGATTTCAATTGAACCCGCAAGTCCCCTTGTCCCCATCGAGTCGATAATCTTTTGATGCAAAAATGGAAACGACGGAAATCCAAATGACTGGTTGAATCTTGGAGACTGGTTTATCGCAATCACAAACACAATTCCGAAAAGCAAAAATATGCACACTATTATCGAAAGGGCGTTCCTGCTCGAAAGTTTTCCCGAAAGAATTTTTGAAACAATATAGAAGACAGTGAACAAAATTCCGTAGACCGCACTGACCTTGTGGCTCAAAATGGTAAACACCAAAAGCACCAGAGCAAGTATCACCTTTCCAATCACGACCTTGACCGAATCCTTTTTTTTGAAAACGGACACAAGGCTTGCCGCATAGAACAAAAGAAAAAACAGTCCTGTCTGGTTGTTGATGTAGTTGAGCGACATTGCGGTTGTGCATACGGATGCGGCGGAAAAAAGAAGTCCGACAAGTGAAAATAAAAAACGAAGCGACGATTTTTCAAGGAGCACAAAAATCAAAACAAAAACCGAAAGCGAAAAAAGCGCGGAAGAAATTGCGGACCAAATTTTTACACCGAGTATGGAATCACCGCAGACACCCGAGACAAATCCGCTAAGATAGTAGCCGCACTCAGGGTCAGGATTTTCAAGTTCCAGATGCGTCACAAAAGATTCCGCCTGAAGAACATAATAATATCCGTCCAGTCCATTCGGCATGTCGCTTTTTTTCAACATTGAAAGCCTGATGGAAAAAACCACCAGCGTCAAAACCGCGACCAATGCAAATTTAATAATCCTTGATATAAACTTTCTGCTGCTCATTTACTCTCTTGCGCCAAAAGCGGCTCGTACATCATCTTGGCATGGTTCTCCGCAACCAATTCCTCTCCATAAAACTGCCCGTCAACAAAATGTTTTCTATAAATCCTGTTGTGCCGGACATACACATTTCCAATTTCGCCTGTTATCCAGTGTTCCTTCTGGTAAACCTCGTAGCTGTCACCGACATGAACATCCGTTCTCCACTCTCCGCAAAGTTTATCTCCATCAATCCACACAAGAAGCGCGTAGGGATTTTCGGTGGAGTTAAGAACCATCAGGTCGCGATAATTGTACACGCAGGTCGCACCGCTTCCAAATGGCTGTGTCCTGTTTGAGTCCGGAAAGACATCGAAGCTGTGTCGCCATCTTTCGGCCACCCGCAGATTTGTGTGGAGCGTCATCCAGTAGACCAGATTTGAAAGAGCGCAAAGGCCTCCACCAGTTCTTGCAACAGGACGACCGTTTTCAAGCATCATGCCTTTTTTATATCCCTTCATCCTTGTGGGATTTCCAATCAATTTCCAGTATGAAAAAATTTTTCCAGGCTCCACCACTGCACCTGAAATTTTTTTTGTCGCCAGATGAAGATTCGCAACCTTCCCCTCCTGCAGAAGCGAATCCGTTTCCGAAAGATTTCTGTAAAGCGGAACCGAATGAGAAAAAACCACGAACGGAAATTTCTGTCTCAGGCCCTCCACGTCCAGTCCAGATTTTTTTGCAAAACGGTTTCCATAACGAATCCACCACAAAAAACGGAGGGTCCTGTAGAAATGGATTCCGCAAAATATTCTGAACCGTCCCCGCCTTTTTTGAGGGACATAGCCGCCCAAAGTTTTTTTACTCATCTACATTGGATACATTGGAAGGTAGGCGACAAAAGTTTCGGCCGACGGAACTACGGTATATTTCACACCGTTGATTGTGACAATGTTTCCGTCCACGCTGACCAATTTCGCGACCGTAGTGTTGACATAGGACAGGCGGCTTTTTTCATAAATCTTGCAATTGCCAATGCTGTATTCCGAAAGTCCGGGACCATCCTCGACAAGCGCTATCCTTGTGTAATTTGATTTTGACATTCTGTCCGCAAAGTCAGTCAGATTTTTTTCCTTCACAACTTCCTCGTCTATATCCGATGGAAGAAATTCGCAGAAATCAAAATCAACAAGATTAAATTTGCCGTCCTCGGTGTCCACCTTCATTACACAGCCCCTTTCGTTTCCACCGTCAATGACAAGGTAGATGAAAGGGTCGTCCACGTTCGCACACTTTTTGAACAAAGCTTTAAACTTTGATTCAAAATCCGAATTGAGCATGGCACGGGAATTTTCTTCCTGAATCTTCTTCAGTTTTTCCACGCCCGTAAACGGAATCTCGTTTCCCCTGTACAAAAGGCGGACATCGTCAAGGCATGTGTCCTCATACTGGGTTCCCTTGTAGACATCCTTAATCGCAAGCTCTATTGTCTGGGCGGTCTGAGGATATTCAAACTTGATTGACTGCCAGTCCTTGATTCCATCCTGAAGCTCGTAATCCTTTCTCTGGTAATGTTTTCCGGCAACCTGTGTTATTTGCAGGGTCTTGATTCTGTTGTTGATTTCCCAACTTTCGTCCGTTGCAAATCCGTTAACAACCTGGATTTCATCAAAACTGACAGGCTCCTCGAATTCAATTGTCACGGCCTCGCCAATTCCGTCTCCGTCAACCGATTCGCACCAAGTGTTTTTAAAGTCGCCGTCCAGAATGTTGATTGGTGGATAAAGAAATTTTCCGGCAAACTTTGCCTCAACCAGTTCGCTTGAAGCCGTAACAGATTTTACAGGGGCCTTTTCCGTCTGGGCCATGAACCAGTTTGCGTCCCCCGCCTCAACTGTTGAGGTATCAGCTGCTGCTACATTGGCAGAGGATGAATTACCAGATGATACATCACCTGATGAAGTATTTCCGCTGACAGAAGAAACTTTCGAGCCATCATTTTTTGCATCGTTTTTGCCCTTTCCACCGCAGGAAACAATCGAAAGAGCCATCGTTACGGCACATATATAATAGAAGATTTTTTTCATTTCACATTCCCTCATTGACAGTTTTATTTATAACACATAGTTTCACACACAAAATTGCATTTGTCAATTATGTATGGACGCAGCGTTTACCACAATCCCACCACGATTTTTTTTCAAAAAAATTTCCACTTTTGTTGCGGATTCTGAATTCCACGGCATATATATATTGTAAGAACACAGCGGTTGTTTTTGGGAGATTTTATGAAGATTTACAGTTTTTCTCCATTTGGATATGAAGGTTCCCTTGTCAGCGTTGAGGTGGACTTGCGACGCGGGATTCCAGCGGTGGACCTTGTTGGACTTGCCGATGGTGCGGTAAAGGAGAGCCGGGAGCGGATGAGGTCGGCAATAAGAAACAGCGGTCTGGATTTTCCACCGGAGCGGGTCCTGATAAGCCTTTCACCTGCCGACCTGAAAAAAGAGGGTGCGGGATTCGACCTTGCGATTGCGCTTGCGGTTCTGGATGCAAAAAAACGTCTGGACAAAGTGGAAGAAGATTTTCCCGACGGTCTTCCGCTGGACACCGACATTCATGGGCCTGTCTCAATTCCCGGAAAAGATGAGTGCGGGATACTTGTCATGGGAGAGCTGGAGCTTAACGGAAAAGTCCGGCCAGTTCGTGGAATCCATGCGGCGGCAAGCACTGCGCTTTCGGGCGGAATAACAATGTGCATTGTGCCTGTCGGAAATTGCGAGGAAGCAAGGGACGTTCCGGGAATGAAAGTTTTTGGTGCGGAAAATCTTTGCGAGGCGTTCGAGGCACTTGGCTCCCCGGAATCATTTACACAGAAGAAGGACGAATCCATTGACAGAGGACGCAACGTGCCGGAAGGGTCTGTCGAAATCGGAGGCATACTTTTTCCGCCTAAGGAGGATGGCTTCGACTTCAACCAGATTCGCGGACAGGATTTTCTTTTGCGCGGACTACAGATTGCGGCAGCCGGCGGTCACAATCTGATGGCATACGGTCCACCGGGGTGCGGAAAAACATTGACACTCCAGCACTACCCGAATCTTGTTCCGCTGCTTACGATGGAGGAGGCGCAACCTGTCACAAGAATCTATTCAATAGCAGGACTTTTGCCCCCGGGACAGGCATTGCAGAGAAGACCACCTTTCAGGCAGCCACACCAGACTGCAAGCGTGGAGGGGATGTGCGGAGGAGGACTCCATTGCTCGCCGGGAGAAATATCCCTTGCGCACAACGGAACCCTCTTTCTGGACGAGGCATCCGAATTCAAAAGCTCGGTGCTGCAGATGCTCCGCGTTCCCCTTGAAAGTGGCGCAATCACCTTGAGTCGAGCCGGAAGGTCAACAGTCTATCCAGCGAATTTCCAGCTTCTGATGGCAACAAACCCATGCCCCTGTGGTTTTTTTGGCTCCAAGGAAAAAGTCTGTCTCTGTTCGGCAAGGTCGATAGAACAATACTGGAAAAAATTTTCCGGTCCGCTTTTGGATAGAATCGACATAATGGTGCAGGTGGACAGCTCAACTCGTGGCGAAAATGAAATCCAGACAAAATCTACGGACGAGCTTCGGGAAGGAATTGCCAGGGCGGTCAAAATCCAGAGAGAGAGGCAGGGAAAAAAGAACGCAAATCTAACGCCGTCGGAGATTGCAGAATACTGCCGCACAACCGACAAGGCGAGGGACATTCTGGAAAAAAGCGCGAACCGTTACCAGCTTTCACCTCGGGCAATAAGCGGATGCCTTAAGCTTGGAAGGACCATAGCGGACATGTCGGAAAAGCCAATAATCGACGGAGAGAGCATTGCGGTTGCGGTGGAGTACAGGAAAAATCAGGCAGGAATGGATTTGGGAGGCTGGTAAATTACCAACTCCGCCGCTCGAATAAAAAAACGGTCCCCAAAAAGGAAACCGTTGTCAAAGTGCCGGCTCTGAGACTTGAACTCAGACGCTTTTGAGGGCAAAGGATTTTGAGTCCTTCGTGTCTACCATTCCACCAAGCCGGCAAAAACAATATATATACTATATCAAAAAGAAAAAAAATGTGCAAGTGGCGGGCAATTTTTTTTGCTGCGGCAACGGTCTTTATATAAGGAGGATTATTTATACTTTGGAAGAAAACCAGTATAATCTGATGCTCGATGCGGTAAAAAAACTCAGCACAAAGACGGCCCTGCTCTGCGGATTTTGCGTCACAAGCTGCGGTTACGGCGGGAACAACTTTGACCAGGAGAAAAACATGGCGGAAACACCGGAACATATTTTAAAATCAGTATTCGGCTACGAATCTTTCAGACCAATGCAGCGTGAGGTGATTCAAAACGTTCTTGATGGACGCGACACTGTTGCGGTAATGCCGACCGGTGGTGGAAAATCAATCTGCTACCAGATTCCCGCTCTGATTATGGGCGGACTTACTGTTGTGGTCTCCCCGTTGATTGCGCTGATGCAGGACCAGGTTTCGCAGCTGGAGTCACTTGGAATTCAGGCGGTCTTTCTCAATTCGGCACAGGAAAGCGATGACTATTTTGATACGTGCAGAAAAATCAGGAGCGGAAAAATCAAGCTGCTGTATGTCTCGCCCGAAAGGCTCAGCTCGCAAAGAATGCAGGACCTTCTTCACTCTGAAAATGTAAACGTGGACTGCATAACGATTGACGAGGCGCACTGCATAAGCGAATGGGGACACGACTTCCGACCGGACTACATGGAGATTGCTTCGGTGAGGGAACAGTTTCCCAGGGCAGTATGTCTTGCGCTGACCGCCACCGCAACCAAAGTTGTCCAGAACGACATAGCGCGGCATTTGAAAATGGAGAGCCCGTCCATACTTGTGTCAAGCTTCAACCGTCCGAATCTTTTTCTTGAAGTAAAACGTAAGAGCAACGCCGTCCTCCAGATTTCAGAATATTTGTCGGAAAGGAAAGACCAGAGCGGAATAATCTACTGCATGTCCAGGAAGCACGTTGACGCTCTTTTTGAAAAACTTTGCGCAATGGGATTTTCGGTCGCCAAATATCACGCGGGACTTTCTGATGCCGCACGAAACCAAAGCCAGAGCGATTTTATAAAGGGTCGCGTAAACATAATGATTGCTACGGTGGCTTTCGGCATGGGAATCAACAAGCCGGACGTGCGCTTTGTAATCCACTACGACCTTCCGAAATCGATAGAGCAATACTACCAGGAGATTGGACGGGCCGGACGCGATGGACTTCCATCAAGCACACTCCTTCTCTACTCTCCCGCCGACATCAACATGGTAAGATATTTTTTCAGACAAAAGGACGACCCGTCAAAGGACGAGAGCCTTCTGCATGACATGGTTCAGTACGCCGAAACCAGAACCTGCCGGAGAAGTTTTTTGCTGAAATATTTCGGTGAAGCATACAACCCCCTTGAAAACGATGGACAGTGCTGCTGCGATATATGTACCCGGGGCAATGAAAATTACGACATGACCATGGAAGCGCAAAAATATATGTCATGCATTTTGAGGACAAAACAGAGGCACACCGCAAGCTATGTAATCGATGTGCTGCTTGGAGCAAAGACAAAAAAGATTCTGGAAAACGGAGACAACAATTTAAGCACATGGGGCATAGGAAAAGATTTGAGCAAGGGAGATTGGCTTGAACTGAACGCATGTCTTCTTGATGCTGGCTACCTAAACAAAAGCGGAAATTACAATGTCCTGAGTCTTTCCCCCTACGGACAAAAAATGCTGATGGAAAGGCAGAAAATAATGTTGCCCGTCCAGATTCCGTCGGAAAAAAGCAGGCAGACCTTCGCAAAGCCAAAGAAAAAAACAGCGCCGCTTATTGATGAAAATGACGAGGAAGGGAAACGCATTGCAGAAAATCTTCGCTCGTGGAGAAAAAAACATGCCGAGGAAATGAACGTCCCGCCATACGTGATTTTCGGTGACAAGACCATGCTAGACATCGCAAGCAAAAAACCGAAGACAATCAAAGAACTTCTGTCATGCTACGGAATCGGTGAAACAAAGGCCAAAACCATGGGCCAGGAGATTCTGCGGGTTGTGGACGGGGTGTAGGGAACAGGAGCATTCCGGATTAATTCGGAGGGAATAAAATTTGACAAAACAAATTATTCTATTATACAATAAACCTGTAGATGTAATTATCGATGCATCATGCGTAGTATCTATTCTTTTGGCAGAGCATGAAGCGAAAGAAATAAGGAAAAAAACTTCCAACATACAACTTGTTTCTTCCTCATGTCTCCCTTACGAGGTAGGGAATTCTTTGACATCAGCATTAAAGCGACGTAGAATAACTGCCAATATAATAGATAAGATTTTTAGAGAATTCAAAAAAATGCCTATACGTCTTGTCGAAACAAATATTGAAACGGCACTTAGGATTGCAGCAGATGAAAATCATTATGCATACGATGCATACTATATCGCCTGTGCAATAGATAAAAATCTTCCGATCCTTTCACTGGACAACGGATTAATAGAGATTGCGAGAAAAAGAGGTATAAAATGCTTGTAATATCTTACACAGAAGCCAGAAAGAACTTTTCCGCTCTCCTCGACAAAGTTGAAATAGATGGAGCCGCAATTGTAAAAAGGTCAGACGGAAGCATGTTTCGCATTACAGCAGAACCAACTGAATCACACTCTCCTTTTGATGGAATAAAAAGTTTCGCAGACCTTTCCCGCAAAGAAATTGTGGACATTGTGCATGAAGGAAGGTCCCGCAAGTAAACAAAAATCACCACCTCCGACACACGAATAACACAATGCTTGAGACAGACTATAAGCCGTGGGCTTTTATTGATGTACCACAGTAGGTGGCATACCACCATTTTACTCTGCGCATTGAAAACTATTGGCTTCGCAATCTTTTGCAACTCGGCAATCGGGGCCCCCGGAGTGCATGAATTACAAAAGACCTGCGGAAGCCGGAAACATCCAGTTTGCATGAACATCCAGAGGACAGCGGTGGAGCGCGGGAAATATTTCAAATCCAGTCTTCCAAATCACCAACCCCGCCGCAGAGCAATACGCCACCTTGTGGCACGGTATGGTGTTCTCATAAGGTATTGCAGTCGGATTTAATACC
>CACZPR010000033.1 GCA_902783155.1 uncultured Spirochaetaceae bacterium
AGATACATCTTACAGTCCACATCAAAAAGCATGTCATCCCATTTGCTTTCAAGAGAACTCAAAGAACTGTCTGAAGAAATTTTTCCCATAAACTCATTGATAATTTTTTTTGCCTTCTCCCAGTCCTTGGATGCCATGGCCTTATTGTATTCATCAAGATAAGTTTTTTCGGCAATATCGGTATATCTTTTTGTCCATTCGCTGGACTTGTAATAAGGATAGTATTCCTTGTACTGTTTTGCCAAAAGCATCGCCCTTGTGTAGTCGCCGGACTTTAAAGCCTGATTGTATGCGGCAAGATACGCCTCATGGTCAACCACGGCTGCGTTGCGAACCTTCACACTCTTCAGTGCCTTCTGCGCTGAAAAATTTTCTGAAAGTTTTTTGCCGGAGATATAGTCCGCGAGGGTATGGTCGGCAAAATCATATTCGGATCTATACACTGCCTCAAAACCTTTTGGAATGGAAATATTTACAAGGCTGTCACATTCAGTAAAGATGCCTCCTTCATAATCACGCAGGGGCCTAGCTTCGAAATATACACGGCCTGCAGGGAAATTTATTGTCTTTAGCCCAGAATTGCCAAAACAAGCTTCGCCGAAACTGTCACTTCCAACAATGGTGCATCCCGCTGGAATTGTTACCGATTCAATTGAACAGCCATAAAATGCACCACCACAAATTCTTGTAACTGATGATGGAATATTTATAGACTTCGCAGAGCAATATAAAAATGTTCTGTTTGTAATAGTCTTCAGTCCATCTGGAAGCCTGATGAAACCGAAATCAGCCCCCTGGAAGACACCACATTCTGAACTGCTTACACCTATTGTCTTAACGCTGTCAGGAATCCAAAGGCCACTTATGTTGTTACCCTTGTCGTCAAATGCTCCTATGTATCCATATTCTCCCAGCCCAATCGCAGTAACCGGAACCCCCTGGATTTTGGAGGGAATCTCAATCACCCTGCCGTCGAATTTTTTGTTTTCGCTGTAACTGGAATACTTGAATCCCGTAATCGTGACCTCGGTATAGTCGCTGTTTGCCTTGAATTCAAGATTCGACTCGGGAATAATCACGCGGCCTGTATTTTTCTGGGCAAAAGCCATTGCCGCAAAACACAAAAGAAGAATGGAAACCAAATACTTTTTCATAATCGCTCCCTATCCGCCAACGTTTTTTATAAATTCCGCTCATTTTGTGGTGGATTCCCATAGTTTAACCCCTGTTCACCACAAAATCCAGTGAGTTAACTCACTGAAATTGAAAAATTTTTGGAATTAGAGGCATTTTTAGAGACATTTTTTTATTGCGGAATACTCTTCCACCAGCATATCGACAGAACAGCGTGCGTTCGCGGGACTTGTGCTTGGGAGAGCGCGGCATGTAAGATTGAAGCCCTTTTCATAAAGATTCGCACAAAGTTTCTTCCATATATTGTATGCGGTTTTACCGGTAAAAAACACATTGCTGATTTTTGCACCACGGAAAATCGGCATAAAATCGTTCGGGATTTCGCGGCTGATTGAAGAATCGGATGCCCCTTTTATTGTGCATGACGCAAGGACATCCCACAATGCAAGCTTGTGCCTCAAAAGAAAATCACGTCTCTCGTTCACCGCGGATTCTATGTCTGTGGATTTGTTCGGATGTAAAAGCGTTTCGCCAAAAACTTTCGGAAGCACTGTCCAGAATCTGTTTTGAGGGTGCATGTAAAAAAATCCCTGCTCGCGGCTCTTGGGTGAAGGCATTGTTCCAAGAATAAGAACCCTGCTCTCCCCGTTCCACACCGGCGCAATGCTATGGACCACAGTTTCGTTTCCCGGATTAAGATTGATTCCCATGACCGCCTCCATGACCATTTTCCATATTATAGCACAAAAAATAGAATTTCCCCAAATCCATATTTGCCACTATCGGAAATTCGGAAACCGTGATAGAATGTTATGGTAGGTTGTTTTGCAGGAGGAAATCCAGACTATGTACTACGCCAGCATTGGAATCTTAGCTTTGATATTGCACATAATCAACAACCAGGACGTACTGAAAAAACACACGGACGATGCCATACCCGCGCACCGCTCATACCGTTTTTTTCTTATTGGCATAATTGGTTACTACCTTGTCGATATTCTCTGGGGAGTCTGCTCTGCTTTAAACTTCAAGCCACAGATTCTTGCGTTCATCGGGACGGAGCTTTATTTTATCGCAATGGTGACATCAGTTTTTTTGTGGACAAGATACGTTATCGAATACCTGAACCGCAAAAACATTTTCAGCAGAATACTTTTCGTTGTCGGATGGATTTTCATTGCGTTTGAAGCAGTCACGCTGATTATCAACATCTTTGTTCCAATAGTGTTCTGGTATGACGAAAAAGGCTACCACACAAATTTTGCAAGATACATAAGCCACTTCATGCAGCTCGGTCTTTTTCTTATGACCACAATCCACATGCTGCTGGTGACAACAAGGACAAAAGGAAAGGTCCGCTTCCGGCATCTGGTGGTTGGAATGTTTGGACTCGTGATGACAATTTTCCTTGTGCTGCAGTCAATCTTCGTAGAGCTTCCGTTCTTCTCAATGGGCTACATAATTGGAACATGCCTTCTCCATACATTCGTTCTGGAGGATGAAAAAGAGGAAAGGCACAAGAGGCTGGAGGCGCTGATTAAAAAGGAAGAGCTTCAGGAAAAGGAACTTGGCTTCGCAAGACAGATGGCCTACACGGATCCGTTGACCGGCGTTAAAAACAAGTTCGCATATCTTGAAGCCGAAAGTGAAATCGAGAAAAAAATTTCGGACAGCACGCTCAAGGATTTTGGACTCATTGTTTTCGACCTGAACGGACTTAAAAATATGAACGACACGATGGGCCATGAAGCCGGGGACCAGTACATCAAGGAAGGATGCCGTCTCATCTGCGACACATTCAAGCACAGCCCGGTTTTCCGCATAGGTGGCGATGAGTTCGTCGCATTTATACAGGGAGAAAATTACGAAAAACACGAGTCGCTTTTGAGGGATTTTGAAACGGTGGTCGAAAAAAATCAGTCGGAAGGAAAAGTTGTTATCTCCAGTGGATACGCAGAATTCCATCCGGGCGACAGCAATTTCATTTCCATATTCGAGCGGGCTGACAAAAAAATGTATGAACGCAAACGCATACTGAAAGATGGTGACGCACATACATCTTGAATTCCATGATGTTATGGCTCATAATATAAGGAACCCAATCAAACAAATCAAAAGGAGAAATCAATGAACAAATACGCTGGAACACAGACGGAAAAAAATTTGCAGGCTGCATTTGCAGGTGAGTCTCAGGCGCGCAACAAATACACATATTTTTCTGCCGTAGCCGAAAAGGAGGGCCTTGCAAAAGTCTCCGAGATTTTCAAAAAGACCGCGAACAACGAGGAGCAGCATGCAAAAATCTGGCTCAAGGAGCTTGGCGGAATCAACACCACCGAAGAAAATCTTAAGGCCGCAGCCGATGGAGAAAACTACGAGTGGACCGACATGTACGTTGGATTCGCAAAGACTGCCGAGGAAGAAGGATTCCCGGAGCTTGCCGCAAAATTCCGCGCGATTGCCGAAATTGAAAAACGCCACGAGGACCGCTACCGCTCGCTCCTAAAGGATGAGGACTCAAAGGCTGAACTCAAAAAGAGCAAGGTGAAAATCTGGGAGTGCCTGAAGTGCGGACACATTGTTGTTGGCGACAAGGCTCCGGAGTATTGCCCGACATGCGGAGAATACAACCAGTATTTTGAAGTCCGTGAAGACAACTATGATTTGATTCTCACCTGGGGTAGATAATCGACCTGTTCGACAACTAAATTATCAAACAGGTTTACGAATATTTTATTCAACAATATCATACAAAAGTTCCAGAGCTTCATCGGCTTTGCATGGAAAATCTGGCTCCACAAATTTTTCAGAAGTATTCTGATTTACGCGGCCAAATTTTTTAAATGAAATCTGCATGAAGATTCTGGACTTTGGAAGATAGTACACCACAGTATCGCCATAGCCGTTCGGATTGTTCGCAGGAGTCTCCCCAATGACCTTGCCAATTCCGTTGTCCTTCACAAACTGCGGAAACATCATGGCGGAACTGAAACTTTCGGACGAGGTAAGCACATAGACATTTCCACGGAAAAGCAAATCATCCTGCCGCACATTTTTTACAAGTGCGTCATCAAAATCAAGCATGAAAGGTCCAAGCCTGACTTTCGATGTTGACTCACGGAAAGAATCAATGTCAAGGTACTCAAAGAAACTGTTTATCACAAGCGAGTTGCCACCGCCATTATCACGCACATCCACCGCAACATTTTTTATTCCGCTGTCCTTGATTTCGGTGAACATTTTTCGGAGAAGGTCCCTGTAATATGAATTGTTGATGCAGGATTTCAAGGTCAAAACCGCAAGGCTGTGTTCCAAATCCAGAGTGTAAGAACAGAACGACCCGGACGAATCATCGGAGGCAGTTTCAATCTGGTTGTACTTAAAATACTCGTCGTAAGTCAGGAAATCATTTTTTGTCGCATGTCGATTTACAATCTTTCCATCCTCAGACTGGAGCATGTATGTCACTCCCTCGTCAGCGTCAAATCCAAGATAATCAAGCATCTCAAGCTGGATGGAAAAATTTTTTGCATAGGAAAGTGCCCACTCCTTTTTTTCGTAACTGAAAAGATTTCTCTTCTCCTCAACCAGGTCGCTGTAATATGTTCCGTTGATTCCCACAAAAGTCATGCCGGATTTTTTTATCGGGTCCACATCCTTGAAGTAATGAAGATTTTGATACTTCGGATTAACCGTTGTGTGAGCGTCCTCCAGAACTGAAAAAACACTTTCAACAGAGCGGGCAAGCTGATTTACACTCACCTTTTCCATAGCAAGCAGATTTTTTCTCTCATTCTCATACGCAGATTTTACTTTTGCATATTCGCTTCCATTTTTGTCCAGCATTGCCGGATGGACTTTTTTCAGGCTATGGTACGCAAAATCAAAATCACCAATCGCCTGATTTCTTGTGAGCATGGTTCCATACTCCGCAAACTTGTTCCCATTTGTCCTGAACGTGTTGCTGTTCCGATACGGAAAACAGAATGCAAAAAACATTGCGGAAAGAAAAAAAATCAAAGTGAGCACACAGAAAAATATTTTTGAAATCACCCGCAGAACTCCACCCCGGTAAGCGGCACAATATGCAACACAAAAAGCAATTGCAAGTGCGGAAACAAAAACCAAAAGCGCGGACGGAACATTCATGACAAAACAATCAAGAAGAACCAGCGCGACGACCATACAGTCTGCAAGAAGCATGGCCGGAATTAAAAATTTTTTAGGGACTTTCTTTTCCATAAAAACATTTTAGCATTTTTCGGACTGTATTTAAATAGAAAAAAATTGCAGAACACAAAAAAATAGAATAAAATAGAAGTGGGGAAAAACCTTTCTGCGAAACTGGAGGCGGCATGAACGACATCTGCGGAGAAAACATAACGAATCTCTACCACTACACTGACTTCAACGCAATGCGGGGAATAATCACAAACGGAGAAATCTGGCTGTGGAATCTTCGGCGCATGAACGACAGTCAGGAGATGCAGTATTTTATAAACGAGCTGAAGATTGCTGTGAAAAAACAGATTGCCCCAGACGAATACGGACGCATGGAAAAAATGTTTGCGGAAAATCTCAAGGACTTTGACAGGCTTTCAAGCTACGCCTCATGTTTCAGCGAATATGCAGACGACGCGGCCCAGTGGTCCAGATATGCGAAAGGCGGAATGGGAGTTTGCATTTCGTTCAACAAAAATCTGCTCGCAAAAATTGGTGAGGCCGGACATGCTCCACTGTGCAGAGTGAGCTATTCCAAAAACTGTGACAACCTTGAAATTGTCCAGGAGATTGCGTCCCTGATAAAAAATGGAACAGGCGAAAAAATCCGGGAAACATTCAACAGGCTTGTCACAAGCTCACCCCTTTTCAAACATCCGTCGTTCATAAGCGAAAAGGAATGGAGGCTGGTCTCTCTTCCGTACAACGTAAGCGAATATCTTGGAGAGCCACATTTTTTTGTTGAGGAGACCAACATAAAAAAATATTACATACTCAATCTGCGGAAAGTCTGCGAGTCACTGGACATACGCTACTCAGACCTTTTTGAGGAAATTTGCATTGGACCACAGGCACGTGTGACGCGCGAAGTTCTTTCCGATTATTTCACCGCTACCGGAATCAGCGAGCTTTGCGGGAAAATAAAAATGTCGGAATGTCCATTGAAAAGATTCTAGGAAAATGGTTTTTTGGACATGCCCATTATTTTCTGTATTCAACGACAAAACTTTTTCGGTGGATAATTTCGTGGACCAGAATTTTTCCAAAACCGGCCTCACGCCCAAGCACAATCAATTCAACCGGCTCAAATTTTTTAAATCCCCTTTCGGTATAGCTGCGCGAGTCCATCCATTCCCTTGTGTACACGGCATTGTAAAATACCGCACCATCCTTCATGCATCGGTGGATTTCTTTCAAGGCCCTCAATGTGTCGTCCCAAAAATAAATTGAGTTTACGGAAAAAATGGCATCAAAAAATTCACTCTCAAATGGAAGTGTTGATGATTTATCCTGCGAAAAATTTATTTTGCCGGCGATTCCAAAAATCTCCGGTGAAAATTTTTTGTCGAGAGTTTTTATCATAAAATCATTTTCATAGCCTATGTCCAAAATTTTTTGAAAACTTCTTTCACCTGCAAGCGAAATAATTTTTTCATACATCTTTTTATTCTGCCTGTTGATTGCCCTGCGACAAAAAAATCCGACCAGACCATGCGGATTTGCAAACTGTGAACCAATGTATTCCGAAATCTTACCCATAAACTTTCACCTCAGCTACTCTACTGCAATCATTTTATCAAAACATATCCGTAGACATATCTATCCACATAAGCGTCGCCGTCATGCAGAATCACAAGCCTTGTCAAAACCAGCCTCGTATTTTCATCGACGTCAATAAAAATCGGCTCGTCCAGCTGCGTTGTACTACCATTGAATGGCCGCTCCAGATATTCGCCCATATCCCCAACAGTGTATGTATCCCGTTTTCCATCCACGGACTCTGTATGCACTATGAGCATTGGATTTTTACCCATGGTAAATTCGGAGGATGAAATTTTTTTCAAAGTACGGTAGGACGAAACATCAAGGCTCAGATTGTCGGTCTCAAAAATGAAATCACATCCAAAGTCATACAAATCATCTTCCTTGTACCAACGGTTCTCAAATCCATAGCTGCTTTCAAAATTTTCCTTGTACCACGGAATGCTTTTTCCATCCACAATATGCCCGTCAATGTCGCGGATTTGATTTTTTTCTTTTGCACTGAAAACATTTGCGGCGTCATTTGTCACAAGTTTACCATTTTCAAAAAGACCCTTGCCTTCATAAATCTTTTCAATCTGCCGCCTCATGCTTTGATTGCAGAAATCAATCACATTTATTTTCGGAATGCAAATCAAAATTGAAATCAACGAGACAAGCGGAAAAATAATTTTTGCGACACGGAAACTTTTGTGCGAAATATTTTTGACAATCGCAAGAACAAGAAAAACAGATGAAACAAAAATATAGACAATGCTGAAATATCTTGGCGGAGTAAATCCATACGCGGAAACACGAATCACAAATCCACAAATCTGGAAGCCCACGAGCGGAAGCAGAATGAATGCACCGAGCCTGTAAAATATTTTTGTCAAAGAATTTTTATATGGCTCCAAAGAAAAATAGAGGACCATATAAACTGCGGTCGCGACGCTCACAAACGGATTTATCATTCCGCTTGGCATTGTGCGGGTAAAAATCGATTTCAAAAAATAAACGTAAAGAACCAAAAGATAGACAAAGAACAATGGAAGAATCGCATAATTGAAAATCACCTTGAATGCTTTTGATATTGTAATCTCCCCGTATTTTTTTGTCGCAAACGAAACCGCCGCCCCAACAAAAACCATGTACAGAGAAAAAATCCAGAACATCTCCAGAAGAATTTCGTAATTTAAAATATCCATGCTCATAATCAGAGTGTTGACCGCAAAAAGTATCAGGCTGAATGAACCGCCAACACAGAGACAGAGAACAAGCGCAACAAATCCGCTCGCAATTATGTTCGGAATATTTTTTTCCTTGGCCTCGATTTCCAAAAAATACAGAATCCCAAAAAACATTGCCACCACGCACAGACTGTAGACCATCGAAAAATAGTCGTAATTGTACATGCGGCATAAAAAATAGAATGGCGCGGAAAGCAAAATTGGAATGACATTGACCCATATCCTTGCGGATTTTGAATGTGAGTTTTCAATGGGAAATATTTTTTCAAACGCAAGTCTGAGCAGAACGGATGCGACAATCATAAATGAGAAATCAAGAACAAGGGGCAGAAATATTTTATCAAAGCCGGGATTAAAAATATTTAGCGTCAAAAAAAATGCGGCAAGAAAACAGAGCACGTACATTCCGGCAAAACGTCCGAAAGAATTTTTCAGGCTCGCAAAAAGATTTTTAATTTTTCCCATATTCCACTCCCTAAAGCGAAACGCTCTCGCCCTCGTTCACGGCATTTACATTCAGCTCATAAAAATCAGGCTTGACCAAAGTTTTTATTGCGCAGAGTATTTCATCTTTGGAAATGACTCCCATCTTTGTGGCCGCACCAAGAAGAACCATGTTCACAACCTTTGGACTTCCTATCCGCCGGGCAATTTGGTCCGCATCAAGGGCAACAACTTTTGCTCCAGCTTTTTTTAGATGCGAAATCATTTCATCAGCCCCAAAAATTTTTCCCGTGAGACTTGCGGTGGTCGGCTGGACAATTTTTGCGTTCACAACGACCGTTCCATTTTTTTTCAGGAAATCAATATTGCGGACAGCCTCGGATGCTTCAAATGCAATAATCAAATCGGCCTGTCCATTTGGAATTAGCGGCGAAAAAACCTCGTCACCAATTCTGACATGGCTTGTGACGGAACCACCTCGCTGTGCCATTCCGATTGTCTCCGCAGAAACAACCTTCTGTCCGGTGGACACCGCCGCCTGTGAAATAACTTTCGCCGCAAGAACGGTTCCCTGACCGCCGACTCCACAAATCAAAATATTTTTTGCCATAAAACTTTCCTTAACAAATTGCGCCTACAGGGCAGACGGTTTTACATAGTCCACATCCAGTGCAAAGCGCGCTGTCGATTTCAACAATCCGTTTTCCGTTGGCGTTTGTTTTTAATCCAAGACTCAATGCCGGACATCCAAGTTCGTTAATGCACTTGCGGCAGCCAATACATTTTTCTCCGTCAACAGATTTTGCTCCGGGGAATCTGTAGCCAAGTTTTGATGCAACCGCAATACATGGCGACTTGAAAATGACCGCGCTCACTCCATCGGAATCCGAAGCTTCCTTCACCGCGGCCACAGCTTTTTCAAAATCAAACGGATCCACCTCGATAATCGGGGAGACTCCAATCGCCGAAAGAATTTTTGGTATGCTGATTTTTTCAACAATCTCTCCCATCATTGTCATTCCGGTTCCGGGATGCGGCTGGTGGCCTGTCATTGCTGTTGTTGAGTTGTCCAAAATGCAGACCGTCTGCCTGCTCTGGTTGTAGACAGCGTTGACGACACCGGTAATTCCACTCGCAAAAAAAGTTGAGTCACCGATAAAACTGAAGCACCGCCTGTCATTTTCGTTGTGATAAAATCCCTGCGCCATGGTGATGTCCGCACCCATGCAGAGACATGTATCCGTCATGTCCAGAGGCTTCGCGTTTCCCAAAGTGTAGCAGCCAATGTCGCCACAGTAGACTGTCTTTTTTCCTTTCATCGCCTGCTTGACCGCATAGAACGCACCCCTGTGTGGACAGCCCGCGCACAAAACTGGAGGCCTTACAGGAAGCTCCGGTTTTTCATAGGCAGCCGACGGAGGCAAATCAATGCCCGCATGTTTTGCCAAAATGTTTTTTACAGTCTCAACGGAAAGCTCCCCTGCTTCGGGAACGGTTCCATCAATTTTTCCATGGACGGCGCACGACAGATTTTTTCTTCCGCAAAGATAGACAAGATTGCGCTCAATAACAGGGTCCAGTTCCTCAAACACAATTGCCTCGCCATGCTTTTTTATTACATCCTCTGCAAGCGGATAGGGGAACGGATATGGTGTTCCGATTTTCAGGACCATTGATTCAGAAAGGATTTTGTTTTCGGGAAATTCGCTCCGAAGACTCTCCAGGGCCTCCATCAGATAGCAATATGAAATTCCTCCGGCAACAAAAACAGTCCCGGTCCCACTTCCCTGCACGACAGTCTTATTCCATCTTGATTTGGAAAACTCTTCAGGCAGAATGTGTTCGTTCCTTTCAAAAATTTTTTTGTGGTTCATAAACGACAGGCGCGGAAAAATCACCCAACGCTGCGGGTCCTTTTCAAAAACTCCTGGGGCGCGGCATGGACCAAGTTCTGGAATCTCCATGCTCTCGTAGGCGTGGTCAACCCTTGTCGTCGGCCTAAACAGAACCGGGGTATGGTATTTTTCGGAAAGTTCGAACGCATCCTGAATCATCTCGTAGGCCTCAAGCGGTGTGGAAGGGTCAAAACATGGCAGCTTTGAGAACTGTGCAAAATTTCGTGTGTCCTGTTCGGTCTGGCTTGAAATTGGTCCCGGATCGTCCGCCGAAACAATCACCATTCCACCCTCAACTCCGACATAGCCCAGGCACATCACCGGGTCGCTCGCCACATTCAGTCCAACCTGCTTCATGGTGACAAGTGTCCTGCTTCCAGAATAGCTTGCCCCAGCGGCAATCTCCACGGCAGCCTTTTCGTTGACGGACCACTCAACATAGGTTCCAGTCTGCTTTCTGTATTTTGAAATAAACTCAATAATCTCGCTGGACGGTGTTCCAGGGTAGCCCGCAACCAAATTGACTCCAGCCTTCAACGCACCAAGCGCAATCGCCTGGTTTCCCATAATCATCTGTCTTGTCATATCTCTTCTATTATAATACTTTTTTCACGGTTTTATCAAATGACCCGCCGCTACTCAGGATGACAAATTTGTCAGGTCTTCGGCATGACAAAAACAATGGACTTGTGCAACACAGGAGTGGGACGTAGGCAAAAAATAGGAAGGGGCCCCACTGGGGAAGAATTCCTGTTTTTTGCCGTCAACTGGGACCCG
>CACZPR010000034.1 GCA_902783155.1 uncultured Spirochaetaceae bacterium
CCGCGTAATCAAGATAGTCAAGGAACTGGTCGGTTATCTCCGCAATCGGGATGTCGTATATATTGATTTTGTTTTCCCTTATCAGGCACCAGAGCAAATCAAGCGGCCCCTCGAATTCTCCTGCAGTGAACTTCCGTTTTTCCCCCACGGATTCCGTTTCATGCGTCAAAGCTGTTTCATCCATAAAATATTCCCCACCAAAAATATTTTTATTCTTCCATCTTTTTTATAAAATCCACGCTGTCCATCCATTTTTCAATCCGCTGGTCGGAAAGATTTGAAAGACAGTTTTCGTAAAAAGACAGACCGTTCCTCTCAGAATCGGCATTTTTACGAAGAATCTCAATATACGGAACCAAAACGAAAGCCCTCTCCGTCATCCTCTCGTGCGGGACAACCAAATCCGGCTCCAAAATCTTCCGTTCGCCAAAAAGCTCTATGTCAATGTCAAGCGGCCTTGGTCCAAAACGTATTTCCCTGGAGCGGTCCCTTCCAAACAGATTCTCAACTCCATGAATCCTGTCCAGAAGTTCACGTGGCTCTCCATCAAAAAAACCGGACACCACCATATTGTAGAAGTCGTCCTGGTCCGTGACATACATTGCGGATGTCCTGTAGACCGAAGACAGCTCCATTTCCTGAACAAAAGAACCAAGCTCCCTGCAGGCCCCGGAAAGAATTCCACAGGGACCAAGCCCCCTGAAAGAAGTGTTGGAGCCAAGCCCCAGAAGAATTTTTTCCATGCCTGCGACCTAAAAAAGTTCCTCGGGAACAGGCTTGTCGGATGCGGCGGAAGCAGCAAGGGACGCAGCCTTTGTCGTGGACCTGGTGGTCTTTTTTGTCTCGGCAGCCGGTGTTTTTGGAGTGGCCGGAGCAAGAGGTGCGGAACCTGGAGCGTTCACGGCATCAGCAACATTCGCAGGCTTTTCGTCGGACGGAATTGAGCCGGTTCCAACGCCCTTTGCCCTCATCTGTCTTTCGTACTCGCGAATCTGTTCGTCGGTGACAACCTCTCCCTCCTTTGTTCTGAGGACCTGGCCCGGGAAAATCTTTTCACGAATCAGATGCTCAAGCTCTATCTTGTAGTCGGGATTGTTTTCTATGAACGCGACGGCATTTTCCTTCCCCTGTCCAACCTTTTCGTCGCCACGTGTGTACCAGGCTCCCTTCTTGTCTATGATTCCATGCTTGACCGCCGAATCCAAAATGGAAGCAGAAGCTGAGACTCCCTTTCCAAAATAGATGTCCAGCTCGACCTTTCTGAATGGAGGGGCAACCTTGTTCTTTACGACCTTCACGCGGACACGGTTTCCAAGAGCCTCCTCGTCACCCTTTCCGTCGATGGTCTCAATTCTGCGGATTTCAAGGCGCATGGACGAATAGAATTTGAGCGCGTTTCCACCGGTTGTCGTCTCAGGATTTCCGAACATGACACCAATCTTCATGCGAATCTGGTTGATGAAGATGATTGTGCAGCGGCTCTTTCCAACGATTGCGGTAAGCTTTCTGAGTGCCTGGCTCATAAGACGTGCCTGGACACCCATAACGGAGTCGCCCATCTCGCCGTCGATTTCCTTCTGTGGAACAAGGGCCGCAACCGAGTCGATAACAATTATATCCACAGCGCCGGAGCGCACAAGGTTTTCGCAAATCTCCAGAGCCTGCTCTCCAGTATCCGGCTGTGAAACCCAAAGCTCGTCTATGTTCACGCCCAGATTTTTTGCGTAAACAGGGTCAAGCGCATGTTCCGCATCGATGAAAGCCGCGATTCCACCAAGTTTCTGGGCCTCAGCGACCGCATGAAGGGCGAGTGTCGTTTTTCCGGAACTTTCGGGTCCGTACATCTCGATGATTCTTCCACGCGGATATCCTCCGACACCAAGGGCCTCGTCAAGAAGAATGGAGCCGGACGGAATCACATCCACCGACGTGGTGTCCGTTTTTGTTCCGAGCTTCATCAGGGAGCCGCTTCCGAACTGTTTTTCTATCTGCAGTCGGACAGTCTCCAGTGCCTTGTTCTTTTCTTCCAGATTTGACGGTGCGCTTTCTTCGGTCTGTTTTGCCATAATTTTTTCCTCCATTTTTTGCGGGGCAATTTTTTTTGGTGCATTTCTATCAGTCATCTATCAATTTGGAAAGATTCCCATAAGCATAGAAGCAGCCCCTACTTATATATGTTCCATGAAAATTCAGTTTCGTAATCAAATTGACAAATTTTTTTTCAATTTTACAAAAATTTATGGAAAAATCAATCAAAAATCAATGGAAAATCAATCAAATTTCCCCTTGACCGGCTGATACACGCTTCTTCCGTCAAGCATAATCTTTCCGTTTTTCTCCATTACGACACCCAGAATCTTTATTGGACGCTCCGGGTTGATTGGGGAACGGTACTGCGGGCGGAAAACCACGTCAACAGTTCCCTCGACATGGATTCCCTTGTGGTAGCCGACAAAGAGAACGCACTTCCATGAGCCGTCGTCAAGTTCCTCCGGGTTGGCTATTGTTCCGGTCCATGCGACATAGCATCCGTTGTAGAGTATGTGGTCCTCCTCAACATCGGTGTACGAAAAGTTGTCCTTATCGTCAAGCCTGTCAATCCTAGGCTCATGCTCACCCTGAAAAAGATAGCTCTCCACAACGGATGCCTTTGACTTTATCGATACAGTTGCGTTGCTGTTGAGTATTCTGTTGATTTCCACCTTGGCACGGTTGTCCCTATCATTCTGGAAATACATTACGGCGTTCTCGAGGCACTTCACCACCGTGTCGTTGTCCATCAGGTAGTGGACCGCGTTTGATGTGAAATCCTTTGACAGCGCATCCTTTTTTTCGCCTGGAGTTATTTCAAGACTGGAGAGGTCGCCCCTTTTTCCTTTCCACTGGACCTTTTCCGCCGGCCAAACGGAAATCAAAAACGCTGTCAGCCCCAGCACAAGGATTCCACCGAGGACACAGTTTCTTATTGTGTCTGGATTCGGACCAAGCTGTGGATAGAACTTTCTGATTTTTCCGTTCGATTTCATCCGCTGGACATTCATAAAATCCCTGCCGTCCGTCCTGATAAAATCGATTGCAGCCCTGGCAGCCTTGTTTCCGGGGTCCATGTTCTGAACGTCAAGATAATACTCAACGGCCTTTATGTTGTCTCCGCGCCGCAAAAATATGGCGGCCTGTCCAAGAAGAAGCTCCGAGCTGTTTATGTGGATTTTTCGGGCAGCCTCGTAATACTGCGCGGCATTTCCGTCGTCGTCAAGATAAAGATAGGAAGTTCCCAGCGCAAGGTAATACTCAAAGCTCCCCCTGTAGCTGGACGAGTAAGACGTGAGAAGCCTTACGGCCATCCCAAATTTTCTCCTCTTAATAAGTTTACGTGCCTGCTCGATTACGGACCGCTTCATCAGTAAGTTCCCACCCCAGTTAAAAAAGGACTTCGTTGTCTCTAAAAGCTGAAGTTTTTAGAGACTCACTATTGATTTAGCTTTTTATTTAAACGTTTTAGTTTTGATTCGTCAATACCCAGACCGGCCTCTCGTGCTGCGGAAACAAGATCTTCTATAAATTTTATGTCATCGCCGTCAAGCTCGGGACCCTTTCTCGCGGAAAGCCTGTCGTAGTCCTCCTTGAGACTCAGGTATTCCTCGCCCGTCATCTTAAGAAGATAGAGCAGCTTCCTTTCCCTCTCTCCCCTGCTGATTTCCTCAAGCCGTCCTGCAGAATCAACAGACTTGGAGTCGTCCGCATGTTCCCTGACAATCTGCGAGTAGATTGATTCCGCCGAAGAATAGTCACATTCATCAAAAAAACATTCCGCAAGCCAGAAGAGGGCCGAAACATACATGGGACTTTCGGGGTTGTGGACACAGAAATCCGCAAGCACGGTCGATGCCTCGGAGTTTTTTCCAAGCAGATGGAGAATTCTTCCCTTCTGGTAGTGGAGTCCCTCGACCATCGCGCTGTCCGGGAAAAGTGCAAAAAATGTGTCGCAGTCGTTCACGGCAGACTCATAGTACCCAGCGTAAATCTGGCTCATAATCATCATGTACCAGGTGCTGTCCGAACCTCCGGAAGAGGAGCCGACAGACTCGCGAAGAAGCAGCGAAGCCTTGGACCAGTCCTCGTTTTTGTAAGCGTCAAGTCCCGCAAGAAGAACGTCCGAGCCTGATGATTCGGAATCCTGCGCGGAGACAGAAAAAACGCACAGCGAAAGAGCGAAAAATCCAGAAACAAAAATCCTAAAAAGCCGTCTCAGGCATGCCATCCCAGCGTCCCCCGGAAAAATGAAGATCCGGAAACAACTATGTCGGCACCAGCGTCAAGAACGGTCGGAAGCGTACTCTCGTTCACACCGCCATCAACAGACACAAGAAAACCAAGGTTCCCGGCTCTCTTTTTATCGGCAAGGGAGCGCACTTTATCCACTGTGTACGGTATTAATTTCTGTCCGCCCCACCCGGGATTTACGGTCATCACAAGAACAAGGTCAACCAGCGGAAGAAGATGCTCCAGGGACGAGACCGGTGTTGACGGGCATATGGCGATTCCAGCCTTTTTTCCCGCGTCATGGATAATCTGCACGCAGCGGTCGGCATGGGATGTGGCCTCCAGATGGAATGTCACCATGTCCGCGCCCGAGTCGATGTAGGACTGGATTGAATTTTCGGGTCTCTCAATCATGAGGTGGACATCGAAAGGCAGCGACGTGCATTTCCTAATGGACGAAATCACAGCCTGCCCGTAAGTCAGCGGGGGAACGAAATGGCCGTCCATCACATCAATATGCACAAGGGAGCCACCATTTTTTTCTATGGAGGCAATCTCATCGCCAAGCCTGGAAAGGTCCGCCGAAAGAATTGACGGTGAAAGTAAAGCTCTGCTCATGCCGAACATCATATTCAATTTGCCGGACAGTGTAAAGAAAAAAAAAATTAAAAAAAATTTAAGAGAACATATTGACAAAGCTATGGAAAGTAATTATAAATTGAAACTTTTTTCAGTTAAATTTCACTAATTGACTATTTTTCCAGAGTTCTATATAATTTCCAACATGGAAGCGCAGTCAGAATCGGCAATAATTAAGGCTCTTTCTTTTATCAAGGACGGCTCGCCGGATTTGGCGAAGAAGGAGCTGGAGAGAGCTTTTCCATCGGACATTGAAAACAGCAGGTTGCGTGTGTTCATATCATACTGCAACGTCTGGATTGGGGCGTACAGGGAGATTGAATCCCACACCGGTCTGGAGAGGGGCGACTTCCTTCTTATAAAGTGGAACAGATTTGAGGACTGGACAGAACAGTCCGCCGCAAGTTTTGACAGCGACGAGCTTTACGAGAGCGTCATGTTCGCCTTCAAGGTGTGCGTGTATACCCGCGCGCTGAACGAATTTTCGCAGGTCTCATCGGACGGGGACCAGAAGTTTCAGGCGGAGATTCTCAGGAAGACGGGTCTATGCGAAAAGAGGCTCGGGAACTACGACAAGGCCCTGGGACTTTTGAGGGAGGCAAACTCACTAAACCCGGGACAGGCGGACATACTTGCGGAAATGGCGGACTGCCTTGACCTCTGCGGAGACAGCAAGCTTGCCAAGATTCTCTACCGGGAGGCATTTTTTGTTGACCCGGAGAAAGTTGCCATAGAAAACCTTGACTCCCCGCTGATTCAGGACCTTGTGTCGTGGATTAGGGAGACCAAGAACTACGCCGGAAGCCAGATGAGGGAGTGGCTGCCGGTCTACGGAATACTTCTGGGCGCGCTCAACGTCAAAAGGCCGCTGAAGTCCCAGGAGGTTGCCCACCTTAAGCAGAGCATATACTCCAAGGAGAACGAGCTTAGGGGGGCTGAAAAAACGGAGCTTATAGTTCCAAGGCTGATGAACCTTTACCTGTGGCTGATGGACCACTATCTGCTTTCAAGGGAAAGTACAATAAAAATCAACGAGCTGCTTTTAAAAATCAAGCTTCTCGATGCTGAAATATTTGAGGAATACTTTAAATAGGAGTTTTTATGTCTGAAGAACTTGTGAATTCTGTGAGCGAAATGCTTAAGGAAGAGAAATGGACCAGAGCCGGAATCAGCGGATTCAACCTGTCGGAGCTTGAGGAGATACTTGAAAAGGCAAAGAGCGAGCACTGCGAAAAACAGATCAAGGAACTTTCCGACGAACAGCTGAGCCACACAAAGGACAGCATCGTTGCTCTCTACCTTTCCGGAATGATTGGCCTTCGCGACGGTTCGTTGGACACCAGCAGCCTGGAGACACTGATAGACATTCTGGAAAAGAACCACAAGAGCACCATAGTCGAGCAGATTTGCACATCGATACTCGTCACGGACCCCACAAACAAGTTCGCGCTCAGGAAACTTGCGGACTACTACAAGGTCAACAACGACGACAGAATCTGGGCTCTGTATGAAAAAATCGTCCTCCTTGATTTTGAGGAGGCGGACATAACAAAGATTCTTGCGGACCGCTACGAGAAGCAGCAGAACCAGGAGGCGGCACTCTCCTACTACAAGAAGGCACTCCTCCGCTACATCAATGGAAAGAATTTCTCAGGCGCAAAGGAAATGTGGAACAAGGTCATCTACCTGAACAGCGCGGACCTTGCAAAGGAAATGGACTTCCTCCTCACCGCAGAAAAGAAGGTCGTAAAGAACATCGGAAGCGACAGGGCAATCACTCTTCTGGAGGACCTCTACCTGCATTTCAACAACATCGGCGACTGGGACACCGCAATCTCCATGCTGAAGTCGATACTGGAGCTGGACAGCAAGGACTCCACCGCCCGCCGCGATTTGGTCGAGTGCTATAGAAAGAAGTATGCCGAAAAATCAAACCTGGACGCATACATCCGCGACTCCGACCTGGAATCATCATTCAGGAACGTGTTCGAGGCAATCAACGACTTCGAGAAGCACATCGCGTTCGACAAGGGAAGCTTCGTCTACCACAGGACATGGGGCGTTGGACGCATTGTCAACGTGACGGACGACAAGCTCAAAATCAACTTCGGAAAGAAGATTGGAATCAAGGACAACATCTCGCTCAAAATGGCGGTCGAAGCGCTCCAGCCTCTTCCAAAGAACCATTTCTGGGTAAAGAAGGCCACCACAAGGAAAGAGGAGCTTGCCAAATGGGTCAAGGAAAATGTTGTCGAGACCCTCAAATCAATCATCAAGAGCTACGGAAACGCATGCGACGAAAAGCACATCAAGAGCGAGCTGATAAACGTTGTCCTCACACAGGGCGAATGGACCAACTGGCACCAGAACGCAAAAAAGGAGCTTGAGAACAACAAGATTTTTGCCGTCAACCCGAACAACAAGGACCAGTACATCGTCAGGGACAGGGAGCTTTCACAGTCAGAGCGTCTTGGAAATGAGTTCAAGGCCGAAAAGCAGTTCTTCCCGAGGACCGAAATAATCCTCCGCTACGTTGAGGACGAGACCGTTGACAACTCCGACGAGACATTCTCCGAGATGTTCAACTACTTCTCCAGCTACCTGAAGTCAATCAACAACGTGGACGAATACACTGTTGGGGCGTACCTTGTTCTGAAGCACATAACCGACATGGGCAAGTTCACGAACTACCAGATGCCGACCAAGTTCACGTTCGAGGCTCTCTACGGGGACATAGACAACCCAAGGGAAATCTACTCCGAGCTGAAAAACAACACGCTCAAGGCCGATTTCCTGAAATACATAACCTACCTCCACGACTGGGACGCGCAGTACATAAAGCTCTTCCCGACCGTGCTTGAGTACCACATGATTGAAACCCTGATAAACGATGGCAAGGAGGACATGGTAAAAAAACTTGTCGCCGACAGCTTCGAGGACTACAGGAACAACAGGGAGGCGGTAGTCTACTTCTTCAAGGAGTGCCGCGAAAAAGACTGGTACAAGTCCGCGAACATCCCTTACGAGAAGCAGCTTGTAACTCTGATAAACATTGTTTCCCTTTGCAACGTCGAGGTGGAGAACCACGTAAAGACAACCGAGAACAAGAAAATCAACAAGACCGCGCTCCAGCTTCTTTTCGAGGAGAAGGTCGGAACGGAAAAGCGCAACAACGTTCTTGAATACATGCTGGAAAACGATGTCTCCGTTGTCACAAAGCTCTACACGCTCATAAACGACGTGCCGAGTCTGGATCCAAAATACAAGACGCAGCTCAGAAACGGAATCATCGGAAAGTACCCGGACTTCAAGTTCCCGGAGGCGGAAACCAAGCAGGAGACACAGAAGGGTCGCCTTGTCACCGCCAAGATGCTGGAGGAAAAGAAAAAGCAGGCCGACATTCTGGAGCACGAAATTCTTCCGCAGATTCAGAAGGAAATCGCAATCGCAAAGGAAAAGGGAGACCTCCGCGAAAACGCAGAGTACCAGGCCGCAAAGGAAAAGTCCGCGCTGGAGAACAAGAATCTTCAGGAACTCAGAAAGGAAATTGCGGATGCAGTCATATTCGACCCGACCACAATCACAACTTCGTTCGTATCATTTGGAACGACAGTCACAATCCAGGACAACAAATCCGGAGAGGAGATTGTCTACACAATGCTCGGACCATGGGAGTCGGATGTGGAGCACGGAATCCTTTCCTACCTTTCACCACGCGGCCAGCACCTGATGGACTCAAAGGTTGGCGAAAACGTGAAGTTCACATTCAACGGCATTGACTACGACTGGACAATCAAATCCATAGTGGCAGCAAAGTTCTAACATGAAAAAAGGGATTGCAAACAATCTTTTTTTCAAAATCATCTACATCGTCCTGCAATGCAGCTGGGGGATTCTCCAGACCATTGCGGGTGCGGTGATTTTTTTGCTGAACATAAGGCGTGAGCACCATTTTTTCTGCGGATGCATCGTCACGTCATGGAAACCAAAATCAAGCCTGTCGCTTGGGGAATTCATTTTTGTAAGCGACGACCCCCTCTTCTATTATTCCGACGAAAAAGAAAGACTCTCGCGGGAAGATTTTTACACCCAGATTAAAGTCCACGAATACGGACACACGATACAGTCATTGATTCTGGGTCCGCTCTATCTTTTGGTGGTCGGAATCACTTCAATCATCTGGGCCGGTCTACCATACTTTGTAAAAAAGCGTGAGAAAAATGGAATCTCATATTTTGCGGTCTTTCCCGAAAACCAGGCGAACCGTCTGGGAGAAATCACCACCGGGAAAAAGAGTCCCGGGATGATTGTATAAACGATTCCGGAAAAATCATTTCAATCCATCGACAATCTGAACGCCGGCTGATGCTCCAATCCTTGAAGCCCCTGCACCAATCAAGTCCAACGCCTGCTTCGTAGTGTGGATTCCACCGCTTGCCTTTACGCCCATTGATTCCCCGACTGTCTTCCGCATGAGTGAGACTGCGTGAACCGTCGCTCCGTTTGGAAGAAGTTTTCCGTCACTGCCTTTTGCAATGTAAAATCCAGTAGAAGTCTTAACGAAACCGAACCCGGCTTCCATTGCGCTCCTGCATGACGACACGATTTCTTCATCCGAAAGCACGCATGTTTCAAGAATCAGCTTCGTCACAGCATCCGGATTTTTTTCTGCAACGGAAGACTGGATGTTTTTTAGCTGTGAGCCAAGTAAATCCCAACGTTGGGTTTTCACAAGGGAAAGGTCGATTACAAAATCAAGCTCCTCCGCCCCGTCGTCAAGGCAAATGTCCGCCTGTGAGATTTTCGATTTTTCACCGCCTGCACCGAGAGGAAAATCAACCACAGTGCAGACCTTTGTTCCGCTCCCCTTCAGCACCGAAGCCGCTTTTTTCACATGCACCGGATTTATGCACACCGAAGCAAAACCGTATTCCAAAGCCTCAAGGCAGAATCTTTCAACCTGTTCATCCGTGGCCAGCGGAGACAAAAGCGTCTGGTCAATCATCCCGGCCAATTGTTTTCTATCCATGCCCAGATTATAGAACATATATGGACAATCAACAATATTTTTTCCTCAGAAAACTGACACGCAGGGCGCAAAATGTGGTATAATATACAATTGGAGGAGGATGGTATGTACCCACAAGCCATAGATTTAGATAAAATGATTTCCAAGCTCAATACGGAATATCGTATTGCGGCCATAAAGTATATTGAATATCTGACGCAGGAACAGAATAACAATGCAAAAAACACGCTGCATCAAATACAGGCTATGTTTTTAAGTGACAGAACCTGGGAGAACGAAAATGATATGCTTGCTGATATGGCAAATTTCCGTCGTGAAAGGCTTGCAAAATGCGAATACTGATAGACACTAATGTTTTAATCTCCGCTTTTGTCTTCGGAGGAAAAGCCGGAAAACTTTTTGAACTTCTTTTTGAAAGCCAGCATACTATTCTCGTGTCTGATTATGTAGACTCAGAATTCAAAGCAAAACTCTTTCAGAAATGGCCTGACAAAGCAGAAAAAGTTTATTCCCTGTACCACACTTTGCCAATCAGTTTTTGTCAAAGCTCTACAGAACTTCATGGAAATCTCAGGGACAAAAAAGACATTCCAGTTCTAAGTGATGCCATATTTAACCATGCCGACATAATTCTTTCCGGGGACAAAGATTTTCTCGAATCCGCATTAGAATCTCCACAGATTTTTTCACCAGCAATGCTATATGATTTTCTTTCCCCCTCTTGACAAAAACTGAAATACACCTGTAAACTTTTTCAATGAGGAGAAAAAGTTGAATTTTATGAATAAAGTCACCCCCCCCCGTATACAAAAGAATAGGTATCTGATTTTTCGACGCGCTCTTTTTGCAGCGTTTTTCTTCCTTATCTTCACTCCAAATCTACATGCACAGGACAATGTTTCCAAGGAGCTTGAAGGCATTTTCATTTCCGGGAGCGTACACCAGATGTTTGCGGTCGGTGAGCTTTCGCAGTACGTCCAACCGAAGCCGGGCTGGAGGGCTGGTCTTGGCTACAACATCATCCTGAACGAAAAACACAGCTTCCCTATTTTTGTTGAGAGCGGTTACAGCTTCGTGTCCGGTACGAATCCGCTTGTGAGGACTTTCGACATAGTTCCGGTGGTCGGATATGCGGGCTACACTTTTTCACCGGTTACTTTTCTGGACCTATTCATCCAGATCGGAGCAGGAGGATATTTTGCGAAGGTCGATCACTACGAGACTGCAATTGACCTTGCCGAGGGAAATCTTGTAACAACGATGGGAAACGGTCTCATAGTCGGGGCTAAGGTTGGAGCCGGCGTTTCGCTTTTTGAACGTTCGCTTGAAATCCACCTGAACGGAACCGTGGAGTGCATTCTTGAAAGGGACGGCCCAGTTCCGCTTCCGGGCGCAAGCATTTCCATTACGCTCTACCCTGTTAAAATCTATTCCGTAATCAGCCGCTCGCATTAAAAAAAGGAGGCCGCCATGAGAATCCGCGCAAAGGCATTTCTGTTTTCCATCCTTGCCGCTTTGATTTTTTCATCCTGCAACAATTTTTTCCACGACCTGATTCCCCCGTCGGACAACGAGATTAAATCTTTCAGGCTCATGGACAGAAACGGAAACGACGTTACGGAATCTTCCGAAATTGACGGGACAAACATCAACATTAAAGTGAGACCTGACGCGGACATCTCAAGCCTTCTTCCATTGATTGAAAAACCTGAAAAAAGCAGCGTGTTTCCGATAACGATAGAATACATCCATAAGGCGGCACCATCGGCAAACCTACTTTCGATTGCAATCGACATGCAGAACTCCAGACAGAACGGAAACCTTGCGTCATGGGCTTTGGACTTTGTGCAGAAAAACCCGGACTTCAATGTGCCTCCGCTGGACAGGTCACTCGACTTCCGCGCATCCGTTCCGATTGCGGTGATTGCCGGAACAGGGAACACAAAAATCTACCAGGTGAATGTTGAGCATGTGGAATTCGTTGACGACGGTTCTGGCGAGTACAGGACTGGAAATGAAATCCTTTCGTTCAACGTGGAAGGTCAGGACGGTGACAGCGTGATTTCAGATTCTGCCGTTGAGTTCCACATGCCGCCTGATTCAGACCTGCGTAACATCGTTCCTTCCGTGAGCGTGTCAGACGGTGCGACCATTCTTCCGCTGACCCAGGACTATATTTTGAAGTACGTCGGTTTTTCCGATCTTGTTTCATTTTACGGCGAATACAGCGCGGCAAAAAATCCTGAAAAATTTTTTGAGACGTGGATAAAGAAAAACAACATCACGCTGGAGGAGAATCTTGACATTCCGATTGACTTCTCAAGCTCCGTGCCGTTCATCATCAAGTCCGCGGTCGGCTCCGTGAGGATTTACAATGTGACATGCACATGCATTGACGACACTCCAAGGCTTCTCTCTCTTGTGTTCACGAAATTCCTGAACGAAAAACTTGTGCGGGATTCTTCCGTTGAATTCGGTGCGTCACATACACAGAGCGTTGAAGCGGTCTATCCTGCAGAATATCTTTCCGACAGCGCAGGAAAAGAAGATGCGTTCCACCTTGTCCCAAGCTTCGTGATGGATGCGGACAGGGCGACATTCTGCATCGGAGGCGGTGCGGATGTGGAGCTTGTGAGCGGAGAGACGGCTATTACATTCCCAGGCGCAGTTTCATCATGCACTATAAAAGTCTGGAGGGGAACACGTTCGGTCGAATACACGATTGACATGAGTTCCACCGAGGACCCCGACACAATCAGGAGCATCACGGATTTCAGGTTCCCGAAGAGCAAAAACCCTGCCATAAAAGCGACAGCCCTTGCGACCATTGTTGACGACGGCGACGTTGGAACAATTACAATCTCCGTTGTGTATAACGCGGGGGATGAGGCTGCCGTCAAAACACTGACATCAACATTTGTAAGTCCCGGAACTGTCTACAATGCAAGTGATTCAGAAATCACGTCGGGATGTGGTTTTTATGGCTACGGATATGACCCGGAGCATCCCGAAATAAGAAAAACAACGCTCACCTGTGTTTCCCGGAACGGCATGTACAGAAGGGTGTACAGCGTGACAATCAAATTTGTGGAAGTACAGCCAGCGGTTGCAGCCATGAGGTCCTTCAGTTTTCCGATGAGCATGAACCCGGATTTAAGCCGTGACGCAGTTGGAATCATAAACGACAGTGCGGGAACAATCATGGTGAACGTGCCGTACAGGACAAGGGAAATTCCTTCATCGCTCGTGGCAGATTTTTCCGCTACGGGAAATGTTTTTGCTGACGGCATCCCGCAGTCAACAGGCTCCAGCAGTGGAGACTTCCGTTATTCCAAAAACTACAAGGTCATTGCAGCGGATGACAGCACGGTAACAAAGACATATAAAGTACAGGTCGCATGGGTGTACGAAGGTGTATGCGAGTGCAGCCTTGATTCCATGGTTTTCCGTGCAGCCGACAACCCGACGCTCTCATCCGATGTACAGGTCACCATAACACAGGGCGAGCTTAGGGGAAGCGCATTCCTCCCCTACGGAACCGACAGCTGGAACACACCTCTCATCCCGACGTTCGAGGCGCATGGTACTGTAACGGTAAACGGCGAGCCACAGACAAGCGGAATAAGCGCCCACAATTTCAGCGAGGACATTGTTTACACCGTTACAAGCGCAGATGGAATCACAAGGAAGGACTACACCATAAGGGCAACCGAGACAGGCTCCGTTATTTACATGAACTGCAACGCAACAGGAAGAAACGACGGCTCAAGCTGGGAGGCTGCGTTTACGACACCGGAAGCTGCGGCGGATGCCATACAGTCAATTCCTGACGGTTCATCCGTTGAGGTATGGATTGCCGACGGCGAGTACGGAACCAAGGACGAATATGGTTACTTCAGAAAAGACGAGCTTAATATATACCTTGACAAATGCCATCTGGAAAATAGCACGCTGACATTACGTGGCGGCTTCGACGGAACCGAGAATTCACCGGCTGAAAGAAAGCAGACCGGAAGTGAATGTAATCTATATATATACGTAGGAACGAGAACCAATCCTGCAAATTTAAAGGCCATAATACTTGATAAGATTTCCGCAGGCCATTATTTCATTGGAGATAACAGGTCGAAAATAGATGAGATAAGCATAATGAACTGCAATGGAGACAGAGGCTGGGCTACTCCTATTGTAGGTGGTATCAACAACATAAATGCGGAAAACAGCAGTTTTACAATTGGAAGGTACGGCTATGCAACCAATGTCAGAGGCAACATAAATATAAAAAACTGCAACATTGAATTAGGCTCCTTAACTTTACATAACAGCGGTGAGGCACATTTTGAAAAATGCAATATTGATAGAGTATACGAACCGGAAGGTGACATGCCCCTGTACTTTGAGGACTGCAATTTTACGGACGGCTTGGAGTTGTACAGGTACGATGGCGATATCTTTTTCACCAGATGCAAAGGGGAGAAAGGGTATCTCCCCATCGACACCAATGAAAAACATCCAATACGTTTTACAATAAAGGACTCGGAAGTAAGGTTTGGCTATAGCTATAGTGATAGCGTAGTCAATGAAATAAAAGCGGAGAATTCCATCTTTTACATGGATGACTACATAAAATGTATGTCCTCCGCAACATTCACAGGATGCGTTTTTTTAGATGGATTTAGATTTTTTGGAAAAAATTCTACATTTACAATAGTAGACCCATCGATTGATCGGAGCATGAGGATTTCTAGTGCACAATCAGTATTCATAAAAAATCTAAAATCACTGAAACATAAATATTGGGACTGGGCGTCCGACCTGCGCGACGAGTATAAAATTGAGCGTGACCCCGAAACCGGATGGCCAAAGCTTGACATTGCAGAGGACAAAGGTGTATCTGTCGAGATTTACTCTGACAATGCATCGGTCATGGACAGCAACATTGAATCAATAACTATGGACTGCACGAAATCTGCTTCTGTAACCGGGTGCACTTTCTTTAATACGGAAGGAGAAAAGTGCGCGGACATAAAGGCACCGGAAGCCGTCACGTTTACAAACAACAAGTTTAAGTACTGGGGCATCTGCAATCTGGCTACGAAAGGTCTTTTTGATTTCAGCGGATTCTCGGTGGAAAATGCCGGTGGAAAAATGCGTTTTGGTCTTGACCTTGGTGGCGGCACTTACAGCCTAAAGGACTGGGACTGCGAGTATCAGTTTGTAAAGACCGGGGCGGGAGCGAAACTCACTGCGGACGGATGCGTCGTTTACGAAAACCTTGAGTCCATGGAAAACTCAACATTTGAGCTTACAGGCTGCGACATACGCGGGGGAATCAAAATGGGAAGCGGCTCTACCCTGTCTGCCGAAAACTGCATGGTCGCAAAAGACATAACCGGTGGCTCTATCACTGCGGACAACTCCAGCGTGGGGGGAAAAGTGGATGGAGAAAAAATCACATTCACAAAAGGAAGCGTCGGTGGAAATGTAACAGGCACGTCATCAATAATTACAAGCGGCGGAACGACAATCACAGGGTACGTTTCTGGTTATGAAGATGTGTCCCTCTCAGGAGGAAGCGTCAGTAGAAATGTTACGGCAAAAGGAAACCTTACGCTTTCAGACTCAATCTCTGTTGGAGGAGCTGTGTTTGGCTACGCAAACGCAACCTTCAATCCGGGAACGCAGATAAGTGATAGCGTTGACATGTACGGAAGCGGAAAGCTCACCGGAAGCAACATGACCATACGGAGATATCTAGACTCAGAAGGAACCGTCCAGATGACAGGCTGCAACCTCTGCTCCGATGGTGGCTATATAGACACGACGGGAAGCGGATGGGCAACGTTCACAAGCTGCACGATAAACCGGTCAATATTTGGTGACGGAACAACCGCAACAGGCTGCGTCATTTACGGAAAGGTCCACGACGACTCTCCGTCGTCTGTGTTCAAGTCATGCAACCTCACAGGAGAAGATGCAGGGGTATGGAGTGGCTTCTGCGGAACAATGCAGGGCTGCGAGTTCAACGGAAAATTCACTTCCGACCGAATCTACTATTCAACAGGAACTTTCGACGGATGCTGGTTCAATCCGGCGGAAGGCTCAAGTCTTACGGGAATCACCGTCAGATGCGGAGCGACTGTACGCAACATGACATTCTACAGGCATGGTGATACAGCAATAAACGTTGATGGCGGTGACAGCTCAAGAACCACAACCATAGAAAACTGCAAGTTCCTCGCAAACAGCAGCCAAATTGATGGCGGTGGAGTTGATATAAGAACTGGAAATGCTCTTGTAAAAAACTGTGTGTTCTGCGAAAACTACAGCAAATACTCCGGTGGCGGAATTGCCTATATTGTGGGCGAACCGCGATGGTGCACGCTGCAGGACTGCCTTTTTGTAAACAACTCCTGCGACCCAGGCGGAAAAGATGCTTTTGCACATGGGCCAAGCGGTAGCGGCGTAAACATCTGGAACACAAGCTGCGCGGGAACGATATTCGACATTTGGGGAAAATTTAGCAAAGAAGGCGACATAAGCGCGGGACTTCCGAACATTGTCAGCGATTTCCGCCACGCGGATGACTTCCTCTAAGGAGAGCGAAACATGAAAAAAACATTCACACAAAGCAGCATGAAAATAAAACGCACGGTTTTTGCCTCAATTCTTCTTTTCTCGCTCCTCGTCTCCTGTGCAGAAGTGTCGTTCACCGAAGTCCTGAAGGGAAAGACACTTCCTGTAACGGCAGTACATCTTGTTTCGGAACCGACGCACACAGGCTACGAAATGGACGACGACGGTTCGCTCAGTCTTTTGACCGGGCTTTCAAAATCGGCATGCACGGAAGTCACTCTTGACGGAATCAGGGCGCACGCTTTTCTTTCGGACGGCTCATATCAGCTTACAACGGATGTCCTTGTACCAACCGTGGCTGAACTTTCGCTTTCGGAAGGAACGACAATAGTGCCTGTCACAATCAACGGATTTTCCGACAAGGCAAACGACAACACTTTTCCTGTGCATGTGTTCAAAAAGCGCGGAACCATAAATCCATTTGCGGTGAGGGTCCCGATGTTCAGCGAGCAGGACATGGCGTTGCATGCAATCGAAATGGAGGCAAGGCTCAGCACAGGTCTTTCCGACTACGAAATTGCGCGAACTGAAACCACGTTCACCTTATGGAAGGAAGTTCTGGACTGGGCAACGGAAAACGGCTACGACTTTGCAAGCACAGGAACTGAAGGTTCAGACGGAACATGGGGTGCGGACGACATGGGAACCGGTCAGCCTGTAGCATCGGTCTCTCTGCGCGATGTCCGTGTCTGGTGCAATGCCCTGAGCGAAATGGACGGTCTGGAACCCGTGTACCTTGGTTCAAACGGAAACGTGCTTAGAAACTCCCGTGACGGAGCAACTGTCGAAGCGGCGGTAATCCACAGCGAAAAAAACGGATGGCGGCTTCCTTCAATCAAAGAATACGAATTTGCGGCCAGGGGCGGTCTGTGTGCCTGGTATGCAAAATCAATGGGGGTTCCACCCTGCACCACATTCCCGGAAGACCCGGAACTCAGTGCATACGACTTTCCGTATTCGGGAGCAAAATCGACGGACTTTCTTTCAACCTACGCGGTCTACAACCAATACTCCTCTGCCCCATGCGCGTCAAAGCAGAAAAACACGCTCGGACTCTACGACCTTTCCGGAAACATGGCGGAATGGACGGACGAAACTTCAGGCGGCGGAAACCATTACGTACTCGGCGGCTCCTACGACTCAGACGCTGACGACTGCAAAATTGAATCCCGGGAATCACTTCCGGCATCAACATTTCTCGACCGTGTGGGATTCAGGCTGGCAAGGACTGAATGAAATCATTGCACATCAAAAATCAGAATGCCTGTGGCTCCATCCGGCTTCACGGGCGGCTTTTTTGTAATCGTAATCCTCCGGTAATGGTTCGCTTGATTCCGTCAAATTCTTGCGCATCTCCTCAAACTCATTCCACAATTTCTGTGCCTGAGCATACTCCTCTGCAGTCCTGAACTTTCCATAAGGAGATTTTTGGGGCTGCTGCTTGTTGGTGGACAAAGATTTTGCATACAGAAGAACGCGAAGGACACTGTTTTCGTCCATTTGGTCAAGATAGCGCATGACTTCCTGTTTTGGTGCTGCCAGCATAAAGACCTCCGTAACCAGATTATACCTCCATCATATCATAAAACTTGACGGATGGCCATGGTGAATGTATCATTAGAATATCGAACGTTATTTCCAAGGGAGAAGTTATGAAAAAAACATTGGCTTTTATTTTTGGGGCGGCTCTTGCCCTTTCATTTACAGGCTGTCTTTCCACGTCATCCATATTCGACTGGGACGACGAGGAGCTTTCGGATTATTATTACAATCAGATAAAATCGGGTACGGAAGAAAAGCTTGCGGAAAAGCAGAAGTCCGAGGATTCATCAGCAAAATCAAGCACAGCAAAATCATCTGCAAAGGCTGAAAGCACTGAATCAAAAATCGAGCGCGCAAAACAGCTTTATAAATCCGACAATCTTTCTGATTTGGAAACTGCATCCTCTCTTGTGGCCGAAGCACGGAAAGCCGAGCCATGGAACGCGGAACTTTCCGATTTGGATTACGACATAGATGAAAAAATCTTCGCCGCAAAAATCAAGACGGCTGAAAAACTTCTGGCATCCGGAACGGAAGATGATTTGGACAAGGCAAGCGCACTGGTAAAGGAAGTGCTTGACAAGCGTCCGGGAAATTCAGATGCAAGGTCTCTCAGCACAAAGATTTCATCCCAGAAATCAAAGATAAAATCCGAACAGGTTTCCATCGAAATGCAGCTTGAAGACATAAAGGCCTACATAAAGAGCAATTCGCCGGATCTTGCAATCAAGCGGGCCGAAAAACTTCTGGCATCCTATCCTCAGAACGCAGATGCAAAAAAGCTGATGGCGGACGCAAAGACATTGCAGGCAAAAAATCTGGCAATGGACAAGGGGTATCTTGACGATGCGGAAAAGCTGGTCAACGAGGCATTGAAATATCAGGCGGACAACGGAGACGCAAAGAAACTCCTTTCCGACATAAAGTCGCTCCAAAAGAAAGCCGAGAACTGTCCTTTCAAAGTCGGCTCATCATACGTGCTGACCTCATACAATCTGAACGGAAAACCTGCGCCTAAGAACGAGTGGAAGCCGAACCAGACAATCAAATTCGTCTCAAAATCAACGATGACGGATTCATTCCTGTCATTTTCAAGCGAGTACGGTTTCAACGTTGACACGGCGGCAAGAAAGATTTATTTCAACAACACCAGCACAAGAAACGTCCTCTACACCAACGCAACCTACTCCGCAGATTTGAAGACAATCACGCTCTACGGAATCGACATCGACGGAAATCTTGACGGATATGAATCAGTGTTCACCTTAAGGTGAAACTGGTGTTCACGTTGAAGTAAACCTGTCATCCCGAACTTGATTCGGGATCCATTTACTCATGGGATGCTGAAACAAGTTCAGCATGACGATTCTGCAGGACGGGGGCGCTAAATCCTCATGGCTGGACCAACATTATTTCTTTGCGGGCAAAAAAAATCATTTGCACAATATGAAAAGCAAGGTTATACTATATATATGGATTTTCAGAAAATAGTAGATTCTATTGAAATGGCGGCAGCGATTATCTCAGTTGAGGAAACCGACAACGGTTACGGTGACATCAGGATTGTCCGCGCAAATCAGGAATATAAGAAAATCATGGGGAGCGGCTACTAC
>CACZPR010000035.1 GCA_902783155.1 uncultured Spirochaetaceae bacterium
AATTTATCGTAAGCGCGGGTCGTCATTTTTAATGCCTCCTAAAATCATGTCACGAATAAAGAGTCCCGAAATATCAGAATCTTCCAGAGATTTTTTATATTCAGCTTTTGCTTTTTCCATCCG
Source organism: uncultured Spirochaetaceae bacterium (assembly GCA_902783155.1). Classification (GTDB taxonomy): domain Bacteria; phylum Spirochaetota; class Spirochaetia; order Treponematales; family Treponemataceae; genus Treponema_D. Next base: position 124 of record CACZPR010000035.1, read on the forward strand.
GGCAAGACGCAGGCTATAATATTTTTTCCCCTCTGCAATTTCGTAATTTTTGAATTCAATCTGCTCAAAGGCCTTTTGACTTTTTAAAACAATCTGTTCGCCAAGTTTTCCTAACTTCATGGCTTTTTGAAGCTGCGCATAAGAAATCTGGTTGGAAAGAAAAGCCTGGGCAAAAGAAAAATATGAATCATCAGCCCTGTAACCCTTGATTAAATCAAAATCAGAAATATCAGGAAGAAAATTTGTTTTAAGATAAAAAGTGCCCTGCCGCATGAGAGGAGTGTCCATGTCAAATCTGCGGTTGGAAATAAGAAGTGCAAGCCAGTGAAGCGTGCAAAATTGTTCGGACTGTAAATCCAAGAGAGTAAGCCCATTAGTTTCAATCTCATAAGAATTGCAAAAACCGTCATCCAAAGTCGTACACGCCCATTCTTTTGCAAGCTCGTTGTTTCGAGTGCAGTAAAAGCCCTGACCATAATCATTGTAGACTTTGCCATGTCCAAAAAGCGGCTTTGAGATAATTTTGTCCGATCCATGATATAAGACTATCTTTGGCATATATAAAATATACTTCTATAGAAGTATGTCTGTCAAGAAATCACGAATGTCTTTAAATCAAACTGTCCCAGTCGTGCCAGCTGACATACTGAATGCCGTTGATGGTGCAGGTCTTTCAGTTGCTGCTCATCAATCTACCATCACAACTGAACCGGAATAGGGTCTTTCTCAAGCTCCATGGCAAGCCGTTCGACTTCTTCGAGGGGAAGGGAACAGCAGTCCGCAATTACTTCTGGGGAGAGGTTTGACTTTTTCAAAAAATTCCGTGCAGTTTCAATTGCCTTTTCCCGGGCACCCTGTTGTAGTGCGTCATCCCTTATATCAGTTTCCCAAACGCCCATGCTCAAATACTCCTTGCGGAAAATTTCATTCTGCTTCTAAAGGGCAAACATCGAGCCGTTGGATTCGACATTTGCCCTTATTTTCCTTAAAAAGCTGAAAAATGTTTTTCTGTCTTTACTTTTCCATTGGGGTGGAAAGTATATTCATACCACTCTTCATCGCCATCGGAATTTTTTTTGTAAATAAGGTTACTATTAGAATCATGCCAATATTCAATACCGTCAGAATGCTTTTCATGAATTATGTTTCCACTAGAATCATACTCGTACTGAGTCCAATATTCATGGCCGAATAAATCCTTACGGTAAATTTCGTTTCCTTTAAAGTCGTATTTCCACCACGATTCTTGGTCGTTGAAAGGTTCGCCGTAATGGGAACGCTTGTGAATCATATTTCCCATGGAGTCATATTCGTACCAAGATTCACTGCCACCAGAAGACTTTTCATGAATTTTGTTTCCATTGGAGTCATAATCGTACCAAGATTCACTGCCACCAGAAGACTTGCTGTGAATTAGATTTCCCATGGAGTCATATTCGAGCCAAGATTCATAGCCGAATATACTCTTATTGTAAATTTCGTCAGAAGGCTTTATGTGAATTTTGTTTCCATTGGAGTCATAATCGTACCAATATTCAATACCGTCAGAATGCTTTTCGTGGATTATGTTTCCCATAGAATCATAATCGTACCAATATTCAATACCGTCAGAATGCTTTTCATGAATTTCGTTTCCATTGGAGTCATAATCGTACCAACATTCGCGGCCATCAGAATACTTTTCGTGGATTATGTTTCCATTTGAGTCATACTCTCTCCACCATTCATCGCCGTTTGAATGCTTGTAGTGAATCTGATTTTCCATGGAATCATACTCTTGCCAACATTCTTCGCAAAATGAATCAAGTATCGCTTCTATAATACTGGAATCATACGCCTGCAAGTATTCTTCATCCAAGGAAAACTTGTGGTGAATTTCGTTTCCCTTGGAGTCATATTCCAAACACCATTCAAATCCGTCTGAAGTTTTGCCGTAAATTTCCTTCCCATCCTGATCGTATTCCGTAATCGAATCATAGACCAACCACTTAAAAAAATGGTTTTCGTTTATCGTAACTTCCTTGTAAACTTTATCCCCGAGTTCCTGAGCGTTGAGATGCAGTGCGTGTGTTGCTACGAGCACCATAATTAAAAATATGACTTTCAGTTTCATTATTTCCTCCCGTACAAACGAAATCTTGGGAACCACTTATTATTTTCAGAGGTTTTCTTAGCATCTCTTTCACTTTTTACGAAACAGCGTCACCTCTATCATTCCCTTTCATCAATCGAGAATCTACATTTAAGGGGACTCTAAATATTCCTGCTTTAGAGACCCCTATATTCTATGTTCTCTTCTACTCTTTTTCTACATCGTAGCACTGGATGTGCAGGTCTTTCAGCTGCTGCTCATCAACTACGCTCGGGCACTCGTCCATCGGGGAAAGTGCAAGATTGTTTTTCGGGAACGCGATGACCTCGTGGATTGACTCCTCGTGTCTCATCAGCATGACCAGACGGTCAAGTCCCGGTGCAATTCCTCCATGCGGCGGTGCTCCGAATTTGAATGCCTGGACCAAAAATCCGAATGCTTTTTCAGCGCGCTCGTTTGAGTAACCGACAATCTTGAAAATCCTCTGCTGCAATGTTGGGTCGTTGATTCTCATTGAGCCGGATGCAAGCTCATATCCGTTCAGGACCAAATCATAAAGGTCGCCCTTTACGGCTCCCGGGTCGGACTCAAGCGTGTCCCAATATTTTTTCTGCGGAAGCGTGAACATGTGGTGCTCAGTTTCCCAGCTCTGTGTTTCTTCGTTGAATGCAAAATACGGGAAATCGATAATCCACACAAAATGGAATTCGTCGTTCGGGTTGTAGAGGTTCAAATCTTTTCCGAGCTGCTTTCTGACCGCGCCCATCGCCACGCATGCAGTCTGCCATTTTTCATCGCTCACAAAAAGAAGAAGGTCATTTTTTTCCGCACCGAGCTTTGGGCAGATTTCATTTTCTTTTCCCGCAAAGAATTTTGAGATTCCACCCTCAAAAGCAAGGTCTCCGGTGGTTGAGCCTGTCGAAACCACTTTCATCCATGCAAGGCCTTTCGCGTGGTTGATTTTTGCGATGCTCTCAAGTGCCTCGATTGATTTTCTTGAATATTTGTCTGCGACATTTTTAACGACAAGAGCTTTGAGTCCAGACCTTTTGTGACGCTCTATGCTTTGGTCTGAATTTGCAGCCCCAGCTTTGAATGCGTTGAAATCGGAAAGCTCCGCCATAAAAGATGCGTCCTGCATTTTCAGGTCGAAGCGCAAATCTGGCTTGTCGGAACCGTAGTAATTGAATGCATCGTCCCAGCTCAGACGGTCGAACTTTGCCGGAAGCTCGTAGTTCATGGTCTTCTTGAAAATGTACTGCATCATGCCCTCGGTTGTCGTAAGGACTTCCTCGCGGTTTGTGAACGAAAGTTCCATATCAATCTGCGTGAACTCAGGCTGGCGGTCTCCACGTGCATCTTCATCGCGGTAGCAGCGTGCAATCTGGAAATACTTGTCGAATCCGGAAACCATCAGAAGCTGTTTGTAAAGCTGCGGTGACTGCGGTAGTGAATAGAATTTTCCCGGATGGACGCGTGACGGAACCAGATAGTCCCTTGCCCCTTCCGGCGTTGATTTTATGAATGTCGGAGTCTCAATCTCCAAAAATCCTTTTGACGTAAGATACTCGCGTGTTGCAAACGTTACCTGTGAGCGGAGGATTATGTTTTTCTGCATAGGGTCGCGGCGCAAATCAAGGTAGCGGTATTTGAGGCGCAGGTCTTCATTCGGGAGAACTATGGAGCCGTCTTTCTGGCGGACTTCTTCAATGCTGAACGGAAGTTCCTGTGACGTTGTGAAAATCTCTATGTCGGAAGCCTCAACTTCGATTTCACCTGTCGCCATGTCCTTGTTCACATCTTTTTCTGCACGGGCTGCAACAGTTCCCTCAACCGCAATGCAGTATTCTGATTTCAAACCGGCGGCAATCTTTTTTACTTCATCCGAAGCCTTGTCACCGACCATAACCTGTGTGATTCCATAACGGTCGCGCAGGCGTATAAAAACAAGACCGCCCAAGTCACGTGTGCGGCTGACCCAACCATTTAATACGACTTTCTTGCCGACATCAGCTTTCGTAAGCTCACCGCAAGTTACTGTTCTCTTTGAGTTTTCCATAATGCCAGTATTTTATTCCAAAGCAAAGATTTACTCAATGGCATGGATTTGGCTGGACAAAAAAAGACCGCCCGGATTGGACGGCCATAGATTTGCCTTGAAAAAATCACACCTTGAATCCTGTAATCATCGAGATAACCTTGTCCGCTGCTTCCTGATTTTTTTCCGTGGCCTCAAGTGTTGCCTTTGAAGCGTCCTTCATTTCGCTGATTGCAAATGAAATCTGCTCGGAGCGTTCCATGGTTTCCTTTGAGACTTTCTGGAGCAAATCAATTTTGTTGAAAAGAGTCTGACTCTCGTTTTCCATCTGGTTGGATGCGTCGGTAATTGCCCCGGCTGCGTTGTTCAGAGTCTTTACCATGGTCAAAATGTTCTGCACCGCCTGGTCCTCTTTGTTCATTCCGTTCTGGACTTCCTTCATCTGGTTGTCCATTGAGGCAATACGGGAACCGACGCTCTGGAATGATTTTGTCGAGGTCTGTGATGAATCGACAATCTGGCTGATTGACGCTGTGACTGTCGCAAGAACTTTTTTGATTTCCCTTGACTGCTTTGAGGAAGTTTCCGCAAGTATTCTGATTTCATCCGCAACAACGCCGAAACCTTTTCCCGCTTCCCCCGCATGTGCCGCTTCGATTGCCGCGTTCATTGCAAGAAGGTTCGTCTGTCGCGCAATGTCCGCAATGGCCTGGTTCGCAAGTGTAAGGCTCTTTGATTCGTCGGCGATTGTCAGAACCTGGGAATCAACTGTCGCCTGGTTTTTTACACCAAGCTCCGATTCGTTAACAAGCTCGTCAAATTCGCGTGTGATGTACTGGACATTCATGTTCACCGACTTGATTGTGTCGGATATTTCATTTACTGCGGTCGAAGATTTTGCTATGGCTCCGTTCTGTTCGGAAATCCTGTCGCGCAGATGCTGAATCTCTTTTTCGACAATGCGCACGCTTTCTGAAATCTGCTCTATGTCCGCTGACTGTTCGCTGATTCCACTTCCGATTGAATCAACCTTTATAACAGCATCGTCAATCTGGCGGATGTGGTCGTTCATTTTTTCCTTTGTGCGGGAACTTGTCTTTGTGAGGACATCGGTTTCGTTTTGCAGATTTGCGACAAGAGTGTTGAGACGTTCGATTACGCTGTTGCAGTTCCGCGAAAGATTTTCAAGCTCTTTTCCACCGGTCTCTGGGATTCTTGCGGTCAAATCTGCCTCGCCCTTGGAAATCTCCGCCATGGCCCTGGAAGTTTTTTCGAGCGAACCAAAGATTATGCGAATCAGCAGAAGGATTATGACAGCACCTATGCAGAGTATGCCGAACGCGATGATTGAGATTTTTATGATTTCGCCCTTCATGTTTTCAACGAAGTCGCCCACGTTAAAATCGCATCCGACCATGCCAACCACACGTCCCGCAGAATTTTTGATTCCCTGGTATGTGCTGATTGTCCAACCCCAGTCTTCCTGCTGTTCAATGCCTGAATGGGTCTGTATTCCTTCCGTCATGGCAATGACTGGTCCGTCGCCCCATGAGCTGATGTCTTCTTCGTCACCAAGAGCAGAAAAATTGTCCTCATCACTTGGGTCGCAGCTTCCGTCCACGATATACAGATACTTGTTTCCAATCTTTGACATGGTGTAGAGATACTGGCAGTCAACTTTTGTCCTCAGGTCCAGCATCCACAGGCGAAGCTCCTCGTAGTAAGGGTCGTCTTCATCCAGCGATTTTGAGAGAGCCTCGTATTTGTCTCCGTCGATATGCTTGGCAACGCTAGAAACAATAGGGGCACCCTGTCCGGTCGCAAAAGTCTCCGCAGTCCTGTTGATTTTCTGGACCGAAAGTATTGTCACCGATGCGAGTGCGAAAACTATGTACACACCAAAAATGATGATGATTCTGCTTTTAAGAGATTTGAGCATGTATGTTCCTTAGTTCTTTTTTCCGAAGTTCAAGAGACCGCCCAGAGTGTTCAAGGCGTCCTGTGTCTCCGAGTCAATTCCAAGGCTTCCACCAAGATTTTCGGCGGCAGATGAGAGTGTGTCGGTAATGCCTGTCACAACGTCGCTGTTTTTTACGCTCTCTGTTACGGATTCCGTGATTGAGGAGACTGTCTCCTTTGCTGATTCGCCCACGCTGTTCTTGATTGAATCTATTGCGCCTGTGTAGGTGTCTGGATTTGTAATCATGTCCACGGTCGATGTGAGTGCATCGGTGATTGTGCTGATTGTGCTTGAATCCTTGATTGAATCGATTGCTCCGTTCAGCAGGTCGAGAGTGCCCGTCGTTGCGTCCCCAATTTTTGTGCCGATGTCGTTTATGAAAGTGTCGAACTCATCCGTCTGTGTTGTCGTTGGTGTCAGATTTGAGTAGCTTTCAGATGGAGTCTCGACTTCGATTTTCCCTGTCACAATTTTTGAGCTGTCAACCGTTGGATCGTTCTCCACAACATTTCCGGCTTTCTTTGAGCATGATACCGCAAATACAGAAGCGGCCAGAATCGGGAATATGATTTTTGAGGATTTTCTAATTTTCACAATAGACCTCCAGACTAAAAAGGCTAAATGTTTTCTATCATCTCTCCAGATTTAAAAAAAATAGCTTTAAAATAGAACACTGTCAATCAGTTTAGTTAGGGACTCAGCATGAAAAACAAAGTATCCATGCGGAACGGATTCTTGTGAGTTAAAAATGTCGAGTCCAACAAAATTAGTTAAGAACAGGCTCCCAGCGTGTGTCCGTCCCGAAAAAAGGCTTCCGCACTACGTTTGTGCAGATTTTTTTCGTTCCGGCCCCCCGCTTCCGCCTGTTGAGCCAAGGTTGTCAGACTCGACATATCCACAAAAGATGCCGTTCCGCACACCTGTTTAAAATGATGCTGAGTCCCTGAAAACTTTCGTTTGGAGGGGGACCGATTTGCATTAACAAACAACACATTTCCATAAGAAATATTGGTCTGCATGAACAACGACCATCCCCTAAAAAAA
>CACZPR010000036.1 GCA_902783155.1 uncultured Spirochaetaceae bacterium
GCAAAAGCTATGCTTGCGGATAATATGGATGTGAATCTTGTTGCAAAATATACCGGTCTTTCGGTTGAGACAATTGAATCTGAATTAGGCTAAAGAAAAATCAGGTGCAAGCTTTGCTTGCGACGGAGTACATGGGTATGGGAATCTGGGAAAGTGACATTAGAAAAGAGGCCACAAAAGAGGGCTACGAAGCTGGAGTGGCTCAAGGCATGGAACGCGGTCAGTACGAAGCAAAAATCGAAAATGCAAAAGCCATGCTTGCGGACGGAATGGAGCTAAATCTTGTCGCAAAATACACAGGACTTCCGCTTGAGACCATTGAATCGATTGGTAAAATGCCGGACTGATTTTCCGTATTTTTCCGCTTATTGAAGAATTCTCCGATTTCAGTTATAATCATGGAATGGCTAAGTATGTATTCATCACAGGAGGAGTCGTAAGCGGTCTTGGTAAAGGCATTGCTGCAGCATCGCTTGGGCTCATCCTCAAATCCCGCGGCCTCAAGGTCGTGAACCAGAAATTTGATCCCTATCTGAACATCGATCCTGGAACGATGAATCCATTCCAGCATGGCGAAGTCTTTGTCACGGATGACGGAGCCGAGACTGACCTGGATTTGGGACACTACGAAAGATTTACGGACGCAGTTCTTTCACAGAGCAACAACACCACATCGGGGCGCGTCTATCTTGCTGTCCTAAACGACGAGCGCGAAGGAAAATTCCACGGCGGAACAGTTCAGGTCATTCCGAACATAACTGATGAAATCAAGAGGCGGATGCTTCTTTCGACCAAGGAAACCGGTGCCGACGTGATAATCACCGAAATCGGAGGTACGGTCGGCGACATAGAGTCCCTGCCATTTATCGAGGCAATCAGGCAGATTAAATACGAGGTCGGCGAGGAAAACTGCTGCTACATCCATCTGACTCTCATTCCGTTCATCGGAAAGGAGATGGAACTTAAGACCAAACCGACGCAGCACTCGGTCAAGGAGCTTCAGGCACTTGGAATACAGCCCAACGTACTCATGCTCAGGACAGAGGTTCCAATCGACCCGGCTACTCGTGAAAGGCTCGCTCAGTTCTGCAACGTTGACCCGGAATCAGTAATCCAGAACCTGAACGCAAAATCAATATACGAAGTTCCGCTGAACCTTGAGCGCGAGGGAATGGGGGACGCAGTCTGCAAGGCTCTTGGTCTGGAACCTGTAAAATCACAGCTTGACGAATGGGCGGCAATGGTCCATGTGTTTGAAAATCCGAAAAAACACGTGAAGATTGCGCTTGTCGGAAAATACATAGAGCTTCATGACGCATATCTTTCCGTTGTCGAAAGCCTTACCCACGGAGGAATCGCAAACGAAGCCGAAGTCATAATCGACTGGATTGATTCCGAGACTCTCGACAGCGACGAGACCACGGCTGAAAGGCTCAAGGACGTTGACGGAATCATAGTCCCCGGTGGATTCGGTTCACGCGGTATTGAAGGAATGATTCGTGCCGCAAGATACGCAAGGACAAACAAGGTTCCATATTTCGGAATATGCCTTGGAATGCAGATTCTTGTAATCGAATATGCCCGCGACGTGCTTGGATGGAAGGACGCGCACTCCACTGAGATTGATGCAGAGACAACCCACCCTGTAATCGATTTGATGCCGGACCAGAACGGAAAGATTCTCGGAGGAACCCTCAGGCTCGGAAAATTCCAGTGCACCGTCAAACCTGGAACGCTTACGGAAAAGGCTTATGGCGAGCCGCTCATCTGGGAACGCCACAGACATAGATACGAATTCAACAATGTATATAGAAAAGAACTTGAAGATGCAGGGCTTATCATCGCGGGAGTGAATCCTGAGCGCGACCTTGTGGAGATTGTCGAGGTTCCCAACCATCCGTGGATGCTCGGCGGACAGTTCCATCCTGAGTTCAAGAGCCGTCCGAACAAAGCCGGTCCATTGTTCAGGGATTTCATCAAAGCAAGCTGCGAGGCAAAAAAATGAGCAGAAAGAAGATTGTAGTCCTGGACTTCGGTTCACAGTACGCGCACCTGATTGCAAAGCGTTTCCGCATGTTGGGCTATTATTCAGAGATTGCCCTCCCCTCAACGGATCTTTCGACTTTCGAAGACTGCATGGGAATCGTTTTTTCAGGCGGTCCGGCATCAGTTTATGACGAAAAGGTTCCTGATTTCAACAAGGAGATTCTGAATCTGGACATCCCGGTTCTGGGACTCTGCTACGGACACTACATCGTTCAGCTTGGATACGGCGGAAAAGTCGGAAAGGCGGATGTCGGGGAGTTCGGTTTTGCAACCCTCAATCTGAATCCCAATGTAAAGTCCCCGCTCTTTGAAGGAATAGAGCCTACCCAGCAGGTCTGGATGAGCCATCAGGACGGTGTAATGCAGATGGGAGAAGGATTCGAGGTCGTCGGTTCAACGAAGGACTGTCCTTTTGCGGCCACACAGAATCTTTCAAAAAAACGCTTCAGCCTCCAGTGCCATTGTGAAGTAAAGGACACACCGTGCGGAAACCAGATTTTTGAGAACTTTGCAAAATACTGCGGCATGGAAAAAAACTGGGACCAGGATACGGTTCTTCAGGTGATTCTTGAAAACATAAAAAAAGAAACGGAAGGAAAAAATGTCCTCCTCTTTTTGAGCGGCGGCGTCGATTCGACAATCACTTTCGCGCTTCTCAACAAGGCAATCGGACAGGACAGGGTTCTGGGACTCCACATCGACAACGGATTCATGCGCAAGAACGAGTCAAAGAGCGTTGCGGATGCCTACCATAAATTCGGCTTCAACAATTTCATCGTGGAGGATGCGTCCGAATCATTTTTGAAAGCCGTGGCAGGACTTACCGACCCGCAGAAAAAACGCATGGCAATCGGCGAAAATTTCATCACGGTCAGAAACGAGGTCGTTGCAAAACAGCACCTTGACGAAGACAAATGGATGCTCGCACAGGGAACGCTTTACCCGGACATCATCGAGTCGGGCGGAACGAAAAATTCAAACACAATCAAGACTCACCACAACCGCGTTCAGGGAATACAGGACCTGATTGCAAAGGGTCTGATTGTCGAGCCGGTGAAAGATTTGTACAAGGATGAAGTTCGCGCAATCGGAAAAAAACTGGGGCTTAGCGACGAGCTTGTAATGCGCCATCCGTTTCCGGGACCGGGACTTTCAATCAACGTTCTGTGCAGCGACGGAAAAATCAGCGAAAAAGATTCCGATGAATTTGAAAAAGCAAGCAAAGAGATTCAGACCATCGAGCTTGACATGTTCTGCGAAAAGTGCCGCGCCGATTTGAAAAAGTCCGTGATTCCGGTACGCTCCGTCGGTGTGCAGGGTGATTTCAGGACATACCGTTTTCCTTCAACACTCACATTCAAAAGCGAGGGCGGCGGATTCTATCATCTTCCCGAAAAATGGGAGAAACTTGAAAAAGCGTCTTCCACAATCACGAATGCGGCGACCTACATAAACAGGACTTTGATTACACTCTACAAAAATCCCGATGCGGACAAAAAAGGATTTTCAATACAGGAAGGCTATTGCGACAAACGCAGGCTCGACCAGACAAGGGAAGCGGACGCAATCATGCTGGACGACCTCCACAAAAACGGATGGTACTCAAAGATTTTCCAGCACCTCACGATAAACATTCCCTACGCATCATCGCCGGACCACTGCAGCATTGTCCTTCGCCCGCTCTGCTCCGAGGACGTTATGACAGCAAGATTCGCGCAGCTTCCGCAGGAAGATTTGATGGCGACCGTAAAGAAGATAGCCGCCCTCCCATTCGTTGACGCAATCTACTACGACCTCACGAACAAACCGCCTGCAACATTCGGTTGGGAATAAAAATCAAAGGGCATCCAACATACAAGTGGGTGTCCTTTTTTTATTGCTGATTCATATTCAAATTTTTGTGAAAAAAATTTACCCCCAGTATACTGGGGGTAAAGGGCTTGACTAGGCCCTTTAAAAAACGAAAACTTCGCTTCGCTCGTTTTCGTTTTTTTTTAATCTAAATTCGCAGGAAGGAAGAATATGAAAATCATGTACCTATGTATTACAAATTCTTACAATGGGAAAAAAGGTTTTGACAGAAAAAATGTCTATGACTGCACTCGTAAATACTGGGACATAAAAGATTTGCCTAAGGCAGAGGAAGCTGAATACATAGTCGGAGTAGCAAACAAAAAAATAGAGGGCATATATAAAAATATATCTGGATGGAAACTGGTAAAAGATATGCCAGAACTGATAAATGATAATGAGGTAAAAAATTATCCTAAGCATCTATCAAACTATGCATTTTCAGGAGAAGAAGAAACATCTGAGAATGTCAAAATAGAAATTGAAAAGGACTATATAGAGCATCCATTTCAATTCAACCAAGCACACCGTATTCATTATAATTTTTAATCATACCATTATTGGAGAATTTATTAATGAGGAGGAAAAAAATGAAAAAAAGAATTCTCGTCTTCGCTTTTCTGATATGTATTGGAATTATCGGCTTTTCGAAAGAGTACTACGATAGCGATATAAAAAATGTTGCCTCTTATTACTACAGCACAGGATGTGTAAAAGTAGACCACTTCGATTGTGATTATGCAACTTTGGTCAATAAGATGGATGATGGAATACGCAGTACCGGTCCCCTTCGCAGTAGAACAACATATAAAGATAAGAATCTATATATGTCAAAAGGCGAAGAAGATTTATTAAACTATGCCATAGGCGATTATAACTATGAATATCGGCTAAAACCCGGTGACTGTATCCGACTTACTATTTTCCCTTACCACTCTATATCGAAGAATGATATGGTTGATGTAGCCGTAGAGATTGACAGGGTAGGCGTAAAAAACTCTTACGATGTTTTATACCATTATATTATTGTGGCAATATACAATTGGTAAGCATTCAGCAACGCACATTAATATTTTCCAAGAAAGACTTATTATTTTGGGACATCCAAGCGGGTGTCCCTTTTTATGCCTGTTCATGTTCAAATTTTCGTAGATTTCGACAAATTCCACCTTCAAATTTTCGTAAATATTCGAGCAGAGTTAATTTCAGTTTTTTGAATCACATACTTTTAAAACAAAAAACGGTCATCGAGCAGGAACAAAAGACAACAAATTTTATTGCCAAAAGTTCATAATTTCTATTTGGTGAAAAACAGTCGGAACAAATCGGCAGAATTCCAAACGGCCACCATTTTTTCTTCGGAACAATTTCGGTTGATTTTTCTTGCTTGACTATGGATTGCAAAAAAAAAACATTGTCCGGGGACAAAAATCGTGATAGAATCCAATCCAAATGAAAAATCCGTGGGAAGAAATCAGTCTTGATGACTATGAAAGGCACATGGGGCTTGGCTCCGTCATGCAGCTTCAGGCGATGAACGGCATGATGAAAAATCAGTTCGAAGATTATCCGGTGAAAAGCGCAATGGTTCTTGGTGTGGCCGGGGGTAACGGTCTTGAGCATGTTGATCCGGAAAAATATGATGCGGTCTACGGCGTTGACATAAACGCCCGGTATCTGGAGGCCGTGAAAAAGCGGTTCGCAAATCTGGATGGAACGCTTGAATGTCTATGTTTTGATTTGACGAAGGACTTTGAAAATCTTCCGTGCGCTGAGCTTCTGATTGCAAATCTTCTGGTGGAGTACATCGGATATGAGGTGTTCCAAAAAACAGTGGCCCATGTACGTCCGAAATATGTGTCATGCATAATCCAAATCAATATGGATGAGAGTGAATGGGTTTCGGATTCTCCGTATATCCATGCCTTCGACCGGCTTGATGAAGTCCACCACCAGATGGATGAAAAGTCTCTTTCGGATGCTATGGAAAAAATCTCTTACTCACGGACAAAGCGCACAGAGCAGAATCTTCCGAACGGGAAAAAACTGCTCCGTCTGGATTTTGTGAGGGAGCCCTGAAGTTTTCCCCCACCCCAATCCATTGTCCTACTTGGACTTCATCGTGTACACGCCGTCCCATGGCTTTGTTTTTCCGGTTTCGTCCACAGGGAGTCCTTCGGCCAAAAATGCGTCGCAGCGGGCAATCATCTTTTTTTCCATGGTCACGAAATTTTTGTCCTGCTCGTCCATGCTGTGCCAGCAGCTGTATGCCTTTTCAAAGTATGCCTTGGCCTTAAGGAAATCGCCCAGATCCTTTTCGCCGGTCGGGGTCTCCCTTCCTTTCAGATACCACTGCATTCCATGGTTGAAGAGTGCGGCCGCCTCAATCTCTTCGCTTTTCATTTCGGACTTGATTCCCTGTATGCTGTAAATCTGCACGGGCTTTTCAACGTTCACGACACGAACGCAGTCAAGCATCCTTGCCACAAGCTTGTCCTTGTTCTCGCCGGAATTTGCCTCAAGCCATGTACTTTCGGATGCCATTATCCATGAGTCGTAGGCCTTGTTGGTTCCTTCAAGTCGGCTTGCAAGGTTCACGTTGTTTCCCATGATCGTGTAGTTGAGCTTTTTCTCGGTTCCCATGTTTCCGACGACCATGTCCCCGGTGTTGATTCCGACACGCGATTTCAAAAGGAACGGTGTTCCGGTCACGGGATGCTCGGGAAGTTCAAGAAGATGCTCGCGGTTGTAGATTTCCTCCACCTGCTTCATCCTGATTCCGGCCACACATGCGTCAAAGGCGTTGTTCGGGTTTTCGATAGGCGCTCCGAAGAACGAAACGATTTCATCGCCCACATATTTGTCAATCGTTCCCCTCTCCTTCATGATTGCATCGGAAAGCACGCCCAGATAGCCGTTAAGGATTTCGACCAGACGCACGGCACCATGGCCCTCACCTTCCTCCCGGTTGATGCATTCGGTGAACGCGGAGAACGAACGGACATCGCTGAACAAAGCCGTCATCCTTCTGTTTGAACCACCGAGTGCAAGGAGCTGCGGATTCTTGACGATTTCGCTTACGACCTCAGGTGCAACGTAGGCATCGAATCCACGGCGCAGGGTGCTTTTCTGCTTTTCCGATATTAAAAAGTTAAGCGCGACATTGAACAGGTAGATGACCACCACAAGCAGAATCGATGAGGTGAAAGGAACATAGATTCTGGCCAGAACCATCAGCAGAATGAATACCAAAATCGGTATGAACAGATAGATGAAACCAAAGACAATCTGGCGGGCGGGAGACATTCTTCCAGTCACAAGAAGAACCACAAGCGCAAGGAGGAATGAGAACAGGATTCCGAACCACGGCTCCACATAGACAATGAAGTTTTTCTGTATGATTGTGTTCACGACATTGGCGTGGGTTCCCATGTTGGCGTACCTTTTCTGGAAAGGCGTAACACCAAAGTCTGTACTTGCGGTAGCGGAAAATCCGATTATGCAGAAGGCTCCGTCCAGATAATTTTTGAGTGCCTCAAAGTTTTCATTGTAAAGGAGAGTCTCATCGGCAAGAGCCTGTATATATGAAGAAACCACCTCGTCATCACATTCAAGCTGCGAGAGGCTTTCAACATAGTTCGCAAGTTCAGCGAAATACTCCCTTCTTGACTCAACATAGCTGTCCCACTCACCGCTCTCAAGACCTCCGTCAACAGGGCTTCCGTCTGCGGCAAATCCACGGCAGCGACCAAGCATGTCTTTTCTTGTCGCGGAAATCTCGTTGTACCAGTCAACAAACTGGGATGCGGAACCGACCAGTGCGGCAAGTTCCTCGGAAAGACCTTCGGTGTCCAGCGAATTGATGTCAACAAGGTCGGAGTAGATTGCGGATTCACCGTCGTCAAGGTACTTGAAGTACATCACCTCAAGATGCTTGAAGTTGTTGTCCTGCTCCTGGTATTCCTCGTGCTTCCAGTTAATCAGCATACATCCATGGTTGTCCAGCGGGATGCGGATGTCCTCCCTTGTGTCCGAGCCTGGAACCAATGCGCCCTTCAGCGTGAGGGAATTTTTTCCACGCACAATCTCCTGGACATCAAGCCTCCTTATCAACGGTGCGAACGCAAGCTGGCCAACATATTTTCCGTCGTACTTGTTCAAAAGCTCGACCCTGCGCCTTGTTCCGTCACTGTCAACAAAGACGTTGGTGAATCCTGCGCCGGCAGCGTGGGATATAATCTTGTTGATTGAGGGGACAAATCCACGGTCGTCCATGACAATCTTTCCGTTGGACACACGCACCAGGTCGGACTCCTGCGCATTGAAAAAATTGTCGCCGGAAATGCGGTCATCCGGGTCAACCACGTTCTGGAAAAGGAAACGCTGCTTCACGTAATCAATATTATTGTTGAAATCCTCGTCGGCCTTGTCGTCTTCGCTCGCAACATCCTTAAGGTTTATGGCCATGGAGGAACCACCAAAAAGCTGCAGGGCCTGGGCAAATTTCAGGTCGTAGTCGTCAATCAGATATTTTCCAATCTCCTGCTGGATGTCCGCAAGCATGGGTCCGACAACATCAACAAGCTCGTCGGCTGCCTCTATTGCGTCGTCCATTGATTCTGCACCGTCGCGGAGATAGTCCTTGTACTGGTCAAAAACGTCAACCAGAATGTTCTGGCCGTTACGGAACAAATCGGACGAAACCTTGTCAACGTCGGTATCCCTCACAGGTCCGGGCTTGGACTCCATGAGGTACTCGATATCGAAAACGGCATCCCTCGCGCCAAGCTCCTTCATCCTCACAAGCACATCGCCAAGAATGTCGCGGGTCCAGGGCCACTCTCCGTACACATTGATTGACTCGTCCCCGATGTCCATCAGAACAATGCCATCGTCCGCCTCAGGATTTTTACCTGCGGCAAGAAGTCCATCATAGATGCGGTAGTCAAGTTTCTGGGTAATCTTCAGCGCCTCGATTCCAACACAGACCAGGGCAACCAACACCAGAACCCAGATTGATATATTCCTGATAAACCAGTTTGATTTTTTTGAAGTTTTCATGACAAAAATTATAACACGTGCTATAATTTTACACAAACAAAATGTTTTTAAGAAGTTTTATAAGAGAGGTGTAGCATGAAAAGAGTTTTTCCCCTGCTTTTTTTGGCGATTCTGACCGCAGTTGGAGCAAGCGCACAGTCCGCCCAGAGAATAACGGAGATTGATGAGGCTGTGGAGATTTCCTACGGCCAGTTCTGTTATCTCATCGGAACATCCACGGCGGAAGTTGATGACAATGCGACCTATCTACAGGCATTCGAGACAATAAGGAAGACAGGCATTTTCCGTTCAGATGTCATGGCGATAGACCCGATTCCACTGTACGACATAGCCCTCCTCTGCTCAAAGACATGGAACATAAAGGGGAGCCTCATGTACATGGCTACAAAATCCGCAAGATACGCGTTCAAGCAGATGCAGGCACTGGAGATGATTCCACTGACCGCAGACCCAATGTCAACGGCAACCGGGCACCAGGTTCTGAACATAATAACCAAGTGCATCGACTACGGTTCGGAGAAATAGGAGGACCCGATGAAAAAGATTGTAAAGACACTTGCCTCGCTCGCATTTATTGGAACATTCGCGGCAAACCTCCATGCGGTTGACTTCGGTGGACTTCTGAAGAACGACACAAAGTTTTCAACGCCGACATTCCAGTACGCTGGTCTGAACCAGGTGGATTCGCTTGTCGGATGGATAAAACTTCCAATCACAAAGAACGGAAAAATCTATTTCTCGGCAGAGGCGGACGCCACATTCATGTACACAACTCCAAACCTGAGCGCGAACATGGGCACCGCAAGTTTCCTCGCCAACCTTTCGCTGTGCAAGGTGACTATGTACAACAACGTGTGGAACGGAATCCTCCAGCTCAACCTTGGAAGGTTCTCAAACTCGGACTCAACAGGAAGGGCAATATCCCAGACTCTGGACGGAGCGCAGGTGACATTCAGCTCGAACTATGTCAAGGCAATAGTCTCCGCAGGATACACGGGTCTCACCAACGCACGCTACGACTCAATAATCGAGAGCGGGACAACCACATTCAAGGCCGACCCCAACGCAGTCTACCAGCCCAACTCACCATACATAGTTACTGGCATTTCTGCTGCCCTTCCATATCTTTTCGCAAACCAGACAATAGGATTTGAAGGATACGCGACATTTGGAGTCGGTGGAATCTCCGGAAGCAACATCGGTACAAACAGATTCTACGCGACGGCAATGGCCAACGGTCCGATAATCCAGAGCCTGTACTACGCATTGTCAACGACATTCGGAATCAGCGGCGAGGGCAAGGTCGGAAACCTGTCAAAGTTCTCCATTACATACTATCCGCCGGCATTGAATTCGTCCGTATCTGCCGAAGTCCTGTACGCATCCGGGAACAACGGATTCCTTTCTCCGTTCACAGGATTCACAAGGCAGACCGCATATCTCGCTGGAAACGGGGACACCGAATATTCCGGAATCATCAAGATTGGCGCGACAGGAACAATCAGACCCCTTGAAATGCTTTTTATCAATCTCGGGGCCGATGTGGTATTGTCCTGCATGGACAGTTTCGATTATACTGGATTCCAGTGGCACTCGCAGCTTGACTTCCAGCCGTTCACCGATTTGAAGATTGGATTGTCGGCACAGCAGTTTATTGGCAAGGATTCCTCCAGAAACAACATGGCGTTCGGCCTGAACGTTGTGTTCGCATTCTAGAATCCATGATTTCCATAACCTGTTTAAAGGGTAAGGAGTTTATTATGAAGAAGATTACAAAACTCATTTTATCGGTACTCGCGCTCTCGTTGGTCTCGGCCTCGGTCTGGGCTTTGGACGCAAAAATCACCCAGGTCTCCGGCAAGGTTGAAATCCAGACGGACGGAGCCACATGGAAGACCGCAAAAGTTGGGGACGTGCTCAGGAAAGGCTCGATAATCTCGACAGGATTCAAGTCCAGCGCGACCATAGTGATTGACAGCGCGACCGTGAAACTTGACGCAATGACAAGGATGACCGTTGAAAAACTTGCGTCGAACAGTTCCAAGAACCAGTCGAACCTCTACCTGAACAACGGAAAGGTCTCTGCGGATGTAAAAAAGACCTCCGGAAAAAAGGTTGACTTCAAGGTAAGTTCAGCAGCATCAACAGCGTCCGTGCGTGGAACATCCTTCACATTCTCCGCCGACGGAACCATAACCACAACGGATGGACTTGTAAGCAAGGGACCTGGAAAAGCGGCTGCCGAAATAAAATCCGACGAGGCAGATGGATTTATCCCGGAGGATGGGGAATCCACCGCGACAACCGAGACAAAGGATGTAAGCGGAGCAAGGGAAATACCGGTCTCTGCCGGACAGACAAGCACAACGGACCAGCTCAGCGGAATCCATGCGACACCACAGGAGGAAGACTCCAAGAGAAAGATTCCAACAAGAGGACATGGCACGGAATCAATAGCCGACCGCGAACAGGGAACAAATCTCTCCCCGGAAAAGGAAGCGGCACCTGAAATCTCCCTCCCGGAGACAAAGACAGGCACGGTCAAGCTCACCATCATATTCGGCAACTAAAACAGTCCGCAAGGATTGACAAAACAAAATGGGCCTCCGAAGATTTTTTCGGGGGCTTTTTTAAAACCATTTTCAGGGAGGACACATGGTTTCAGCACATCTTTCTGGCAACGAATGGTCGCTTTCAAACACCGGGACAAAAAAAAGACTTGCCAACATTCAGATGAACATCCCGGGCGACATACATTCAGCGTTAATCAGGGCGGACATAATAGCGGACCCCTATTTTGCCCGAAACGAAAAGGATGTGCAGTGGGTCGGTCAGGAACCATGGTCCATAAGGAGGGACTTCGATTTTCACCTGGAGCCAGGCACAAAATCATACCTTGTGATTGAAAGGGCGGACACTTTTTTCACGGTCTGCATCAACGGAAAAAAAGCCGGAAAGGGCGACAACTATTTCAGGACATGGCGATTCGACATAACGCGGCTCCTGCGTGAAGGAAAAAACACAATCAGCGTGGACTTTGAATCCTCCGAGGCGCGGGCAATATCCAGGGCAAAAAGCCTTCCCTACACCATCCCCTGCTCAAAGTACGACATGTATTCGCCAAACAGGAACCTTGTGCGGAAAATACAGTGCCATTCGGGGTGGGACTGGGGTCCCTGCATCATGGCTTCCGGAATCTACGGGGACTTTTTTATTGAGACGGTGAGGAACGGCTACATCCGCTCGGTGACAGTGAACACGGTTCCCTCAAAAAAGGATGCCGGTAAAAAAATCTGGTGCGCTAAAACCGGAGTAAGGTTCCACGCGGAAAAAAACGGTCCGGTGGATTTTTTGATAAAACTTTCCGGTCCCTCCATTGATTTTTCAACGACCGTAAGCGAAATCTGCTCCGAAGGCGAAAACGAGTTTCTGTGGAACATAGATGTCGAAAATCCCGTGCTGTGGAAATCCGCGGACGAGCTTAAGGACGAGGGGCTTTCCGAAAACACGCTCTACACTCTGGAGATTGCGTCAGTGAAAAACGGAGGCGAAAACCAGGAAAAGGACTGCTCCATGAAAAAGCGCATCGGATTCAGGACACTCGTGATGCAGTCAAAACAGGACAGATACGGTCGCTCGCTTTACTACGAACTGAACGGGCGGGCCATATTTGCAAAGGGCGCAAACTGGATTCCACCGGACGCACTGCCGGAAAGATGGACGGAAAGCCGTTACAGGTATCTCTTAAAGTCCTGCGTGGACGCAAACATGAACAGCCTCAGGTTCTGGGGGGGCGGACAGTACGAAAGCGAGATGTGCTACAATATATGCGACGAGCTTGGAATAATAGTCTGGCAGGACTGCGCGTTCGCATGTTCAATGTACCCCGCGGACGAAGATTTTTTGTCTAGCGTGGAAAAAGAGCTTGAGGACAACGTTTACAGGCTGCAGCACCACCCGAGTCTTGCAGTTTGGTGCGGCAACAACGAGGATTTCGGCGCGTTGACATGGTACCCGGAAAGCAGGGAAAACCGTGACCGCTACATAATCGACTACGACAGGCTGAACCACGGGACGGTCGAGCGTACAGTAAAAAGATGCGACCCGGAAAGAAGCTGGTGGCCAACATCTCCATGCGCGGGTCCCGACAGTTTTGGCGACAACTGGCACAGCGACTCCGAAGGCGACATGCACTACTGGACGGTGTGGCACGAAAAAAAGGACATGGAGGCGTACCTTGAAATAAAACCGCGCTTCGTTTCCGAATTCGGTTACGAAAGTTTTCCGTCCCTTGAGGGTGTTCTTGATTTTGCCGGAAAGGACGAGATTAACCCGACATGCCCGACCATGGAATGGCACCAGAGGTCCCCGATCGGAAACTCAATAATACTGGAGAATTTCTGCCGCTACTTCAAATTTCCGTCCGGACCTGAAAGCATTTTCTATCTGAGCCAGGTACAGCAGGCACTTTCAATCAAGACCGCGGTGGACTACTGGAGGAGCCTGAGACCGTACTGCATGGGAGCGACATACTGGCAGCTGAACGATGTCTGGCCGGTCGCATCCTGGTCATCAATAGAGTATTCAGGGAAATGGAAATTGCTGCACTACGCCGCAAAAGATTTTTTCAGCCGGGTGAGGATTGCGTTCATAAAAAAGGACGGTAGAATCACTCTGAACGGGATAAACGAATCCGTCTCGCCGGTGGAAATGACAGTCACAATCCGCGTAATTGATTTTGCGGGTGCCGATGCCGTAAAGAGGATTACATTCCACAAGCGCATGGAGCCGGACTCTTCCGAAAGCCTCTGGGAAACTCTGTCCGAAAAACTTAAGCTCAGGGGTGCGCCCGAGGAATACTTTGTGTTCGCGGAGATGAAGGCAAAGACTCTTTCAGGAAGGAAACAGTTTTTTGAATCAACGGACACTGTTTTTCTGGAAAGATGGAAAAGATGCCCAATCCAGAAGGCAAAAATCACGCCCGCGATTCAGGAAAGGGACGGAAAAATCACCCTAACGCTTGAAACCGACAGGCCGGCATTTTTTGTTTCGCCCGACGTTTTTGGAATAAGGGGATGCTTCAGTAAAAGCATGGCGACCCTGCTTCCCGACAGGCCGGAGACTTTTGTTTTCACGCCCGACGGCTATGGACTTGAAAGGAACCAAAGCCCCGTAAGCCCGTCAGCATTCAGGCGCGCCCTGAAAATCTACAACCTGCGGGACACTTACTAAAGTTCGGTGATGAACTTTATTTTGTCACGTTGAACTTGAAGAAGAGGACGTCACCATCCTGAACGACGTATTCCTTTCCTTCCTGCCTGTATTTTCCGGCCTCCTTGATTTTGGCTTCAGTTCCGTAGGTCCTGAGGTCGTCAACAGTGTACGCCTCCGCCTTGATGAAGCCCTTCTCAAAGTCGGTGTGGATTACTCCGGCAGCCTGTGGAGCCTTGTCGCCCGCGTGGATTGTCCATGCACGGCACTCATCAGGTCCTCCAGTAAAGAAAGTACGGAGCCCCATGAGGTGATAGACCGTCCGCGCAAGAACAGTCAGGCCGCTTTCCTTAAGCCCCACGCTCTCCATGAACTCTTTTCTGTCGTTCGGGTCCTCGACATCTGAAAGGTCGGACTCAAATTTTCCGCAAATCACAATGACCTCGGACTTCTGCTCAACGGCAATCTTTTTTACAGTCTCGACATAGGCGTTCGTTCCCGTGGCGATTGTGTCCTCGTCGATATTGCAGACATAGACCTGCGGCTTGATTGTGAGGAGGTGCAGGTCATAAACTGCGGCCCTCTCCTCGTCAGTAAGGTCGGCAATCCTTGCGCACTTTCCGTCCATAAGGAGCGGCTTGATTTTTTCGACCGCGCTCATGTAAGGTGCAAGACGCTTTTCCTCTTCCTTACCCAGCTGCCTGATCTGCTTGGTGATTTTTTCCTGCCTCTTGGTGATTGTGTCCAGATCCGCCTGGGCAAGCTCAAAGTCAATCGTAAGTATGTCGCTCAGGGGGTCAATCGGCGCATCGGTTTTGGCATCGTCACGGACATGCTGGATGTCGGGATTGTCGAAGCAGCGCACAACATGGGCAATGACGGTGGTCTCGCGGATGTTCGCAAGAAATTGGTTTCCCAATCCTTCGCCCTTGCTGGCCCCCTTAATCAGACCGGCGATGTCCACAAAATCAACGCTCGCGGGAATCTTTTTTTTCGGCTGGAAGACGTCCGCCATAAAGTCAAGCCTTTCGTCCGGCAAATCAACAACGCCCACATTCGGGTCGATTGTGCAGAACGGATAGTTTTCAGCCGACGCGGGAGCCTTTGTCAGCGCACTAAAGATTGTGGACTTTCCGACATTCGGAAGCCCCACGATTCCACATGTAAGTTTCATATAAAAATCCTCGCTTGTTTTGAAATTTCAATTTAATCAACCCAGTTTTTCACAGGCCTCTTCCCATGACGCATTCAGTTTTTCAAGTTCCGAATCAATTTCGGAAATCTCCTTCTGAACGGCACGGCTTTTTTCTCCGTCGGAATAGACTTCGGGATTTGAGAGACGGTTTTCCAGCTCCTTCTTTTTTTCCTCGGCCTGGGCTATCTGGCTTTCAAGCCTCTCAACTTCCTTTTCAATCTTGCGTCTTTCTGCGGAAAGCTTTTTCTGTTCCTCCCACGCAAGTTTTCCGGCGCTGACATTCTCGGTGTACGCCTGATTTTTTTGCTCGGCCTTTTTTTCCTGCCCCTTTCCGGAACCGGCACCCGATGATGACGCACCAGTCTGCGACGAGAACGAAAACTCACCGACAGTACCGTTTGCCTCATCCTCCAGACGCTGCATGTAGTACCTGTAGTCGCCGGGGAAATTCCTGTGGCTGCCCGGATGTAGCTCCAGAACCCTGGTCGCAAGATCCTCGATAAAACCACGGTCGTGGCTTACAAAAACAACCGTCCCGCCAAAATCTTTGAGCGCATCAAGAAGAACGTCCTTCGAGTGCATATCAAGGTGGTTGGTCGGTTCGTCCAGCACAAGAAGGTTCACCGGCTTGAGAAGAAGTTCCAGCAGCGCAATCCTGCTTTTTTCCCCTCCGGAAAGAACGTCTATGCTCTTGAAGACATCGTCCCCACGAAAAAGGAACGCCGCAAGCATGTCACGGGCCTTTGGAACCAGGTCAAGGGGACACTTTGATTCGAGCCTCTCGATTATCGATTCCGACCCGGTTATTTTTTCCGCCGAGTCCTGGGAAAAATATCCTACGCTGACACCCGCGCCAAGCTTCACCTCTCCAGAAAAATCACTGTCCACTCCGGCAATGATTCTGAGCAGGGTAGATTTTCCGGCACCGTTACGTCCCGCGACAACAAGACGCTCGCCCTTTTCAAGAACAAAGTCCAGTCCGTTGATTACGTTCGGTCCGCCGTATGATTTTGTAACGCCTGTCAGTGTTGCGACAAGCTGCCCCGAATGTGGTGCCGGAGGAAACGAGAAATGTATTTTCTTAAGGCTCTCAGGGATTTCAATCTTGTTTTCAAGAAGCCTGTCAAGCATCTTCTGTCTTTCCTGTGCCTGTGCCGCCTTTGTAGCCTTGTAGCCGAAACGCCTTATGAAATCTTCAAGATGATGAATCTCTTCCTGCTGCTCTTCGTAGGCCTTGATTAAACTTTCAAGCTCCGTCTGCCTGACCTGCTCGTAGTGCGTGAAATTTCCGGGATAACGTTTAAGGTCGCCCCCAAAAAGCTCGTAGACGACATCAACAGTGTGGTCAAGGAAATAACGGTCGTGGCTTACAAGCAGAAATCCGCCTTTGAAATCGGAAAGGAATTTTTCAAGCCAGTTGCGCGCCTCTATGTCAAGATAGTTTGTAGGCTCGTCCAGAAGGAGAATGTCGGGACCGCACATCAGCGCCTTGGCAAGTGCAATCCTCATCTGCCATCCACCGGAAAACTCCTCGGTCTGCTTTGAAAAATCCTCGCGGGAAAAACCAAGTCCCAGAAGAACGGACTCGGAAAGCGCGTCCCTCCTGTACCAGCCGGAATCCTCCAGTCTGGAAAGAAGCTCCGAATGTTCCACGGCAAGTGCATCCACCTGGTCCGGCGAAAGCTTCATCCTCTCGCCAATCTCGTCTATCTTCTCCTGAATCTCGTAGCCCCACTGGAAAGCCTTGTCGGCCTCTTCCTTAAGTGAGCATCCATGGTGGACAAGCCCGCTCTGCGGAAGATATGCAATCCGGGTATCCTTCTGGGCAACACGCTCACCGCTGTCCGGCTCCACAAGACCCGCCATGATTTTTATAAGCGTGGACTTACCGGCACCGTTGGAACCTGTGAGGGCAGCCTTGGTACCGGTCTGGAGATTCACGGAGACATCCTTTAAAATATCCCTGTCGCCAAATGCAAGGGACACCTTTGAAAACTGAACAAACGCCATCTGAAAATCCCGGTCGCAAAATTCTAGCGCAGGAAGAAAATCACCTGGGATTCGGTGGCCATGCTTACTTCCGCATTCTCACGTCCACTGCTCAGGTCCTTTGTGATGGAGACCCTTGCCGTGGTCATGCGAAGTCCGTTAGCCTCAACCTTGTAAAGGAAGTTGACCTCCGACCTTGTTCCGCTGAACACAAATGTCAAAACGCCGTCCCAAATTGATTTGAGCGATGTCGGCAGGAAGTACTTTGTGACCATGGTTCCGCTGTGTCCCGCGTCGGCAGGAATTATGGAAGGCTGGAGATTGTCGAATCCGCTCCACTGGAACTTGTTTCCACCCGTGAACGTGAGCACTCCAAAGTTTGTGCTGTTGTATGTCGGACCGGAGCGCATCAAGGTTGAGTACACACGCTGTCTGCGCGCCCTTTCGTCCTGAATCAAAGTCGGAACGTCGTCGTCGATTGTCACGAAGTACACTGTCGCAGGCTTTCCGTCGGTGTCGGAGAACCTAAGGACTATGGAGTTTTCACCGCGTATGGTCATTGTGATTGGTGTGCCGGTGAACTTGTACACACTGTCGGCAGTTTTTGTCACACCCTCGTAAGGATAGGACACATCAACATTCTGGAGCTTGAGTGTCACGGTTCCCGATGTGCTTCCCGGGTCAAATCCGTAATCCTCCTGCATGTAGTCCAGGTTGATTTCCTTTTTGTTTATCATCTTCGCGTAATACTCAGGATACCACAGGCTTGCGAGCGCAGCGTCGAGCAGATTGTTCGCGGACTCCACCTTTATCATTCCCTCGCCGTCATAGTCGTAGGAGCCGTCCGCCTGAATCTCAAAAGTCCTCAGGTTGTACGAGAAGCACCATCCGTCAATGCCGGTCGAAGTCAGAACCTTGTACCAGTCTCCCTCCAGCGGGGTGTGGCCGTTCATGGGTGTGTCGCCCTTTCCGATATAGCACGCCCTGATTATCTCTCCCTTCCGGAGCCTGTAGACCTGCTTGGCGGAATTTGTCGGGTCCTTTCTGATTGGAAGACCGTCAATCACGGACACCGCGTACTGCCTGTTGAAGTATGCGTTGGTGGTGGCGTACTTGTTGGCCTTGCCCTTGGACATTGGCTCCGTAATCTTCCACAACGGAATCTCGATGCGCTGGCTTTCGTCAGGAGTACCAATCAGGTAGGTCTTTGAAATATTGGACTTCATGTAGACTGGCACAACCTCGCCGTCAGCAATCAGTGCCTCAGGAATGTTCCACAGAACAACACTGTAACCGATAATCTCATTCGAGCATGAGAAAAAACAAATAGACACAAGCGAAAAAATCGCACAGAGGAATGAAATTCCTATCTTCTTCCCGAAATTTTTCATGCCATGATTCTACTATATTATTCGATTTGTGTGAACCTCTTGAAGAAAAAAGTGTGCGGTGGATTTGGGGTAAAAAAAAGACCCCATGACATTTTGCACGGGGTCCGAATCTCTATGCGTGTATTGGATTACAGTTCGCAGATAGGTGTGAATGTGTCGGCCTTGAGGGATGCTCCGCCGATAAGTCCACCGTCGATGTCAGGCTGTGCAAGGAGTTCCTTTGCGTTTGAAGCCTTCATTGATCCGCCGTACTGGATGATGGTCTGTTCGGCGACCTCGTTTCCGTAGAGCTTTGCGATGTGTGCGCGGACTGACTTGTGGATTGCCTCGGCATCCTCAGGTGTAGCGGTCTTTCCGGTTCCGATTGCCCAAACCGGCTCATATGCGATTACCACGTTCTTCATCTGTTCTGCAGTAACGCCTGAAAGGTCTGCATCAAGCTGGAAGTTGCATACTGCCTCCGCATTTCCCGCCTCACGCTCTGAAAGAAGCTCTCCGATGCAGAGAACGACTTCAAGTCCCTGCTCCAATGCACGGCGAACTTTCTTGTTGATGAGTTCATCGCTTTCACCGATTTCGTGGCGGCGTTCCGAGTGTCCGAGGATTACAGACTGAACTCCGATGTCCTTGAGCATTTCCGCGCTGACTTCACCGGTATGCGCTCCGTTTCCTGTTGCGGCCATGTCCTGTGCTCCAAGAAGGATGTTTGATCCCTTGAGGACCTGTGCGACTGCATCGAGATATACAAACGGAACTCCGACCATGTACTTGTTCGGAAGTCCCTTAAGAGATGCGACCAAATCCTGTGCGAGCTTTACGGCCTCAGCCTTTGATGTGTTCATCTTCCAGTTACCGGCGATATAATGTTTTCTTGCCATGACAATACTCCTGTTGTTTTCTAATTTACTAAAATGTATACCAATTCTTCCATATATTCAATAAAGGTAATTGAGAATTGAGAATTGAGAATTGAGAATTGAGAATTGAGAATTAAGGACAAACTTTATGTTTTACCTTTTTACCTAAATCCAAGTAAAAATTAGCCTGAAAATCAAGTAAACCGAGGGGAAAATTTTTCCAAAATCTCTAATTTTGCCTTAAGGCTTTGACGATATTTTCTATGTGAAATGACCAGTGGACATGGGAGGGCTGGATTATTCTTTGATTTTCCAGAAATATCACACCATATCAAGGGGGGGAATATGAGCCAGGCATTGACAGATGCTTCCATCGGCAGCAAGAGAAAGAGCTCCGCAATCAGAATAGCAGTGAAAGCGGGCATAGTCCTTGCGGTCCTTGGCGGCATTCTTGTTCTGACAATTCGCTTAACCGAATCAATGGGCATGTAGCTCGGTCCAGCCGATTTTGGGTGAACCGAAAAAAAATCCGGACAAAGGAATATCATCCAATGCCGGATTTTTTTATTTTAAAGCCACCTGGCGTTACTCATCTTCCAGCTCAGGAATCCTCTGCTTCAGTGCCTTCAAAAACTGCTGTCCCGTGACACCTTCCCTAAGGCAAGCAAAGATGCAGTTGTCCCCCGCAACGGTTCCAAGAATCTCGTCCATGTTCAGGGCATCCAGGGCATTAGACACGGCATCGGCATGTCCACCGAAAGTCTTTATCACAACAATGTTTCCGCTGAAATCAATGCTGACATATCCACGCATGAAGTCCTGGACATAAATCAGCTCGCTCTCACGTCTGTCCTCGTCGTCCGGCAGAGTGTATACATAACCGGCATGTCCGTCGCTGACCTTGCCCACCTTCAAAAGCTTAAGATCCCTTGAAAGCGTGGCCTGTGTCACCTCAAATCCTTCCTTCTGCAGATAGCCAAGAAGCTCCTCCTGGCTTTCTATGCGGAAATTCTTTATCAACTTGCGGACCGTCTTAAGTCGGTTCAATCTTTCTTTCAAAGCATGGCCCCTTTTTACAGTTTTTATGGTTATTCAGATTATGTATATTTATACATTTTAGTCAAGGAAATTGTTTCTGAATTGACATAAGAAACCATTCAAACTATTATAAATCCATGACCGTATACGAAAACATAAACGCCCTTGTTGGCTACGCAATCACCACTTCATTGATTCAGGAAGACGACATCATCTACACAAAAAACAGGCTCCTTGAGCTTTTCCGGCTCGATGGATTTGAATCACAGGAACAGGCCGCCAGTGTACCGAAAGTCAAGACCGAGGAACTGGAGCAGATTCTTGCGGGGCTTCTTGATTATGCCGGGAGCGCGGGTCTTTTTCCAAACGACGGAATTGTGAGCAGGGACCTTTTCGACACAAAAATCATGGGATGCCTTGTCGCACGTCCATCCGAAATCGAGCGGGATTTTATGGAGCGTTACAAGGAGTCTCCCAAAAAGGCAACTGACTGGTACTACAAATTCAGCCAGGACACCGACTATATAAGACGCTACAGACTCTGCAAGGACGTAAAATGGAAGGCGCACACCGAATACGGCGACCTCGACATAACAATCAACCTGTCCAAGCCGGAGAAGGACCCAAAGGCAATAGCGGCGGCAAGAAACGCACCAAGTTCAGGCTACCCGGCATGTCTTCTGTGCAAGGAAAATGTCGGATACGCAGGAAGAATCAACCACGCGGCAAGGCAGAACCACAGGATAATCCCACTCAGGCTCAGCGGAAAGGAATGGGGGCTTCAGTACTCCCCTTATGGATATTACAACGAGCACTGCATAGTCTTCAGCAGCTCCCACACGCCGATGCAGATTAACCGGGAGACCTTCATGAATCTTTTTGACTTTGTGAAGCTGTTCCCGCACTACACCATAGGAAGCAACGCCGACCTCCCGATTGTTGGCGGATCCATACTCACGCACAACCACTACCAGGGTGGATGCTACGACTTCCCGATGGCACTTGCGCCGGTCGAGACACATTTTACGGTCAGGGGTTACGAGGGTGTCAACTGTGGAATCTTAAAATGGCCGATGAGCGTAATCAGGCTGAACTCATCCTCATGCGAAAAGCTGATTGACCTGGCGGACAGGATTCTGCGCAACTGGAAAATCTACACGGACGAGGACGCATTTATCTACTCGCACACAGACGGAGAGGACCACAACACAATCACCCCGATTGCGAGAATGCACAACGGAAATTTTGAGATGGACCTTGTTCTGCGCAACAACATAACGACGGACGAGCATCCACTTGGAGTGTTCCATCCACATGCGGAGCTTCACCACATCAAGAAGGAAAACATTGGACTGATAGAGGTCATGGGGCTTGCGGTCCTTCCAGCCAGACTCAAAAAGGAGATTTCCGATTTGGGAACGGCTCTGGTCCAGAAACGTGATTTCTCGCAGGACCCGGACTTGGGAAAGCACTACCAGTGGGTGCAGGGATTTTTGCCCAAGCATCCAAAGATTACACCCGCGAACGTTGGTGCCATACTCAAAGAGGAAATCGGAATCGTGTTCTCGAAGGTCCTGGAGGATGCCGGGGTCTACAAGCGCACACCAGAGGGAAACGCCGCCTTCATGCGGTTTGTGAAGACCTTTTCCTGAAAAAGCCACGTAATCAGAAAACAATAATTTAAAACAATTTTTAACCAGGAGATTTTTATGTCAAAACTGAACATACCGGCGGACTACAAAAGCATTCTCAACGAAAAGGAAACCGAGAACGCAATCGTCATGCTGAAAAACTTTTTCCAGACATCGCTTTCGACCGAGCTGAACCTTACCCGCGTTACGGCACCGCTTTTTGTGAAGACGGGAACAGGAATCAATGACGACCTGAACGGTGTGGAGCGTCCAGTGCGTTTCCCGGTAAAGGACATGGGCGAACAGAGCATGGAGATTGTACATTCCCTTGCAAAATGGAAGAGGCTCAAGGTGACGGAGCTGGGACTGAAACCCGGATTCGGAGTATACACGGACATGAACGCAATCCGCGCGGACGAGGAGCTTGACAACATACACTCCCTCTATGTGGACCAGTGGGACTGGGAGATGGCCATAGACCCAAAGAACAGGACTGTCGCATACCTAAAGTCCGTTGTCGAAAAACTCTTCCGCACACTCAAGCGCACGGAGTTCTACGTTTACGACCGCTACCCCTCAATCACCCCGATTCTGCCGGAGAACATAACATTCCTCTACGCCGACGACCTGCAGAAGGAATTCCCGAACAAGAGTCCAAAGGAAAGGGAGTTCGAGGCCTGCAAAAAATATGGAGTGGTATTCATAATCGGAATTGGCGGAAAACTTGGGAACGGGGACATCTGGGACGGACGCGCGCCGGACTACGACGACTGGATTACAATCAACGAGGAAGGACGCAGGGGACTCAACGGGGACCTTCTTGTCTGGAACCCGGTTCTTGGAAACGCACTGGAGCTTTCGTCAATGGGAATCCGTGTCTCGCCGTCAACGGTCGTGGAGCAGCTGGAAGAGCGTGGGTGCATGGAAAGAAAGGACCTGCCCTTCCACAAAAAGCTCATCGCCGGTGAACTCACGCAGACTCTTGGCGGTGGAATTGGACAGTCAAGGCTCTGCATGTATTTCCTGCGGAAGTGCCATATTGGAGAGGTTCAGGTAAGCATCTGGCCGGAAGACATGGTTTCAAAATGCAGAAGCTCCGGCGTACTTCTATTGTAGAAGGCTGATTCAAACCCTGCCAGACCAGGTGGACCGAAAATTTTTGCGGGAGGATTTATGGAAAACGAATCTCAAATCAATATGGACACGGCTTCCATAATCAGGGACCTGCGGACATTTTCGGACCGCGGGATAACCGAGCTTTCCGTGCATGACGAAAAAGTTTCCGGAGACAGGGCGGCTCTTCTAAAGCTCTGCTCCGCCATACAAAAGGACGCGCCTGATTTGTTTGTAAGCCTGAAGGTCAGGGCGGACGTTCTGGACAGGCAGCTTGTGGTGGAGCTTGGAAAAATCTACTGCTCGCTGGAGATTCCATTGTGCGGAAGCGAAAAGGGCGGCTCCCTTCTTCTTGACAAAAAGCTCTACTCGTCAAGGGCGGAATCGTTGAACCGGGCAGACCTGGTCTTTGGATTCGACATGGACTTCGGCACAAAAACCGGTGACACTTTCAAGCTCTTCAAGGACCGCATTGATTTTGCCGCGACGCTCTATCCAAACCACATCGACTTTCCGCAGCTGGAAGACGGTTCACCCCAGCCAAAACCAACGGGACTATATTCATCAAGGGACCTTGACTTTTCAGAGTCCATCGCCTTTGCATGCAAAACATTCTATTCGGCAGGAAGGGCGGTCCCATGGTTCAACACGGTGACAAGGGCACTGAAAATCTCTCCGTCAGCCTTTTTTGCCGACTTCGCCGAGTGGCAGATTTGCAACAACTGCTCAAGGTCCACAGGATTTTCACCGGACGACACAAAACATTCGGACATAGAAAAAATGCAGCTCCTGTTCATCAAGGAAAAGCTGGAGGAAAAACATGCCCAGATGCTTTTTGACGCAATCAGCGACATGGTTAGACTGAACGGGGCATTCAGCAGGGTCGCGGCGGAGGGAGAGGAGAGCATAGTCGAGACGGCTTACAATCCTGACGACATACTTTCACCGTTCGCAATGGATTTGGCAAAATTCTGTGACGGAGTGACTCTGGAGCCCTGCAGGGTAAAAATCTTTGCCGGCGAGGATTCCCCGGACTATAAAATCCTTTAAATCTACATTAACGCTGCATTTAAATGGATAACAATAATTTCTCCAGTAAAATGTAACACGAAACGACAAAAATTCATTATACTTCTAACAGATGGTGATTAACCACAAGCACATAAAAAAACAACTTTGCCATTGGAGGTTCAAAGATGAAAAAGATAGCAAAAACTATAACAGGGATTGCTGTTGTCGCGGCGGTCTCTTTCGGTGTGGTGGCCCTTTCATGCAGATTCAGCAAGGGATCGGCAAATGTGGCGTTCGCACAGTCAAACGCAAGTCCCGAGGGGACACCGGTCGCAGTTCCTACCGACTCCCTTTCTGTTGTGCAGGCCCTTCAGACCAATTTCCGCTCGATAAGCAGCAACGTTCTTCCAGCTGTTGTCGAGGTTGACGTGAAGACAAAAACAAAGTCCCAGTCGTACAATCCATTCAAGGACCTTCCATTTTTCTTCGGAATGCCTGATGATGACGAGCGTGAGTATGAGTCATCGGCACTTGGCTCCGGTGTGATTGTCCGAAAGACAGGAAGCACGGTCTATGTCCTGACAAACAACCACGTTACAGAAAACTCAACGGAGATTACAATCAAGCTGAACGATGAGCGTGAGTTCAAGGGAACATTGGTCGGAAGCGACGAAAGGATTGACATTGCTCTGGTCTCGTTCAAGAGCGACGACAACGACATAACGGTTGCAAGCCTTGGCGACAGCGATTCAGTCCAGCAGGGAGACATAGTTCTTGCGCTGGGAAGCCCGCTTGGATATTTTGCGTCCGTGACACAGGGAATTGTTTCCGCTACAGGACGTGACGGTGGCGGAATAGGCTCCATCTCCGACTTCATACAGACAGATGCCGCAATCAACCAGGGAAACTCCGGTGGACCGCTTGTCAACATCTACGGCGAGGTTATCGGAATCAACACATGGATTGCATCCTCATCCGGTGGAAGCCAGGGACTTGGTTTCTCAATCCCTATCAACAACATCAAGACCGCAATCGACCAGTTCATCAACGACGGAAAGGTTTCATACGGATGGCTCGGCGTAAGTCTGCTTGACGTGGACCAGGACTACAAGGAGGAGCTTGGTGTCGGAAAATCAACCAACGGAGCGCTTGTTGCGGAAGTATTCATCGGAAGCCCTGCAATGAAGGCGGGAATCCAGGCGGGAGACTACATCGTGTCCCTTAACGGAAAGGCCACAAAGGATTCAAGCCAGCTTGTACGTGAGGTCGGAAGCATCCAGGCCGGAAAGGAAGCCACAATAACAGTCCGCCGTGGAAACAGCACAATAGACCTCAAGGTGAAGATGGACGAGCGCAACAACGACATAGCCTCAGACAACGGAAAGCTCTGGCCGGGATTCATCGCGACCCCTCTCACCGACGATGTCCGCAAGGAAATGAAGATTGAAAACAAAATCAAGGGCGTTGTGGTATCAAGCCTACAGGCAAAGACCCCTGCTGCCGCTCTCAGGCTCCAGAAGGGCGACATAATCACAGCGGTCAACGACAAGAAGGTATCTTCCGTACAGGAATTCTACGAGGCCCTCAACACCGAGGGTAAGACCGAAATCTGGTTCGACGTGTACTCCGACGGACACACCGTAAGCACAGGACGCTACAAACTTTCGGAATAAAAAACTGTTATAGGTGATTTTCTGAAAGGATTTTTTTAGATTGTCAGTAACCTTTGGCGCATAGAAAAGTTATTTATGTGAAGCACAGAACAAGAAACATTTTGTTTGGTCCAGCAAGTTTTGTTGGTGGCTTTCATAGAAAACTCCTTTTTGGCAGGCCCCGTGGATTTTTTCTGCGGGGTTTGTTTTTTGTCGCCAAAAGGCACTGTTTCAAGCAGAAAATTTATGGTAGGATGCAGACATGAAAAGATTCAGGCGCACAATTCTATCACTGGCAATATCAGTTCTGGCAATATCAGCCGCCACATCCCAGACCAACTACGAACTGGAGATTGACACAGGCAAGGTCAGCGTAATGACCATGGCAAACGGATTCACCGTGTTCGTCAGGGAGGATTCCACATCGGCAATGGTACACACGGAATTTTTGTGCAGGGCGGGCTACTCGTCACAGACACCATCGACAGCCGGATTCTTTCCACTGTACGCGAGACTTTTTTCGACAACAAAAAATCCCGACGGAACAAGCCCCTTCGCATCGGTCGCACTCACCTCATCATGCAACGCCGACAGCTCCACATACACAGCGGATGTCACAAGGGAGGCTCTGGACGCACTGGTCAGGGACCTCGCACACTGCGCACAGAATCCATCGTTCACGGACAAGAAGATTTCCGAAGAATATGCCGCTATGAAAAAGGAATCAAAGGAATACGCCAGCGGAACAACGGGATTCATAAACGGAACCATAGACTCAAAAATCCATTCAGACGCTCCATGGAAAACACAGTCCGGAATCTACCCCGCCCTTTTTTCATCCTACACGGGTCCTGAGGTCCGCACAATTTTGGACGACATTTCAAAAAGGTGGTACACCCCCGACAACAGCGCGATTTTTATAAGCGGAAACATTTCGGCAGAAAAAGCGTACAACACGGCCGTAAAATATTTTGGAAAATGGACCGGCAGCACAAAGATTGACAGAACGTCGGACGCATTTAAAAAGGAACAGACTTCACGGCAAAAAAAATTCGTCCTGGCCGACAAAGAATTTTCAAAGGACCTGACTCAGGTTGTCGTGGAATTCGCGGACCTTTCACCAACTGAGGCGGACATACTGAACACATCGTTCAACTCGGTGATTTCGCCGTACAAATCGCTCATGCTGGAAAACCCGGAAGTCTCGGTGCGTTCCAGGGACTATCTTGCCTCGGACTCAATCCACGATGGAAAATCTTCAAGACTGATGCTGCAGGCGTTGATGGAGGAGCCATATTCCTTTGTCAGCGACCCGGAAATCCAGAAACCGAACAAAAGAATCACACCGGCAAACCAGGCGGACTCATTTGTTGAGACAGTCAAAAAATCTGCGGAACTTTCCACAGGCGGCTTCATGATTGCGCAAAAATCCACGGCGGCAAACTACAGAAAAAAAATTGGAAACTCGGTCGGAGCCATGCAGCTGATTGCGGACTGGTGGGCCTTTGACCCGACACTGAAAGACGGAAACTACTATCAAAACTTTTTGACTCTTCCCTCAACTGTTGATTCGGTGGACCCGGTGGAGCTTGCGAAAAAAATTTCCGATGTTGAGCCATTTGTTTTTGTGATGGTCAACACGGATGTCTACAAAAGCTACAAGGCATCGTTCGACAGAAGCGGATATGAGCTTGTTACCCGCGACAAGGGATGCTGGTACCACGACCAGCTTGCTCTTTCCCAGGCACTTGAAAATGAAAAGGCGGCAAAAAATCAAAAAGAAAAAATAGAACTTGCGGGCCAGGACAAGGAGACTCTCTCCCCCGCCGCAAATTTTTATTACCAGAACAGCACACAGTTTTCCGATGCGATTCTTGACAACGGAATTCCGATTCTGGTAAAGGAAGCCCCGAACACACAGACGGTCGCAATCTCACTTTCCATTGCGGGAGGTGAAGCTGCATCCCCAAAGAACCAGCGTCTTATGAGGACGGTGCTTGTGAACGCATACGCAAAAAATCTTCAGGACGGATTCACGTTTATGAAATCCAGCGGACAGATTGCGGGGGATACAAGCATAAAGGCAAGGACAGAAACCACAGTCTCATACATCACCGTTGAATGTGTGAAGACAGATTTCCAGAACGTTATGGCCGCAATGCTCAATGCCCTTGTGTATGGAGAGATTTCCGCCTCCAACGCTGACAGACTTGTGAATGAGCAGGCCGCACAGTGGAATTCCAAGATGATAATCCTTGACTACCAGATGGAATACAACGCGCTCAAATACCTCTACCGGGGAACGGTATACGCAGATATATATGACCAGGAAGCGAATGTGCTTTCCGACACGACGATAGACACAATCACAAAGGCGTACATGGATTTTCTTGATGCCTCGCTCTACTCTTTTGTGATTGTTGGAGACACGGACATAGACAGCGCAAAAAAAATTGCGGAACAGAGTTTCGGAATCCTAAAGGAACAGACAGAGCGTACAAAGACCTACACAACAATCCCGCTCCCAGATTTCAAAAACTCTGCGCGCAAAGTAAAGCTGCACCATCTCTACACAACAACGCTGACAAAAGAGCAGGCCGGAACCGAAGTTCCAATACTGATTCCAACAAGCGAATTCTACGACCCGGTGCAATACTATTTCCAGTGCCCCGAAGAGTCGCATGAGAGAAACATCCAGAGCTGTCTTCTTTCTGAACTAAGGGACAGGATTCAAAAATATCTACCGAAGGACACAAGCTGCTCGGTGGTCTCCGCGAACAATTTTTTGCGTCTCGCAAGTATCAGGGTGAATGGAATACTCCACACAGCGAATTTTCTTTCCGCATACAAAAAAGCAAGGCGGGAGATTTTGCAGGAACTTGAGATTCCCGACGAAAGTTTTGTGCGCGACATGAAGCAGATGTGGATTTACAAAACCATGCTGCAGACCCAGACCAACATTGGAACCGTGGAACTGATACAGAGGGGCATGGAGATAAATCTTCCGTACCAATATCTGGAGGACTATCTTTCTATGGAGCTTTCCGTTCGCGAAGAATTTCTGGACGTGATGAAAAAATATTTTCCCGAAACTCCAAACTTCATCGTGACATCGGCTGACTCAAAGAATTAATTCTTTTTAATTCGCACTCATTCGCCCTGCGGGATTTCTGCGTTCAAACTTTTGTTGCGGTAGTTCAAATTTGTTCGCAGACTGTATCCGCGCGACTCCCAGAACGCATTTCCCTCGTCGTTGTCCTTAAACACAAGTCCAAAAACTTTTTGTATGCCCTCAGCCTTCAACGCTTTTTCCGCCATATCAACAAGACGCGAGGCTATCCCCTTTCTCCTGAAATCTGGATTCACACACATGTGGTGGATTATACCTCGCCGACCGTCATGCCCAGAAAGAATCACGCCGCACATAGTCTCCCCATCCACCGCGCAAAAACATGTTGCAGGATTCCGCGCAAGGTAACGCCCGATTCCTTCCCTGCTGTCGTCCACCGGATTCAATGCACGCCGGCTCATGCCGACACTGTTCCAAAGTTCCATCAGCCTGTCATAATCAGAAATTGTAACGCAACGAAAATCCATAGCTCTCCCCCAAAAATTGATTGAAGCAATCCAAAGTCCAACGCATTGATTTTATAATAAAAACAAAGCGGGCGCAACACAAATTATGGCTGGACAAAAAATCCCCCACGCGCGAAAACTCATCCACCTGCTGAGTGTCGAGCCTTCCTTCCAGCAATCATCCGAACTTTTACCGACAAAAAATCAAAAAAATTTGCAGATTTGATTACAAAATGAATTTTCACGGAACATAATATATATAGAAGATTTTGAAAAGAATTTTATCCGGGGAGATTTATGGAAAAATCAGTATGCATCCGAAAGAGCGTAGACGAGCTTACATTTACAGACGACGGAATGTTTCAGGCTGTAATGCGGGAACCCGGTCTATGCGCTGAGCTGATTGAGCTGCTTCTTCATCTGAAAGTCGGGCATATAGAGTACCCGGAGCTGGAGAAAACAATCGCGCCGTATTTTTCAAGCAAGGGCGTAAGGCTTGACGTGTATCTGAAGGATCCTGAGAAAATCATTGACATTGAGATGATGTCTTACGCACAGAAAGAAATCGGACTGCGGTCTCGCTACTACCAGAGCATGATAGACATGGACAGCCTGATGAAGAGTCAGGACTATGCCGACATGAAATCGAGCTACGTGCTTTTCATCTGCAAAAACGACCCGTTTAAAGATGAAAGCGGCAGGGGGCTTGGTTTTCCGCACTACACTTTCACGACAAAATGCCATGAAATTGAACGCTTGAATTTCAATGACAAAATTACGAAAGTGATTTATAATGCAAGTGCCCATGAAAAAGAAACGGACGGGAAAACAAGGGATTTTCTCCGCTTTGCCTACACGAACAATCCGGGAGAAGATGATTTCTCGAAGCGTCTTGCCGAAAGAGTCCAAAAGCTGAAGGAAGACGAGCATTTCAAGGAGGTTTACGCCGCTATGAATTTACGGGAAATGGACATACGCAGGGAAGCCATTGCCGAAGGGTTGCAAATGGGGCTCAGTAGTGGCAAAAAACAGGGAGCAGAAGAAAAATCAGTTGAGGCTGCCGTAATTGCCGTCAAGGATTTTCACGTAGACCCTCAGCTTGCCGCAGAGAAAATGAACGCGCCTCTTGATAAAGTGATGGAAAAACTCAGGATGCCATAATTGCAACTAACATAATTGGACTATTCAAAAACACAAAAAATCCACCGAAAGGTCGTGGGGTTTTGAAATCCGCTCCACCGCGCTGTCAATCTGGCAGGGGAAAGCGACCCCAACCAAACAGAGCGATGCCTTTTTTTCTGCGGTAATTTTTTTCAGGCGGGAAACATAGATGTCGTAGAATCCCATTCCGTGTCCAAGTCTACTTCCCGATTCAGAAAACGCGACTCCGGGAACGACCATGAGTATTTTTTTTCCGCACAGGATTTCAAAATCAAGTTTTTCGCAGGATGATTCCGGCTCCATAATATTCCAGCGTCCGGCCCTGACCTGGGACTCAAAACTTTTTTCCGCGTCAATAAAATAAAAATCCATTCCGTTTCCAGAACTTTCGGTGCGGGGAAGAAAAAGTTTTTTTCCGTCAGAAAGCGCGGACATTGAAACGGGAGCCACATCAAGCTCGTTTTTCATCGGCATGTACGAAAGGACAAAATCAGCAGAAATGTATTCTTCCAGGGACAGAATCTTTTCGCAAACTTTTTTTGAAGCCGCCACTTTTTCGCCGTCGTCCATTGCACTGACAAGCGCGGAAACTTTTTTTCTTATATCACTTTTATCCATAAAACTATCGTCCATCCTTCCACGAAAAAAGATTTTGGGAATGCCACATGGACACCGGCACAAAATCTTTCTATAATTAAAGCATGAAAGATTCTTTTAACCAAGTACGCATGGACGAAAACAATCCGAATTTTTTGCAAGCGGTCAAACGGGAGAATTCGCTTTACCACCGAGGCAACGGAATCCGCTCGGAATTTGAAAGGGACTACACGAGAATCCTGCACTGCGAGTCATACAGAAGGCTCAAGCACAAGACACAGGTGTTTTTCGCACCGCACAACGACCACGTATGCACGAGGATGGAACATGTCGGTCACGTTGCAAGCGTAAGCCGTACAATCGCCAAGTATCTGGGACTGAATCAGGAACTTACGGAGGCAATCGCTCTCGGCCATGACATAGGACACGCACCGTTCGGTCACACGGGGGAAGACATATTGAACGGCCTTATGGTTCAAAAGGACGGAAAAAACGCACCCAAGAAATTCTGGCATGAGCGGAACTCGCTTTTTTTTGCCGACTACATCGACACATTGCAGGACCCGGATGGAAACGAAAAGAACCTGGATTTGACTTACGCCGTTAGGGACGGACTTATCTGCCACTGCGGAGAGATTGACCAGCAGGGAATCAAACCACGGCACGAGGCGGTCGGTCTTTACAATATCAAGAGACCCGGAATCACGGAACCTTTCACATGGGAAGGATGCGTCGTAAAGGTCAGCGACAAGATTGCCTTTCTGGGACGTGACCTTGAGGATGCCGGGCGGTATGGCATAATCGATGAGACGGCGACAAAGCAGCTCAGGGAAATTGTTGCTGGAACTTTGGGATTTGACGGAAAAAAGAATTCAAACCACGTTACAAGCGCAGGAATTTTCAGAAGCGGAAAAGAGGTGAACACGACAACCCTGATCAACGACCTGATTGTTGACCTTTGCGAGCAGAGCACTCCCGATGCCGGACTTTTTTTCAGCGACGCATATTTCAATTTCATAAGGGAGCTAAAAAAATTTTCGTTCGCCACAATCTACAACAACTGGCGGCTGGTGGAATTCCAGAAATACGCACAGACTGTAATCGGAACAATCTACGACACACTGATGAGGTCGCAGATTTATGTGAAAAACCGCACCGTGCATCATTTTCTTGATTTTGCCCCGAAACTTTGTGGCACGTTCATCGACTGGCTCACAAAATACACGGCATACGACCCAAAAATGAAAGCCGCCCTGCACTATCAGACCAGAGAAATCTTCGACATCGAAAACGAGGAGAGCTACCAGAAATGCGTGATTGAATACATCAGCGGAATGACCGACCAGTTCACGCTCTCGGTTTTTGAGGAGATTGTTTCGTTCTAGCTGATTCATCAAATGCAGGTGAAAAATTGTGAGTTCGGCTCTGTATTTTTTTGCAGAAAAACCATGTGACAATTACCTATGAAAACAAGCCGCCCGACCATGCTTTTCCGTCAATAATCTCAAAAAAGTGTATATTTTCGTTGCCAATAATCTCAAAAAGGTGTATATTTTAATTAACTTTAAAGTCAAAAAGGTGTAAAACATGTACCGAAAGACATATAAAGAACTTTTGCAATGGAAAAACGAGGCCAAAGGAAAATGCGCCATCATGATTGACGGTGCGCGGCGAGTCGGTAAAAGCTACATTGCAGAAGAATTTGGAAAAAACGAATACGAATCATATATCCTCATTGATTTTTTTACGGCTCCGGACGAAATCAAAGAGCTTTTTGAAAAATACCTTTCTGATTTGGACACGCTTTTTATGCGCGTTTCCGCCTATTATTCTGTAAAGCTGCATGAACGCAACACGCTTTTCATTTTTGATGAAGTGCAGTTTTTTCCGCGTGCCAGAGCTGCAATAAAATATCTTGTCGCAGACGGACGCTATGATTTCATCGAAACAGGCTCCCTTCTTTCAATCAAAAAAAACACGCAGGACATTCTGATTCCGTCGGAGGAACGGCACTTGCGGATGAATCCCATGGATTTTGAAGAGTTTCTGCTTGCAAGCGGAAATGAGACAATGTTCCCGCTGATAAAAGACTGCTTTGAAAAAAAAACACCCATGGGACAGGCCTTGCATAGAAAAGCAATGGATTTGTTCCGGCTTTATCTGATTGTCGGTGGAATGCCTCAGGCCGTAAAAGAATATGCGGAATCAAAAAATTTCGAAAAGGTAGATTTGATTAAGCGTGAAATTCTGGAACTTTACCGAAACGACATTCAGAAACACGCAAAAGGCTCAGAACTGAAAGCAGAAGCAATTTTTGACGAAATACCGGCACAGCTTTCAAAGCATGAAAAAAAATTCAAGCTCGCCTCATTAAAAAAAGACGCAAGGATGCGTGATTACGATGATGCCTTCATGTGGCTGAAAGATTCCCGCATCGTTAACATCTGCTACAACGCGGACGAACCGAATATCGCACTGAAGATGAACATGACCCGCACCACCCTGAAATGCTACATGG
Organism: uncultured Spirochaetaceae bacterium; assembly: GCA_902783155.1. GTDB lineage: Bacteria > Spirochaetota > Spirochaetia > Treponematales > Treponemataceae > Treponema_D. Next base: position 33,899 of record CACZPR010000036.1, read on the forward strand.
CGGACACGGGACTTTTAATCAGCCATGCATTTGATGAAAACGGTCTTGTCAGTGAAGAGATTTACAAGAAGCTCCTTTTCGGTAAGCTCGAAGTAAACGAAGGAATGATTTTTGAAAACATCGTTGCCCAAATGCTCACCGCAAACGGACACAAACTATACTTTTATTCGCAGTCCGACAACGAAGATTCAGCATCCAGGATGGAAGTTGACTTTTTGATTACAAAAAATAAAGTTACCTCCCGCCACAACATCCAGGCAATCGAAGTAAAATCAATGCAAAGATACACGCTCTCTTCGCTCAACAAGTTCAGGACAAAATACTCGGAATATGCCGGAACCTGCTATGTCCTTCACACTTCCGATTTTAAGGAAGACAACGGCATAATCTATCTTCCGGTCTATTTTGCAGCCCTTTTGTGAGTTCGACACTCCATACTATTGTTGCAGAATGGAGTAAAATGGAAACATGAGCCGCAGTAAGATTTTATTTATGGCAATTATTTTTCTCCTGGTTGCTCCGTTTTCTTTTTTGCTGGAGTATGACCCTGCACTGCATTTGGAAGCGTAGGAAAAGCAGAACCTATCTTGAACAATACATGCAGGAAGCGCAGAACAAAGTCCCAGCCTCTTCTATGCACCATGAGGTAAAAGATGCTTTTTTTTCAAAAAGGTCGTCCACCATCATGCACCCCTGAGTTTATAGTAACATATTTCGGAAAAAGAAAAAAAGACCCAACCAAAAATGGTCAGGTCTCTTTGTTTTTATCCGCGCGGCTTATCTTGCAAGAAGCTTTGCAAAATCAGCGGCGGTAAAGTGAAGATGCTCGGCTACCTTTGCGGCTGGGCCTGACTCACCGAATGAATCAAGGGTGAAGAGGTCATCCTTCTTGGCGTATCCTTCCCATCCCTGGCGGCATCCGGCTTCTGCAACCACAATGCGCTTTGTCTTTCCGATAATTGATTTCTGGAAAGCTTCGTCCTGCTTTTCAAACAGATTCTTGTCCAATACGGAAACGACGCGGATTTTCTTTCCTTCGACGCTCTTTGAAGCTTCCAGAGCCATGCTTACTTCGGAGCCTGTTGCAAGTACGGTTATATCAGGATTTTCCGAACCGGTCTGGACTATGTACGCTCCCTTGAGTGCAGTGTTCTTCCAGTCTGAATCAGCCTTTTCATAAACGGGGAGAGCCTGCCTTGTAAATGCCATGCAGACGGGATGATCCTTGCTTTCAACAGCCATTTCCCATGCAAGCTGTGACTCTTCCGCATCACCCGGGCGCAGAACCTGAACGTTCGGAATGCAGCGGAGTGATGCAAGGGTTTCAATCGGCTGGTGCGTAGGTCCGTCTTCACCGACATAGATTGAGTCGTGGGTAAGGACATAGATGTTCGGAATCTTACTGAGTGCCGCAACCCTGAGTGACGGGCGTAGATAGTCGCTGAACACAAGGAACGTTGCACCGAAAGCCCTGAGTCCGCCGTGCAGGTTGATTCCGCTCTGGACCTGGCTCATCGCAAACTCGCGGATTCCGTATTCAATCGTGCGTCCCTTGCGGTTTGTTGCGTTGTATGTTCCGTCGTCGTTATTTACCTTGGTCTTGTTCGGTCCCTGGAGGTCCGCAGAGCCACCGACGAGCCACTCATAGCGGTCGGCCATGACGTTGAGGCTCTTTCCTGATGCGTCGCGCGTAGCAAGCTTGTCACCGGCCTTGTATGAAGGAGCGGCTGCTTCCCCTGTAGCCTCCCCAGACCAATATGCGTCCCATTTTTTCCTTAGGTCGGGATTTTCCTGGCTCCATGCATCGAATTCAGCCTGCCAGTCGGATTCAGCCTCTGCAAATTCCTTGCGCTTCTTTTCAAAATAGGCGGTTGCTTCCGGCACGACATAGAACTGCTCGTCTTCCGGGAGTCCGAGATTGATTTTTGCTTCCTTGACTCCATCGACACCGAGAGGCGCACCGTGAACGTCGGCAGTACCGGCTTTTGGAGCACCCTTTCCTATCGTTGAGCGCAGAATGATAATTGCAGGCTTGTGCTGTCCCTTGGCAATCCTTACAAGCTCCGCTATTTCACCCATGTTGTACATTGAACCGCGGAGAACAGTCCATCCGTATGACTCGTATCTTTTCTGGATGTCGTCCGTAAACGTGATGTCCGTGCTTCCGTCTATTGAAATCTTGTTTTCGTCATAGAATACGATTAGTTTTTCGAGCTTGAGGTTTCCTGCAAGGGATGAAGCTTCAGATGAAACTCCCTCTTCAAGACAGCCTTCACCGACAAGCGCGTAAGTGTAGTGGTCAACTATGGTGTGCCTTGGTGTGTTGAAGCGGGCCGCAAGCATTGTCTCCGCAATGGCCATACCGACTGCAAGAGCAATGCCCTGTCCGAGCGGTCCAGACGTACATTCAACGCCGTCCGTAACACCGTACTCCGGATGACCCGGGCATACTGAACCGACCTGGCGGAAATTCTTTATGTCGTCCATAGAGACCTTGTAGCCGGCAAGATGAAGGATGGAATAAAGCAGCATTGAGCCGTGTCCCGCAGAAAGCACGAACCTGTCCCTGTCAACCCATTTTGAGTCGGCAGGATTGTGCTTCATAATTTCACCGTAGAGAACCGAAGCAAGCTCCGCAGCCCCAAGCGGAAGACCGGGGTGACCAGAATTAGCCTTCTGAATGGCATCCATCGATAGACTTCTTATGGAAAGCGCGACCGCCTCCAATCCCTTGGAATCCATATAACTACTCCTATGTTGACCCCATCCACTTTTGTTTCAGGGGCAGCTTTGAAAAATTTGATACGACCCAGACCTTTTGGCTGTTCAGTGTTTCCCTAGATTGCGCCAGACAAATGGAGATTCGATATTTTTTCAACCAGCGACTCCACGTTCGGCCTCGTCTCCATGAACTGACGGAACTCTACACAGTGGACAAGCTTCGCCAAATCTGTCAGGGCATTCAGGTGAACCTTGGTCTCCTTGGTCAGCATTATGAACATGACAAAAACATGAGTGCCGTCCGGGGATGACATTTCTATCGGGTTCTTAGGATAGCAGACTATTATCCTCTGGTCCGACTCATTCTTTATGATTGGCTTCCTTGGGTGCGGGATTGCAAAACCATGACCAACGGCGGTGCTGAGAATCTTCTCCCTTTCCGAAAGTTCCGCCTTTAGCGAGTTCCCGTCAACACCCTCCGGCATTTCAACCGTCCGACACAGGAAATCAAAAATCTCATCGGCATTGGACCCACCGACACCGGCAACCACTCCGCCATTCCGAATCAGCCCACATAAAACGTCGAAGCTGTCCGTGCTTTCCTCTGACATAAAATCCTCCACGTCCGGCCCGAATATGGACCGACGCTCATTTTATCTTTTTCGCGCCAAGCTTTCCAGCCGGTGCGCCCCTTACCACTTTGAACTGGCTGACCCTGTGCTCCTCCAGCGCGGAATCAAGAATGCCCCTTATGTCCTCAAAATTCCATCTCATTCCGTCAATGGACATGAGGATTGATTCTGACTCCCGCTCCACGGAATCAATATTCTTAAGCATACCCATAATTCCGTATAGATGCCCACTCAGCTGGGTCAGTATGACAAGCTCCTGCTGCGGAAAACCACATGCGTCCATGCCAATCTCGTTGATTTTGTAAACATAGTCCTTCACCTCGATAAAAAGTTCAAGGGCCTGCTTCCGAATCTCGCCAATCGACCGGTCCGCAAACCAGTTGTAGCTTTCCCTTATGGCAACATACCAGTCTTTGACCATTTCGAGTATAGAGTTTTTTTCGTCTTTGTGGAATACATAATCCGACGGATACATTTTTTTCAAAAGCTGCTCAAAATCGCTGTCGTGCCGGGAAACCATGTCGGTGAGGAACTGCTCAACAACGTCCTGCGAAAGTATATAGGGAAACCATGCCGTGTCCATGCCGAAGTCGTCCATCATCCTGTTCCACTCGCCAAAGCATGGGACGTTCTGCCCCTTGAACCACAGTCTCGTCTCAACGCCGAAACGCTGCATACCGACCTTGCTCGCATATCCGTTCAGGTATTCCTCAATCGAGCCGCACATGGAGTAGCAAAGGTCCTCGGTGTTCTCAAAAAACACGTTCGCAAGCTGCTCCTCTATTGACTCACACGGTCCAAAGCGGTCGAAACTTTCAAGCAGGGCCTTCTCCAGATTTGTGTACCAGAGTATCTTCGCGCTGCCCTCAAATCCACGGTTGAATTTGTTTTTTCCGTCCCTCACGACCATCACGTGGATGATTCCCTTGTCCCAGTTTGTCACGGAGCACATGATTCTGTCGCCAAGCTGCATACCGAAGTCGTCAATCAGAACGCCCATGTCCAGTCCCGTCAGCATAACGTTGTTCGGAAGCTCATAATCCCTCGCAACCATGTCCAGGCTGCTGTTTGCCGGGTCGCTCGCTATATACTGAGGTGCGTACTCCTCGCCATAAAGCTGGTAGAAATCTATCGCCGAGTCACAGTCGAACGTGCCGACCCTTTTCTGGATTCTCTTTCCGTCTATGTAAAATGAAAGCGCGGAGGGTGACATCTCGCTGTCAACAAAGGGCATACACCTTGAACCGGGGACCAGAACCCTCTGGTCGAACTCCCGAGCGCTTGGTCTTATGCTGAAAATCTCCCCCGTGAACGCTCCCGCCCTTGTGATATAGAATCCGTCCTCCAGGGCAAAAACATAGGGGCTGCTCTCAAGGTATGCCTGACATTCATGGTTGGAAATCTTGACCCCCAGGGATGAAAAAAATTTCACCACGTCGCGCAGAGTGAATTTGTCCGCGTAGGTTCTGAGGAATCTTGATACCATGTTCTGAACGTTGTCTTTCATCTACCTATAAAGATAACTAAAAAATCTCCATTTGAAAATAGGAAATCTCCAAAAACTTTAATTTTTATAGCCACCCCCGGGTCCTCGGACTTGCAAATTTAACACAATTTTAATCACAATTTTTTGGGAAATTGACAGATTAGGGTTTGACATTACAGCCCTAATATTCTACATTATATATGAATAATTCTACAATAATTGGAGATAAAAATGTTACAGACCATTTTGTACATCGTTCTCCCCGTTGCAGGAATTGTTCTTGGATGGACTATTCGCTGGATTTATGCCAGATTTCAACTTTCCGCCGCGGAACAAAAAGCCGAGCGGGTTAAACAGGATGCCATAAAAGAGGCCGAGGCTTTCAAAAAGGAAGCCCAGCTCCAAGCAAAAGAACAACTCATTCAGGACAGGAACCAGCAAGAACGGGAGAACCGCGAACGCCGTAAGGAGCTTCAGACCTACGAGAACCGTGTGAACAAAAAAGAGGAACTGCTTGACCAGAGAAGTCTTGAGATGGACAAGAAGGACAAGGAGTATGCGAATCTTGCCACACAGATGGAGAGGCGCGAACAGGAGCTGAACCAGAAGGAAGAGACGCTCAGGACGGAGCTTGAAAGGATTTCCGGTCTCACACAGGCGGAGGCCAAGACCCTGATTATCCAGAGCCTTGAAAACGAGGCCCGACACGATGCCCAGGCCATGTTGAACAAGATTGACCAGGAAGCACAGCTGACCGCCGAAAAGAAGGCCCAGGAAGTTCTGGTGACAACCATACAGAGGCTTGCGACCGAAACGACCAGCGAAATTGCAGTAACGACGGTATCGCTGCCAAGCGACGAGATGAAGGGAAGAATCATCGGACGCGAAGGAAGAAACATCCGTGCGCTCGAAACCCTGACAGGCGTTGACATCATAATCGACGACACACCGGAGGCCGTAGTCATCAGCTGCTTCGACCCAGTGCGCAAGGAGATTGCGAAGGAGTCCCTGGAGCGTCTCATAACGGACGGAAGAATCCACCCGGCGCGCATCGAGGAGGTTGTCCAGAAAGTCACCCGCGAAGTGCAGCAGAAGATTTACGAGGAGGGAGAGAAGGTTCTCTTCGACCTTGGAATACACAACATGGGACAGGAAGCCATCAGGGCACTTGGACGGCTTTATTTCCGCACAAGCTATGGACAGAACGTGCTTACCCACTCAAAGGAAGTCGCGGAGCTTGCCAGCATGATTGCGTCGGAGGTTGGAGCCAACAGGGACCTTGCAAAACGTGCAGCACTTCTTCATGACATTGGAAAGGGTGCCGAGACCGACAGCGACCAGAACCATGCCGAAGTTGGAGCCGAGATGGTCCGCAAGATGGGCGAGGAACCAAGGGTTGTCAATGCCGTGGCCGCACACCACAACGATGTTGAGGCACAGACTGTCGAGGCAATAATTGTCCAGATTGCAGACGCAATAAGCGCGGCGCGACCTGGAGCCAGACGTGAAACGGTTGACAACTATGTGAAGCGCCTTGAAAATCTGGAGGACATCGCAAAGAAGTTCCCAGGTGTCGAACAGGCCTACGCAATACAGGCTGGACGCGAGCTCAGGATTCTGGTCAACAACGAGAAGATTCCTGACGACCAGGTTAAGGAGCTTGCAAAGAACATAGCCAAGCAGATTGAAAACGACCTGCGCTATCCGGGAAGAATCAAGATTACCATGATCCGGGAAACCAGAATCGTGGACTACGCAAGATAAAATCCCGCGGCAAAAGATACAAGGCAAAACAAAATCCGCACCCATTTTGAACAATCAAACTGGATGCGGATTTTTTATGGTTTAAATCTTGAACTTAAAAGTGCAAACCTGTTTTTCAAACCAAGCCTAGAACAGAATCTCCATTCCAAGGGAAGCCTTTGCGATGCTCCTCATATCCGATGTGTAATAGTAGCCGCATGATGTCTGGAGAGCCACATTGCTTGAAACACTTGCAATCTCCGCAGAAACACCAGTTCCCAGGCCAACCGTGTCGAAGAAGAATCCACCCTCACAGAACACGCTGAACCTGCATGAAGGACTCAAGGACCAGTTCCATCCGGCAATACCGGTCAAAACAAATTTTCCGTAATTGTCAAAGTTATCAAACTCATCGTATGTGTTGATTGTGGACAAAGCACCTACCCCAGCCCCAACCTCAGCGTTCAGACCCAGGTAGAAATGCTCCGCAACTCCGAATGTAAGCGAATATCCGAGCGTGAAGACCACATCGTCCTCCGTCAGATAGGCATTGAAGTTTCCAGGCAGAACATAGAGTATGGAACTATAGGAGTCCCTCTTCTTCTGTAGCTTGGTCTTCTGCACATTCACCGGGTCCGAGGTCTGATTCCAGTCATCGCTCACAACGGAATCTGTCCTGACCTGTCTTTCAACTTTCGGTGGATTTCTGTCATCTTCCGTTATGTCCAGAACCTCGTCGTCCTCTACCTTCGGGACGTTTTTTTTTACAGAAACAGAGCTGTCATCAAAAGGCCCGTCCTTGTCCTGCCATGCAGTCTGGTTCCTTGACGGCTTTACAGGCTTGACCGGCTTTGTTGGCTCAGTTTTTTCAAGCTCCACGTCAATGGCAGGCTCCGACTGGTAGATTTTGGAGTTGTTTCTGTAGTTGAAGGAACAGACATTCTTTCCGTTGACCACATTCTTCAGGGACATGTTTTCAACCGACACCCTGTAGGAAGAAGGATCGCGACCGGTCTTCACGGAGAGGGAAAGGACCGCCTCCACAAAATCCAGACCATCCTCGAATGCGGCATTGAACACTTCGACCGAATCAAGGAAGTTCTCATACTCCTCCTTGGCCTTGTCGTAATCTGCGCTGCGGACTGAAGGAACCTCCGGAATCTTTTTTCCAGAAAGCTCCTCGTAACTCAAAATCCCCGAGACGCTAAAAAGCTCCGTACCGTCAATCCTGTAGCTGACCGTGTATGGCCATCCCTCGTTGCCCCTCAGCTTTGTGAAGGCCTGCACCGAAAGACTTATGCCGCTTCCCTGTGCGGACGACTCCTTGAACGAAGCCCCCTCAAGAGCGGAAACCAGAGTGGAAAGCTTTTTTCTAAGGGAATCAGCCTTGCGGACAGACTCGGCATCCGGTCCGCTTCCAGTTTCCATGGCGCTGTATTTTTCCTGAATCTTCTCTATATCATTGGCAAGCCTCTGGAGCCCTCGGTCGTTCAGGGAGCCATCTGGATTGACCTCCGCGGCACGTGGCTTCTGGGAGGACCTCTCGTTGATTTCGTCCTGCATCTTTTTTCTGAGCATGGCCTTTCTCTGGTCAGACACATCCGATTTCAAGAGAGCGGCTATCTCCTGCTTCACACCCTCAATCTCCGCAATCTTTTCGGCAAGGGTGGCATCGTAGCTGCGTCCATACAGAATGCTGTCCGTCTTTTCGGTCAGAAGGTCATAAAGTTTCTGGACCCTGGCATTGTCGGCGGTCTTTACTTCCTCCTGCAAAAACAGTCCATCAACATCCGTCGTGGAATCGCCATAGCTGTCATAGTCATAATCGTCGTAGTCGTCATAGTCATAGTCGTAGGCATATTCATTGTAGTCATCGTCGCTTGTAACAAACACGGAAACCGACATTTCATCATCGTCCAGCCAGTCCTCGTCATCATCCCAAAAGTGTGAACGGTCGGCACTTGGCTTGGCGAACAGAGCTGCCGAAAAAAGCATCGCCATACCGACAGACATCAACTTCTTGTGCGGGCATCCCTTTTTTATCAAATTCATATAATCCTCCCCCAGACTCTAATGCTGGAACAGTGGAACCGGGCAAACCAAAACGCCCATGGCCCGCAAAACACATTCGATTTCGCGAGCCGCTCCAACTTCTATTTTACGACACTTATCTGCTTTATATCAACCTTTTTTTATGAATTTGGTTACAAATTTTTAAACCCGCCTAAAGAAGCGCAAACTGTGAAGAATAAAGCCTGTAGTAAGGTCCCAGATTTGCCATGAGCTGGTAGTGGGAGCCACGCTCGACTATTTTTCCATGGTCCACGTAGAAGATTGTGTCGCAGTTTTTGATCGTTGAAAGTCTGTGGGCGATTATGAAGCTCGTCCTTCCCTTCAAAAGCCTGTTCAAGCCCTTCTGCAAAAGGATTTCGGTCTCAGTGTCGATTGAAGATGTGGCCTCGTCCAGAACCAGAATCCTTGGGTTTGCCAAAAGCGCACGGGCAAAGGAAATCAGCTGCCTCTGTCCTACGCTCAGTCTGGTTCCACGCTCGTTCACCTCGGTATTGTAGCCTTCCTCCATCTGCATTATGAAATCGTGGGCGCAGACTGTTTTTGCGGCTTCCATAACCTGCTCGTCGGTCGCATCCATGTTTCCGTAGCGGATGTTGTCCATTATGGTGCCCCGGAAGATGAAGCTGTCCTGCATCATAACGCCCATCTGAGTGCGGAGTGATTTTATGGTCACGTCCTGAAGATTGTTTCCGTCAACCAGAATCTGCCCGGACTCTGGATTGTAGAAGCGGCTCAGAAGATTCACTATGGTAGATTTTCCGGCTCCGGTCGGTCCTACTATTGCAACAGATTCCCCGCTCGGAATGTCGAAGCTCACGTCGTCAAGAACGCGCACACCAGGTTCATACGAAAAGCTCACGTTCCTGTACTCAACATGTCCGTCCACCGGTGGAAGCACCCCTGCCCCATCCCTGTCCGTAACCGAAATCGGTTCGTCTATGGTCTCGAAGATTCGCTCCACATAGGAAACCGCGGTCAGAAGATTGTTGATGAAATCGGCAAGAGTCGTAATCGGCTGCCAGAAGCGGCTTATGTATGCTGTGAATGCAACGAGCGTTCCAACGGTGACACCCGAAAAACCGATGTTTATCCAGTGGATTCCGAGAGTGTAGGCCGCGACCATCGTGGCCGTGGATATAATCTGCACGAAGGGACCCATCATGAACGCAAGCTTCACCGCCTTGAGCCACGCGCGCCTGTAGGAGTCAGAAAGGTTTTTGAAAATCTTGATGTTCTCCTCTTCCCTTACGAAAGACTGGGTCACGCGGATTCCGTTTATGCTCTCGGAAATGTATGCGTTCAGGTTGGACTGCTTGTTGCTCTGCTCCCTCCATGCCTTTCTCTGCTTTTTCTTCAATATGAATACGTAGGCAATGAAAACCGGAAGCCCCGCAAGAACGACCAGAGTAAGAGGCACGTTGATTGTAAACATGAATGCGATTATGAAAATCAGCGAGCAGAGGTCGGTGATTGTATTCACAAGTCCGTTGCTCAGAACGTCGGAAAGATTGTTCACGTAGTTCACGATTCTCACCTGGATTTTTCCATGAGGTCTTGAATCAAAATAGTCGAACGGAAGCTTAAGCACATGCTCGAAAATGTCCGTCCTCAAATCATGCACGATTCCCTGCCCGATTTTCGTCATGCAGCGGATTTTGATTCTGAGGGCGATTGCAGTGAAAAGCGAGATTCCAAGGGTCGCCGCAGAAAGAATCAGTATGAGGCGGAAATTCTTGTTGGGAATCCCCTCGTCCATAATCAGCTTGAGGAAATACGGATAGAGCATTCCCAGCGCCGCAGTCAGAAGCATAAGGATGATTACCCCGACCATGGTTTTCATGTGGGGCTTCACATATTTTCCTAGCCTGCCAAGTTTTGTGAAATCATATTTTTCTTCAAGACTTTCGTCCACATCATATTTATTTCTTGCCATGATTTTCTCCAAAAGAAACAATGAGTTTCTACAACATCGGAACCGGCTTTGACTCCGGCTCGAACTGCCCGTACTGGTGATTGTAGACAGAAGCGTAATATCCGCCCATCTTCACAAGCTCCTCATGGGTTCCCCTTTCGATTATGCGTCCCTCGTTCATTACAAGAATCTGGTCGCAGTCCTTGACCGATGAAATCCTGTACGCAATCACAAAAAGGGTTCTGTCCTTTGTCACCGAATTGAGCGCGTGCTGGATCTGGGTCTCGGTCTCCATGTCCACGGCAGAAGTCGTATCGTCGAGTATTATAATAGAAGGATTTTTCAAAAGTGCGCGCGCAAGTGAAATCCTCTGCTTTTGACCGCCGCTCAAACCGACGCCCCTTTCGCCTACAATGGTGTCATAACCGTCGGGCATCTGCCTTATGAATCCGTCCGCATCAGCAAGCTTGGCAACTTCCTCAACCTTTTCAAAAGGACATTCAGGATCTCCGTAGGCAATGTTTCCTTCTATTGTATCGCTGAACAAAAACACGTCCTGCATGGCCATCCCGATGTTCTCGCGGAGACTGTACATGTTCATCTCACGGATGTCGGTTCCGTCAACTTTTATGGAGCCTGACGAAACGTCATAAAATCGGCATAGCAGATTCATGACCGTAGTTTTTCCGCTGCCAGTGTTCCCGATGATTCCGACCGAATGTCCCTTATCAACCTTGAAGCTCACGCCATGAAGAATCTCCTCTCCGTTAACGCTGTAGTCCACATCGTCAAATTCAACGCTTCCCTCAATGCGGGTCTTTTCAACCGGATGTTCAGGAAGCTTGATGCCGGGTTCCACAGAATATGTTCCGTAGATTTTATCGATTGAAGCCTTGAAGCGCAGTGCATCGTTAATCAGCCAGCCGAGCATCCTGAGCGGATTTGTAAGCATCCAGAGGTAGCCGTTCACAGTCACGAAATCACCCATGGACATCTCGCCCCTGATTGCAAGGAAGCCTCCGTAGACCATAAGAATCACGTTGATTACGGTTCCCATGAACTCAAAAATCGGCACGTATTTTTTCCAGATTTTCGAAGCCTTGATTTCGCTCTGCCTGTATGCCTCGTTCTCCTTTTCAAAACGGTTAAGTTCGAACCTCTCCTTGGCGAACGCACGTACCACACGGTTTGCGGCGATGTTCTCCTGCACATAGGAATTGAGGCTCGAAAAACACTGGCGCACAACGGCAAACGCAGGACCCACCTCCTTCATCTGAAGCCAGACAAATAGCGCGGTAAACGGAAGAATTGCAAGGAAGGCCACCGCAAGCTTCACGTTGACGAAAAAAATCATCACGAGAGCCGCCACAAGCCACACGCAGTTTCTGAAAACATTGTAGATTACGAACGCAACGAAATGACGCACCGCATCCATGTCGCCGGTCTGCCTTGACATAAGGTCTCCCGCACGGTTTTCGTTGTAGAAAGTGAAATCCTCGCGGAGAAGCTTTCTGTACACGGCATTCCTCATGTCAAAAAGGACACCCTGGCTGGATTTTTCAAAAAGCATCTGCGCAAGATACTGGAATCCCTCACGGAAAACCGACACCCCGATCAAAATCGCCATGCAGATTCCAAGATACTGCAATTTTCCGCCGACGATAACGTTATCGATTATAAAGCCGGAAACCTTAGGATTGATGACCGACATTGCCGACACAACAAGGATTATGGAAAGCCCCACAATCATCTTGCCCCTGTGCTTGCCCAAAAATGAGCCGAACCATTTGAATGAACTCATACTTCGTTTCTACAATGACCGCAAAATAAAATCGACATGGATTTTTTATAATTCCTACTCAAAAAATTTCAGATTTAGGGAACAGCTAATGAACAAAAAAAAATCCCGGCCACAACGACCGGGACTTGTTTTTAATATATCCATTATCCACAATGGATTTTTGATTTACATCCTGTCAAGGAACGGAACAAGCACAAGCTCCATTGCGTTCTTCAGCACGGTCAGTGTTGATTTTGCAAGAAGGAGCCTGGCCTGCGCAAGTTTTTTGTTTTCATCAGAAACGGACAGAATCGGACAGTCGCGGTAGAATGAGCTGAACGCCTTGCACACATCATAAAGATAGACTGCAACAACGCTCGGGTCCAAATCATCTGCGGCACGGGAAACAATCTGCGGGAATTTTCCAAGCTCCTTAATCAAAGCCCACTCGCTTTCGTGAGTCAAAAGTGAAATCGACCCGTCGCTTGAATCAGGCTCCAGTCCCTGCTCGTGGCTCTTTCTCAAAATCGATGCAATGCGCGCTCCCATGTACTGAAGGTAAGGTCCGGTGTTGCCTGTGAACGAAAGGCTTTCCTCCGGGTTGAAGAGCATGTCCTTTACCGGCGTAACCTGGAGAAGATAATAATGGAGGGCTGCCAGCGCAACCTTTTCCGCAACCTCATCAGGATTTCCGACATCGGCATCACGTCCGCGCTCGTTTATCGCCTTGAGTGCATCGGCATGGAGACCGTCAATCAAATCATCTGCATCAACGACAGTACCCTCACGGCTTTTCATCCTGCCAGACGGAAGATTCACAAGACCGTAGCTCAGGTGGTAAAGATTGTCGGTCCACTCGTATCCAAGCTGTCTTAATATATAGAAGAGAACCTTGAAGTGATAGATCTGCTCGCTCGCAACGACATAGACCATCTGGTTGTACGCCCAGTCATTGTGACGCGCGATTGCGGTTCCTATGTCCTGGGTTATGTAGACCGAAGTTCCGTCCTTCCTCAAAAGAACCTTCGACTGCGGATTTCCGTCCCTGTCATTTCCAACGACCGAAGTTATGTCAATGCGGACAGAGCCGTCATCAGCCTTGAAAAATATTCCCTTCTCCAGACCAGACTGAATGATTTCCTTTCCCAGAAGATATGTGTCGCTCTCAAAATAAAGCTTCTCAAAATCAACGCCGGTCCTCTTGTATGTTTCCTTTACGCCGTTCAAAGTCCAGTCGTTCATTTTCTGCCAAAGCGCACGGATGTCGGAATCGCCCTGCTCCCATTTTACGAGCATCTCCTCTGCCTGCTCCTGAGCCTCCGGGTGCTCCTTTGAATACTTGTCGAACTCGACATAGCACTGGCCGACAAAATGGTCTCCCTTCATTCCGAGAGATTCCGGGGTTTCGTTCTTCGGTTCATGGAAAAGCCTGTAGGCAAGCATGCTCTTACAGATGTGGATTCCGCGGTTGTTGATTATGTTCGTCCTGAAAACCTCGGCTCCCGCTTTTTTAAGGATGCGGCTGACAGATTCACCAAGGGCATCGTTTCTCATGTGACCAAGATGGAGCGGCTTGTTCGTGTTCGGAGATGAATACTCCACCATGACCTTGCGTCCTTCAAGATGCTTTTTTCCGTCCTCACCGATTGAACCGTAATTTTCGCCCTGTGCCTCGATTGTCTTGAGAATGTCACCGGCAGCGTTCGCCTTGTTGAGCTTTATGTTGACGTATGGACCGACAGCCTCGAAAGCACCAAGGGATGCGACATCAACACCGCCAAGACTTCCCTTTGACTCAGACGCAGCCTTGATGATTCCCGCAACCTGCTGTGCAATGGCCGGCGGAGCAAGACGGAAAACCTTCGCAAGAGTAAACATCGGGATTCCAAGGTCCCCCATCTCCGGCTTCGGTGGATTTTCAACACGGACAGCATCCGCCTCAACATTTGCGCACTCTATCTTCTTCTCCGCAATAAACTGATTGATTGCCGCAACAACGACAGCCCTGAACTGCTCTTTCTGGTCAGCCATTATTTTCCCCTTCCTAAAAAAATCAAAGTCCTACTATTATAATTGCAGACGGGGTTTGTGGCAAGATAGGGAAATAAATCTGTGGAAGACAAGTGCAAATCAAAAATAAACTTAGAAAGACTCATTCTAAACGAGCAAGCACTTCCATTCCCGACAGGAACCAGTCGCAAGCTATCGCTTGCTAAGGAGTTTCGCTTTGGTCGCAAAAGCTCCCATTTTCCCTGCGGGAAAAACAGCAAAACTCCAAATCTAATTGCTAAATTGCGCTCCCCACCGCACAAATGGCTGCTTGCCACGAACCCTGCCTCCATTGCAGTGCTTGCTCAAACCTTTTTGGACTTTCCATCTCTTGTTTTTGGCACTTGTCCTCCACAAC
>CACZPR010000037.1 GCA_902783155.1 uncultured Spirochaetaceae bacterium
ACGATGTGGATTTGGGAAAAGAAAACAAAGCATATAAAAACGCTTGGGCTAAGAACGTAAAATCTAAATTAATCCAAAAAGGATTTAATTTAGAAAATGATATTTTTTATATTTTTGGGGGTTCATCTTATTATGAACCACTACTTCCATTTCTTAAGAATTGCATAGCATTTAAATTTAAGTCATCAAACACAATACAATTAGATTGCCCAGTTTATTATAAAAATGGAATGATAAATGCTATGATTTACTCTGCGCATTGAAAACTATTCGCTTCGCAATCTTTTGCAACTCGGCAACCAGGGTCCCCGGAGTGCATGAATTACAAAAGACTTGCGAAAGCCAAAAACATATAATCCGCAAGAACAACGAGCGACAGCCGGTGGAGTGCAGAAAAACTTTCACCCCCCCTATCACTCACCGAACCTGAACCAGCGGAAATCAAAATTGCTTCCCGGGAGGAATACGAATGCAACTTTATTCATGCCGGGCACTCCGTCTATGTCAAAAGTCTTTTCCACATAGCCGTCAGTCTTTTTGAATTCCAGAATCCGGATTGCATCGGTCTCTCCAGAGAATTTTATGTGGATTGTGTTGTCAACGTGGGCAAATCCGCAGACAGTTATTTTTTTTGCGCCGTGAGCTCCAAAATCCATCGCGTCAAATTCAAGGACAACATTGTTTCCGATTTTTTCAACGGCATCATCCGTGCGGACAAAGGAATCTCCAAAAAGGGATGAGCAGTCAAGCGCGTTCAGTTTTGAAAATGCTTTTGCAGATTTTTCAAACTCAATTCCCTGGAACGAAAGACTTGTCGCAAACACAAGCGAAAGAGTGTGCATACCGAACAGCCTTCTTGGAAGAGTGTATGTCTTGCTCTGGTATGTGTTGTAGATTGACGCAGCAGAATAATGGCAGTCCATGATTTTTCTTCCGCCGTCAGGATTTCCTTCCCACAGCTCAAAGTCCAGCTCATTGTCAAAAGAAAAAATCGGAACGGAAAATGTGTCGGCGCCATCACGACCGAAATCCATTTTGTCAAATTCAAACCACGCACGTTTGTTTCCGTTGAACGCACCGCCGTTGAAGCTCAGTTCAATTTTGTCGCTCGATGCAGAACACTTGCATGCCTCAATCAGCTCAAAGGGATTTCTTGCCGAACGCCCGATTCCCGAAACGGAAAACTCCAGTTCCGAAATTATCTCGCTGAATTTTCCGCCGTTGTCTGCCATACACGCAAGCCTGAAATCTCCGTCGCACAAAGCAGTAACGGTCGCCCTCTCCCCGTCCAAAGTTTTTTCGACATCAACAGCTGCGGAATCAGAGCGAACTCCCTCAAGCATCATCGGAATCCAAACCAAATCACGGTGCGTCGCGTCCGCAGGATGGATTACGGCTTCGACTGTCACATGCCTTTCATTTTGATTAAGGCTCCTTGTTCCATGGGAGATTAAATCAATTTTGCGGACAGGAATCTCTTTGCAATCAGCAGGGACTATTTTTCCCGACCGCTTTTCCGATTCATCAAAATCAATTTTTCCATTTTTAAAAACAAGCGTGCACGACTCAAGACCCGCGCCCGAAGCTGTGACAGTAAAATCCGCGGCATCATTTTTTGAGCGGACCAAAATCAAAAGGCGGTTTGAAAAAAGTTTCCGGCTCAATTTTTTTCCGTCAGAACTTCTGTACTGCTCATAGTCGGTGGAATCTCCATTGTCGGCACCAACAAGCTCGGCTTCACCTGAAACAGAAATCTCAAGCCGGCTTCTTGAATTTTCAACAGGGTTTCCATCGGAATCAACGCTCATTGCGTCAACAAAATAAAGACCTCCGCAGGACTCTTTTTCAAGCTCCAGCACAATTTTTTTCGCATCGCCAAAAGATTTTTTTTCATCCCGCGCAAGAACACTTCCGTCCGCACCATATCCAACGGCAAGCAGCGTTCCTTTTTCATACACCACGGATTCCCACGTGGCGGACAAATCTTTTCCGTTTTCAAAATCGATTGATTTTTTTCCAAGCGAGCGTCCGTTCAAAAAAAGTTCGACAGATTCCAGATTTGAATAAACCCTCACGTCGATTTTTTGTCCAGCGTTGAAATCCCAGTACGGAAGCAGATGGACAAAGGGCGCACACTTTTTTTTGTTCCATACAGATTTATATAGAAAGAAACTGTCCTTCGGGAATCCAGCCGTGTCAATCTGCCCGAAATATGAATTCTTTGTTGAATAAGGAGTCGGTTCCCCGATATAGTCCCAGCCTGTCCAGATGAATTGACCGAGACTGTAGTTCCTGTCGCGGTCGTCCGAAATTACAAACGAAGTGTCACGCGCGCCCCAGCTTGGACTACAGTTTCCAAGTGACGAACACTGGTTGTCAACGCAGGTCAAAAGTCTGTTCGCAAGCGGAAAATGATATACCCCCCTGCTCTGCACAGTGCTCGACGTTTCGCTTCCGTAGATTTTCCATGCCGGATTTTTTTTATGATGCTCTTCGTACAGGCGTTCGCCGTAATTGTAACCGACGACATCAGTTTCGTCCGCACATTTTTGCGCGCCATCCCACTGCATGTAATTTGAGGCAATAGTCACCGCCCCATTTTTTTCAGAATCAAAGCGGCGGCAGATTTTGCGAAGGTTCTTTGTGATTTCAAATCCGTTCCCGGAATGCGTGTCGTAGATTTCATTTCCCACGCTCCACATGATTAACGATGGATGACATCTGTCGCGGCGGACAACTGCGGAACAATCCCTTTCGTGCCACTGGACAAAATAGTTTCCGTAATCATAAATTGTTTTCGGTTTTTCCCACATGTCGAAAAAATCATCGTCAATGTAGAATCCCATGCGGTCCGCAAGGTCAAGGTAGCTTTCATCTTGGGGATTGTGCGACGTTCTGATTGCGTTCACACCCATTTCCTTAAGCCTTAAAAGCTGTCTTCTTGCCGCGACCAAATCAAATGCCGCACCGAGAATTCCAAGGTCGTGGTGCATACATGCCCCGTGGATTTTTACATGGAGACCGTTCACAAACATTCCTTCATCCGTAAAAGCGATGCTCCTGAACCCAATCTGTCTTTCGCATGTGTCAATAATTTTTCCACCGGAAACAAGGCTTGTCTTCAATAAATACACGTTCGGGTTTTCATCATCCCACAGCATTGGATTTTCAACCGAGGCACAGAAAGTTTCGGTCAAAACATTTTCGTCCTGATTGAATGAAACTCCCATCGCAGGCGCAGGATTTTTTGTGACTTTTGATTTTCGTTCCGAATCAAAAAGAGGAAGCTCCTTTCCATCGGCAAAAACAATTTTATGTTCAACCGACATTCCGTCCACAGGCGAAAGAATTTCCGTGTCGATTTTGACGCGCCATTTTCCGGTAAAGTCATTTTCTTTTTCGGGACAAGCAGAAAAATAAATTCCGTCATTGTTTATGCGGCTTTTTTCTGTCACAAGAAATTCCACGTCACGGAAGATTCCGGCACCGGAGTACCATCTTGAATTCGGATTCTGGTAGACCGCAATCAGCGTGAGAGAGTTTTTTCCGTCACACACGAAAGGTGTCATCTCGAATTCAACCGTCGTGTAACCGTATTTCCAGACGCACGCAAGTTTTCCGTTCACCCAGACAGCCCAGTTCATGTAAACGCCGCCGAAACGGAGAAAATATCTTTTTTGGGAATCAGCATGGAGGTCAAAATCTTTTTTATAAAAACCGACGGAATCCTCGTAAAGATTTTCGCTGTCGTAAATCAGCCAGTCATGCGGAACCGGCACAGCGGAAAAATCGGATTCTGAAGGAAGCATGCCGTAGAAATCTTCCGGGGAACAAAGGACAGAATCGCCGCCATCCGTCTTTTGATTTTCAATATGTTTTTTGGCAAAACGCCATCCGTCGTTGAAAAGTGTGCGCATAAAAAATCCTCTTAAAAAAAGGTAATTTATATGCGCAGAGCTTACAACATTAGTTTTTAGGGAAAAAATTACCAATTTTTTTATGTTTTTCCGATTGATTTTCTACAATTGATTTTATACACCTTGACAAAAAGAGCCGATTGCATCCAAAATGGTTGGTAAGGGAGATTCACATGGGAAAAAAGATTTTCATACTGAGTTTGTTGATTGCGCTTTCGACCACGGTATTCGCGATAACACCAAAGAACGACTGGCGGAACATGGGCACCGCAAAGAAGCTGGAAGGAAAGACCTATGTGCTTCTTATTTTTGTAAGCTACCCGGGAACGGAATGGAATCAGGTGAACATCAATTCGGTTGTTGGACAGGTATACGCCGCCACGTCATGGCTTACAAAGACCGCCGCAAAATACGGAACAAAGGCTGAATTTGAAATCTATTCGCTCGGAAACTACGAGAACGATGGAATGAGAATCACCATGGCGGCCCCCGCGCTTTCGACCACGCTTGTTGATGACGCAATGGTCGCGGCAGGCTATCCACGGAACTATGATTTTGAAAAATATGTACGGGAAAACACGGACTGCAACAACTGTCTGGTTCTTGTCTGCTCGAACGAAGTCGGAAGATGTTTTGCCGTCACCCACACAAAGGAGCTTTCTGACTGGAACAGAACCTACATTGGCTCGGACTACAAACTTGAGGGATGCATAATCTACCTTACGAGCATCTATGACGGGTCGCTGGTCTGGCCATCAACGATAGCGCACGAGATGCTGCACTGCTTTGGGGCGTGGGACCTTTACGATGTCTACGGAACAAACAGCTACGAAAAAAACACACTCCTGGAGCAATACTTTTCAAACAGCATAATGCGGACAATCGACTACAACATTGACACGCTTGTTCTTGACGACATGTCCGCATACCTTGTTGGCCTAAGATCAGAACGTGAGGACTGGTACGAATATTTCGAGGCGTACTAAGGATTGACCGCGCCAAAGCTTTTTGAGAAAACTACACCCTTCCCTCATACACAAGCCCCTGCTCGCCGTCAAGGGTAATCGTCAGGTCGTTTTCCAGAACCCTCGTAGCGGAATCCACTCCAAGAATCCAAACCAAATCCTTGTTGACCATCGGGAGCATGTCGAGCGAAATGTCCGAACCGTTTTCCGCAACAACACCGTCAACCACACGCAGCAGGGGAAGCATTTCCTCTGTTATTCTTTCGCAAACAAGAATTCCGTGGGTGTTGTATGCCATACGCTGCTTGAACGAAGGTCCGTCGTTTGCCTGGATGACACGCCCGCTTATCCTTTGTCCATCTGGATTAGAGAAGCCAAATTCGGTTCCCCTAGCAAGAACGTTTCCTACAATCAGAACCTTTATGGTGTTTGCCATCAACGGACTCGCAAGGGGGATTCCGGCGCACATAACAACCCTGTCTCCGGCATTTACGGCTCCGCTGTCGAGCGCATTCTTTACGGCATTCTGAATCATGGTCTCCGATTCCTCGGCAATTCCGCAACTGACCGGACTTACTCCCCACTGCAATGTCAGCTGCCTTAGAACCTTTTTGTCCGGGGTAACGGCTATTATGCTCTGCTCGGGTCTGTAGCTTCCAATCGTGCGGGCAGTGTTTCCGTGCAGGGTCGGGATTATGATAGCCTTTGCCTCTATGTTCCTTGCAAGTTTGTACGCAGAGTGCATTACCGCGTGTCCAACCTCAGGTCCCGGCTTGTATGAGGAATCGGCCAGTTTCATTCTCTGCCTGTATTCAAGGGAGTCCTCGGTGGTTGATGTAATCAGGGCCATGGTCTTCACAGCCTCGACCGGATATTTTCCCCCGGCTGTCTCACCGCTCAACATGACGGCATCGGTTCCATCGAACACGGCGTTTGAAACATCGGTCAGCTCGGCGCGGGTTGGTCTTGGGTTCACAATCATCGAGTCAAGCATCTGGGTCGCGGTGATTACACTTTTTCCAAGCCTCCTGCACACGTTGATTATTTCCTTCTGCGCAAGGGGGATTCTCTCCTCCGCAAGCTGGACTCCAAGATCGCCCCTGGCAACCATGATTCCGTCAGACTCGCGCGCAATCATCTCTATGTTGTTGAGTCCCTCCTCGTTTTCGATTTTGGAAATCACCTTGGCGACCGCTCCGACGCTCTTTAGGTAACTCTTTATCTGCACGACCTCTTCCGGGAAAGACACGAAACTTGCCGCAACAAAATCAACGTCCATCTCCGCGCCAAACTTCAAGTCCTCCCTGTCCTTTTCGCTCATGATTGGCAGCCCCGCATGGATTCCCTTAAGGTTCACGTTTTTTTTGCTTGAAAATTTTCCCGAATTCAATGCGCGGCAGAAAATCTTTTCCCCCTCGACTTTTTCCACATCAAGCTCCACAAGTCCGTCCGCAATCAAAATCCTGTGTCCGGCATGAAGCTTGACAGGGGCATCCTTCCACGAAATTGAAACATGGGTTGGCTTTCCGTCCTTTCCCTGCGAGCAGATTGAGTCGTCCGCCGTCACCTCAACAATGTCCCCCACATTTATGGAAAGGGTCTCGTTATCAACAGTGTTTCCGGTCCTGATTTCCGGTCCCTTTGTGTCAAGCATGATTCCGACAGGCACATTCAGTTCAGCGGAAATCCGGCGCACACGTTTCATGGCCTGGGAGTGCCATTCATAGCTTCCGTGCGAAAAATTGAAGCGCGCAACATTCATCCCGGCGCGAATCATTTCACTTATCGTCTCGTCACTGTCACATGCAGGGCCTATCGAGCAGACTATCTTTGTTTTTCTCATTTCAATTTCCTTCTATATAAATGTGGCTTCCGTATGGGACATACCTTGCACGGCTTCCCTCGGTCTCAAACACGTCAACAGCACAGAGGTGGGGCTTTTTCAAATCTCCCTCAAATTTCAGTCCGGGCAGCTCGGCGACAATCCGTCCGTAGATAAAAAGGGCAATCCGCTCCGCACTTGGGTTCTGGTCAAAAAAATCTATGTCGTTCAGATTCGTGTGGTCAAGTTCTCCAACGACTTTCCTCAATGCCTTCTTCAGTTCCGAAAAATCCATGAGCATACCGCCTTCATCCAGATTTTCACCACGGACATGGGCATAGACCTTGTAGTTGTGACCGTGGAGATTTTCACACTTGCCATGGTAGTCCCTCAAAAAATGCGCCGCGGCAAAATCAGCTGTAACCCTGACCTCAAACATAGCTCAAGCCTCCTAAGGTTTTATGGTTAACACTGCATAATTCGCTTTCGGATTATTCATTGTTTCCTTAGAAAAGAATTTTATCATCCTTTGCGTTTTTATGCCATACGTGAGGGTAACAAAAGTCACCCCGGAAGTAACCATTGTCACTCTTGCCCTTACAAATGTCATGCCGTAAACTGAGGTTGGATAGAGAAAAAAGGGGCGTTTCCGGGAATCAGGTTGACACCGAATAATCCGGGGACGCAGAATCTGGAGGTAGCTTATGGAAAATATTGTCTCTGTTTTTCAGAACAATCTTCCCTGGGTCTGGGTGGCGGTAACGATAATCTGCGTGGTTATTGAGTCGCTGACCCTTTCCCTCACTACCATTTGGTTTGGAATCAGCGCGTTTGTGATGGTGTTTCTCGCATTCACGCCGCTTCCTTTTCCAGCGCAGCTGCTCATATTCGTTGCGCTCGCCATGGTCCTGCTGATTTTTACAAAGCCTGTTGTAAAGAAAAAGCTGAGCCAGAAAAAGATTGCGACAAACTACGAGCGGGTAATCGGACAGATTGCCGTTGTGACAAAGCGGATTACCGCACTGGAAAAGGGTTCCGTAAAAATCAATGGGATGGAATGGACTGCAGCCGTAAAAGAGGACACGACTCTTGAAGAAGGCAGCAAGTGCATGGTCGAAGAAATTGCGGGCGTTACGGCCTATGTAAAACAAATCTAGGAGGATTTTATGAACGTTATGTTTTATGCGATTATCGCGGTGGTTGTGATTCTCATGCTTCTGATTATCACCAACATAAGGATTGTGTCCCAGTCAAATGCCTTTGTAATCGAGCGTCTTGGAGCATACCACGGGACATGGAATGTGGGGCTGCACTTCAAGCTGCCGTTTTTTGACCGCATTGCAAGAAAGATTTCGCTAAAGGAAAAGGTTTTTGATTTTCCGCCGCAGCCTGTAATCACCCGCGACAACGTTACGATGAAGATTGACACCGTCGTTTACTTCCAGATTACCGACCCGAAGCTCTATACCTATGGTGTCGAGCAGCCAATCAACGCACTTGAAAACTTGAGCGCGACAACTTTGCGCAACATAATCGGTGAGCTGGAGCTGGACGAGTCCCTTACAAGCCGTGATGTAATCAACACGAAGATGCGCTCCATTCTTGACGAGGCCACCGACCCATGGGGAATAAAGGTGAACCGCGTTGAGGTTAAAAACATAGAGCCGCCGCAGGCAATCCGCGATGCCATGGAAAAACAGATGAAGGCCGAACGTGAGCGCCGTGAGCAGATTCTGATTGCAGAAGGACACAAGCAGTCCGCAATTCTGGAAGCGGAAGGTCAGAAGCAGGCAATGATTCTGCAGGCAGAGGCACAGAAGGAATCCGCAATCCAAAAGGCAAAGGGAGAAGCCCAGGCAATCCGTGAAGTCCAGCAGGCAAAGGCGGAAGGTCTGAAAATGCTCCGCGACGCAGAGATGGATGAAAAAGTTTTGAAGTTCCGCAGTCTTGAAGCTTTTGAACATGCTGCTGACGGCAGTGCGACAAAAATCATCATCCCGTCGGACTTGCAGAGCCTTGCAGGTGTCGTTACGAGCGTAACGGAGCTTGCAAAAAAATAGAATTGTTTCGGGAGACACGGGGGCTGACGGATTAAACTATGGAGCATCCAAAGATTTCAGCTTCCGCGTCTCCTTTAACTTTTCTAAAAAACTGTGCTATAATATCCAAAACTCAGGGAGAAAAATGAATTACAAAAAAATTTTGGAAAAGCCTTTCCGACTCATGGCCATAATCGGATTTGTCTATCTTTTGTCAACGGTCCTTCTCAATATGTTCACGGGATTCTACGCCATACAGGATTTGATGCCGTTTTCAAAAACAGTTTTCTATGCGGGAACTAGCGTTTCAATGGTTCTTTGCGTAATAACTTTTTTCTTTTACAGGAACCATTATTTTTATTACGCCGCCCTCGAAATCCTTGTGCTTACGAACCTCTACAGCGGCAAAATCTACACGGCCCTTTTTCTTTCGTCAATACTCTTCATCCTTCTGCTTGTTGAAAACAAATTTTCGTCCCGAATCTGGGTGATTGCCTATCTTGCGGTCGAAATCATAAAAATCTCGCTTGTCATTCCTTATGGTGCGAAAAAGTTTTTTGAATACGCCGGCATTACGCTTTTTTCACTCTGCACAATCGGGTGCATAAACCTTCTGTTCAGGCATGCCTACGGGAAAAGGGATTCTTCCACAATCAGCCTGAACGACTATAAGTTTTCCGAGCGGCAGAAGGACTGCATAAAAAAAATCGTGGTGGACAACACTACCATCAAGGCTCTTGCCATAGACCACAATGTAAGCGAGAGCGCAATCAAAAAAGACCTTTCACACATCTACACTGTGCTGGGAATAACCGGCAAGGCGGATCTGAAGGCCCTTTTCATGGGCTGCAAGTTTGACTGAACCGGTGCGGGGTGCATGATATTGTTACTATCAACAGTATGTTACTATTGACAGTATTTTTGCTATCGCTATAATTGTAGCAAATGAATCGCAATGAAGCACTGGAAAAGATACTGAACTCGTTCACACGGTACTACAATGTCAAAACTTCCGACGTTGAGCAGCCTTTTTGTGCGGAGGCAGAATTCCATGCGCACGGCGAGCAATACATTCTGGTAAAATCGGCCCACATTTCCGACATAGACTCAAACGAATACGTTTTTTTTGCATCGGAGGACAGCCTGGACGAAGAGCGTCTTTCGGAGCTGGACAAAACGGCATGGGAGAGGGGTCTTTCACGAATCAAGCCATACTACGGGCACCGCAATTCCGATGTAACACTTTTTATCCTGGCGGACAGAGTTTCGGACGGGGTGGCAAAGATTGCGAAAAAAATCAGGCACTACAAGTCGTACCATTTTTCAATATACGGATGGAGCCACTACAAGCTTGCGGTCTGCGACTGCTCCACTGAAAAATGCACGTTCAACCGCATGGGAAAAGATTTGCGCAAAATTGTGTCAAAGCTTTTTACATAGCCTTTGTTTTTGATAATGCGATGCCTTGGTTCTGTTTTTTGAACCGGGGTTCGACATATTAAAAATTTTCTCTTAGGAGGAGAAAAAAATGACAGCATTATTAATCATGCTTGCCGCAATCGCTATCCTTTTCCTGGGATACGTCTTCTACGGAAGATGGCTCTCAAAGCAGTGGGGTATCGATCCAACACGCAAGACTCCGGCAAAAGAGACTCCAGACGGAGTTGACTACGTTGAGGCAAAGCCGGCAGTTCTGATGGGACACCACTTTTCTTCAATCGCAGGTGCCGGTCCAATCAACGGTCCAATCCAGGCCGCAGTATTCGGATGGGTCCCGGTATTCCTGTGGTGTGTGCTCGGCGGTATCTTCTTTGGTGGACTCCAGGACTATGGCTCTCTTTTTGCCTCTGTCCGCAACGGAGGAAAATCTATCGGTGAAATCATCAAGAAGTCAATGGGAAAGACCGCTAAGAAGCTGTTCATCATTTTTGCGCTTCTGGTCCTTATCCTCGTCATCGCGTCGTTCGTGAATGTCGTTGCAGGAACATTCCTCACCGCAGATGATGCAGTCAAATCAGCAGGAAGCCTTTTCACAACCAGTCCTGATGGAAACCAGTCAACCGCAATGATTTCCGTAATGTTCATCATTCTTGCAGTAGTCTACGGAATCATCACAAACAAGTTCGGAATGAAGACTCTGCCTGCAACAATCATCGGAATCGCCGCAATCGTCGGAATCGTGGTGCTCGGTCTTAACGTCGGTATCGTCGCAAGCCGCACTGCATGGATTGTAATAATCGGTGTATACATAGCCGTGGCCTCGCTGATTCCAGTATGGATAATGCTCCAGCCTCGTGACTATCTTTCATCTTTCCTCCTCTACGGCATGATGCTCATAGCGATTGTCGGAATCATTTTCTCTGCATTCACCGGAAAGACCCGCGGAGTTGAATTCAATCTTCCGGCATTCACTGGATGGAAGCAGAGCATCGGTACAATGTTCCCGGCACTGTTCATTACGGTCGCATGCGGTGCATGTTCAGGATTCCACTCACTGATTGCTTCCGGTACTTCATCAAAGCAGCTTGACAACGAAAAGCATGCACGCGCAATCGGCTACGGCTCAATGCTTATTGAATCCGCACTCGGAATCATCTCCCTGATTGCAATCGGTATGGTTTCAAGCTCCTTCCTCAAGAACGACGGCGGCGCATGGTCATTCGCAGGATCCCCTGCATCAGCATTCGGAGCAGGTATCGCAATCATGTTCGGAAACGCAGGAACAACGGTCAACACAACGATTTCCGCTCTCCTTACTCTTGCGGTTTCAGTGTTCGCACTCACATCGCTTGACTCTGCAACAAGGTTGAGCCGCTTCATGTTCTCTGAACTTTTCCTCAAGGAAGGTGAAAAGACTTGGAAGGATGCAAAGGGAGTCAGAAAGGTTCTTGCAAATCCTCTGTTCGGAACGGCTTTCATGGTCATAATCGGATGTGTTCTCGGCGGATACAAGCTTTCTGCAATCTGGTCTCTCTTCGGATCTGCAAACCAGCTTCTTGCGGGTATCGCACTTCTTGCAGTCGCAGCTTGGCTTGGTCAGGCAGGAAAGAACAACAAGATGTTCTTCATCCCTATGGTGTTCATGCTTGCAGCAACGCTCACACAGCTTGTTCTTACAATCATCAAGCAGGGAAAGATTGTTTTCGCTCCGGGCGCGGATTGGGGAAACTGGTTCCAGCTCCTCTTTGCACTCGCCATGGCAGCACTTGCAGTAATCCTTGTGGTTGAGGGCGTAAAGACGTTCAAAAAGCAGGTATCAAAGAAATCTGCTTAATAAAATATATGATAAAATAAAAATTTAAAAACAAAAGAAAAAAGTCCCGTCACGGTTTTTCCATGGCGGGATTTTTGTTTTGGTGGATTCCAGGTTTTAACGATTTTCAAAATCTCTACTTTGCGGTAACTTCCAGCGATGTCCTGAACGGTCTACTCTCATTTCCGTCTTCGTCAAACACACGGAAAACAAAATTCCACTTGCCCACAGCCTTGAAGCTCACGTCCACACCGTAGATGAATTCCTCCCCGTCAACTTTGTTCAGGTAGATTGTCTGGGTGTCCTCCTCGCTGCCATCATGGCTTCCCGTGACCTCAATTTTTGAGACATCGAATCCAGAATCCCTGACGGCAACAAACATAAACACATGGTAGCCGGACTTGACCTGTTCCAGACGTGACACACGGTTTTCCTCAATCTCCAGCGAAAATCCCGCGTTAAGGATTATGGGAACATTGTCCACCGTGTAGACCTTCCGTCCACCGTCCGATGTCAAACCGGAATTTGATGAACAGGAAAAAGCGAACAGAGAAAGGATTGCGGCGGTCAAAAATGTAAAAAATCTCTTCATAAAAGTCTCCATCTGAAAGTATAGGGCATCTATAAAAACTCGTCAACTTAGAGTATTTGAGCTAAAAAATCCACAGGATCAAAATCAGGTGGCATAAAAAAACAGCCTGTCCCCACCCAACAAGAACAGGCTGCAAACCGTCAAAGGTTATCAGTAAATCGGAAAAGTGCTCCGACCATTTTCCCCTCTGATAGAATTATTTATAGGAATTTATTTTGCAAGAAGACCTTTTGCGGAATCTTTTTTCCATGGATCCGCACGGATGAAAGTTTCTTCCCTGTCGCTTCCAACCGAAACAATTGTCACCGGTGTAGCCGTAAAATCTTCTATAAATTCTATGTAATTCTTTGCGTTCGCCGGAAGATTTTCATAAGACTTGCATTCCCTGAGGGAAGTCTTCCATCCGTTGAACTTTTCAAGAATCGGCTTGGCATTGTTCATGTCGTCCACGTTCGCAGGGAAATCGGTAACAATCTTTCCGTTGATGTCGTAGGCAACGCATGCTTCAATCTGATCCATCTCGTCATAGATGTCAAGGTGGGTGAGCACCAATCCGTCAAGGCTGTTCACACGGCATGCATAGCGGAGCGCAACCAAATCAAGGTATCCGCATCTTCTTGGACGACCGGTTGTAACGCCGAATTCATGTCCTGTGTTGCGGACATATTCACAAAGCTCACCCTCGCTTTCTGCATTGAACTCGGACGGCATTGGACCGTTTCCGACACGGGTTTCATAAGCCTTGAAAACACCGACGATAGTATCAAGGTCATGCGGACCGATTCCGCTTCCGACAGCCGCACCAGCCGCACATGAAGGACCGGAGCTTACATAAGGATAGGTTCCTGAATCAATGTCGAGCATTGCACCCTGGGCACCTTCAAAAAGGATGTTGGAGTCGCGGTTTTTCCACATTTCGGCGGTAAGGTCAACCCTCATGGAAAGGAGGCGTTCCTTGTACTTGTCCAGATATTCCTTGTCTTCACCGGTGTATTCCGAAATCTTTTCTTCCCAGTCCAAATCGGCAAGGCGGAGTCCATCACGGTTTGATTTTTCACCGTAAGCAATTCCGATTCCACGTCCAGTCGTACCGATTGGTCTTGGGCGAGCGGCATCACGGTCTTTGTCCATCTGGCGGTATTTCGGAAGGATAAGGTGGGCGCGGTCGGAAATGAACACACGTCCCTCCCAGTTGATTCCATTGTCCTTGAGCATCTGAAGCTCGTTGAAAAGTGCCTCGGGATCTATGACCATTCCGGCACCAAGATAGACCTTTTTGTTCGGATAAAGGATTCCGCTCGGAACCTGGTGCAGCGCATACTGCTTTCCGTCAACAACGATAGTGTGTCCTGCGTTCGGTCCGCCTGAATAGCGAACGACATACTGGGCATCTTCCGCAAGGTAATCAACAATCTTACCTTTTCCTTCATCTCCCCACTGGGCACCAATGACCACAACTTTCATTTATATCCTCCAAAAAGGTATGGATTTCGATTCTCGATTTTCTTACTCAGCACGGATTGACGTGTTCTTTACAGTAACATCATGTGCCGAGCTTTCCTGGATTGTGACAGAAGAAACAAGAGTGATTTTTGCCTTCTCCTGAAGCTCCGGGATTGAGAGCGCGCCGCAGTTGCACATTGTATGCACAACCTTGCTGATTGTGAGCGCAACGTTGTCATGAAGATGTCCGGCATAAGGAACATAGCTGTCGACGCCTTCCTCAAAGGACATGCCTTTTTTGCCGCCCAAATCATAACGCTGCCAGTTTCTAGCACGGTTTGAACCTTCGCCCCAGTATTCCTTTACATAGTTTCCGTTGATTACGAGCTTGTTTGACGGAGATTCATCGAACCTTGCAAAATAACGTCCGAGCATGACAAAATCAGCACCCATGGCAAGCGCAAGGGTTATATGGTAGTCATGGACAATTCCACCGTCAGAGCAAATCGGCACATAGATTCCGGTCTTTTCGTAATATTCATCGCGGGCCTTCGCAACTTCAATCGTAGCAGTAGCCTGTCCACGACCGATTCCCTTCTGTTCACGGGTAATGCAGATTGAACCGCCACCGATACCAATTTTCACAAAATCAGCACCGGCTTCGGCAAGGAACATGAACCCTTCGCGGTCAACAACGTTTCCGGCACCAACCTTTGCGTTAGGCCATTTTTCATGGATATCCTTCAATGCCCTTCTCTGCCATTCAGTGAATCCTTCTGACGAATCAAGGGTCATTACATCGACTCCAGCCTCAAGAAGAGCCGGAACCCTGTCCATGTAGTCGCGTGTGTTGATTCCCGCACCGACGATATAGCGTTTTTTTGCATCATGGAGTTCATTCGGGTGGACTGTCGCAGAATCAAAATCCTTTCTGAAAACCAGTGAAACAAGATTTCCGTTCTTGTCGATTATCGGGAGCTGGTTGACTTTGTTTTTCCAGATTATGTCGTTTGCGTCACTCAGGGAGATTCCGTCCTGCCCTGTAATCATGTCTTTGAAGGCGGTCATATAGTCACGGACCTTGGCTCCCGGTTGAACATGGTCCACGCGGAAGTCCCTTTCGGTAATGATTCCCTCCAGCTTACCATGTGCAGTACCATCGGCAGTCACCGCAATTGTAGAATGTCCGGTCTGCCTTATCAGATTCAGGACATCCTCAATGGTCTGGTCCGGTCTGATATTTGAGTCGGATGTAACAAATCCAGCCTTGTATGATTTTACCCTGGCAACCATTGCCGCCTGGTCCTCTATTGATTGGGAGCCATAGATAAAAGAGATTCCGCCTTCCTTTGCAAGAGCGATGGCCAATTTGTCATCAGACACGGACTGCATTACTGCACTGACCATAGGAATGTTCATGTACAGGTCAGATTTTTCACCGGCCTTTTTGTTGAATCTCGTCACAGGAGTACGAAGGGAAACATTCTCCGGGATACAGTCAGCAGAAGTATAGCCGGGAACCAGAAGATACTCACCAAACGTGTGTGAAGGTTCATCGTAAAAGTACGCCATATTATCCTCTTACAAAATTTATAAGTGAAATAATTATAATACAAATAAAAGGATATTTCAATCGATTGTCTAAAACAAGCTAAAAAAAGTATTCCAAAATTATATTGCACACTGGGGGTACAATGCGTTTTGTGACAGAGGGTTACTTAAAATCTATTTTTATTGATTTACCCCGAAAAAAAAAGGCGCCCCCGGCTCCGTTGGGGAGCCGGGGGCGCCGGGTCTTCGGATGGGGAAGGAAAAAGGTCCGCGGCCCCGACCCG
>CACZPR010000038.1 GCA_902783155.1 uncultured Spirochaetaceae bacterium
ATTGTCAACATGAGTTTATTTTAAGGAAAGTATTATGGGGTGTCAAGGGGAAAGGAAGAAATACAGGACACAGTTCTTTTTGCGTTTGGAGAATATTTCAATGAATTCAAGAGAAAAATCTGCTCTGAAAGCAAGGGCAGGAAAAACATACCAGAAGTTTTGGACAGCTCATCCAATCTTTTGCCTGAAAAAGGAAAATCATCCGGGTGTAAATTATGCTTTATCTCGGATTCCCAAATGCTTATAGGACTGTAATAAACCAGATTATCATCATTCATTATTAAATCCAAAGCTTTTGAAGACAATCTTTTATCTTCTGTATGGAACCAAACAAGAATGTGAGTGTCAAGCAGCAGGTTCATATCAAACTCCAAACATCTCTGCTATTTCATCGTCATACAGATTTATATTGTCAGGATATTTAAACTCTCCCTTTGCAAGCCCTGGAACCGGATGCCCTGATGGAGAGTTTTTTACCATATTAACATTTTGGGTTGGGAGACTCAGAATGATGTCCAAAAATGATGAAACCTGTTCAAAATATTGTTCTGGAACAGCCTGTAGCTTTTTTTCTAAAACTGTATATGGCATGATTAACCTCCGTATCAAATATTATAGCATAATTGCTGAATAAAGATAATGAAAACTTCTAAAAAAAAGCAACCTTCACTTTTCCTCAAAAACATGCTATTTTATAAAGAAGATGTTCTTTCAAAATGGAGACGCATAAATGAAAAAAAATATTTTTGCTTCAATCATAGTTTTCATATCCGTAAATATTTTTGCACATGTCCAAGGAACAGATTTGTATGAATACATTTCAAAAAACATAATGATCGGTGCGCACTCCGTAGTTATGGAAACAACCAAAGAAGACATCTCCCCGGACGACATAAAGATTGCAGGGAAATTCGGAGAGGCACAAAATCCGATTACCGGAGAAAAATTTTTCAGAGACTATGTGTCCTATCCATATTACGCAATCAAAAAAGTCTGCTCAGCCCTGGACGGAGAGATTGTTGAAATCGGCTTGAAAGAAAACACTTCACCGCAAGATTTATTTTCTTCACCATTGGAATATTTTATCATCATTAAAACGGAAGATTTGGAAATAGAATATTTCGGATACATGAGCATTGACAAAAATCTTAAAGTCGGTGACAAAATAAAAAAGGGAACATATCTTTCAACAATGCTTGGCGGAGGGGACAGCGGCATGGTATTGAACATAAGGATGAAATACAAAGGTGAAATCATAGATCCATCCGCGTGGTTTCCATCATATTTTTAAATATCTGTTTTACGGAAGGGTGCAAAAAATGATTGACCATATTTGGAAAATATAGAATCAAC
Organism: uncultured Spirochaetaceae bacterium; assembly: GCA_902783155.1. Classification (GTDB taxonomy): domain Bacteria; phylum Spirochaetota; class Spirochaetia; order Treponematales; family Treponemataceae; genus Treponema_D. The sequence continues at coordinate 1,354 of CACZPR010000038.1, forward strand.
CTCCGAAAGATTTGTCGCCCGGCAATCAATAAAACCAATAGTCATCCACAGGACGCAGCCCCATGCCCTTTAGGATTTTGACCGTATCGGAATATCCAAGATTTATGTTGTCCTCGGCCCAGGCTTGCGAAAAATCAAGCATACCGTCAATCCACCGCATCTCGCGTGTCGGAACTATGTCAACGACTTTTATGTTTCCCCATCTTCCTTCCTGACGCTTGGGACTCGTGCTGAGATGAACAACCAAAATCACATCAACATCATAGGCTGTCACAGGTTCCACGGGGGTATTGTCGGCAGCCCCTCCATCGGAATAAAGGTATCCGTCGCTAAGTCTCACCGGGGATGTAAGAACTGGGAATGCGGACGTTGCAAGAAGTTTCTGTCTGATTTCATTTTCGCTTGTCTCTTCGTTAAGACAAAAACGGTATGCGTAATCAAAAATGCCATTCGTAATCGACTTACCGAACTGAACAAGTCCATCAAGAAATCCGACGGAATCTTTCCACGAGCGGGAACAGGTAACATAGACATCGGGAGCGGATGTATTTTTTTCATACAGGCCATAAAATGAAAGACGCTTCATTATGTCCATCAGGCCCGCCTGCGATATAAGTTCTTCATCCTTGTTCAACTCGACATGGACTTCATTCAGCCAGATGTCCTCCGCTTTTTCAGATGGACACACGGCAAAAAGTGCAGCATTCAAACCGCCGACCGAAGTACCGGAAATGACAACGGTTTTCTGCGCAATGCCATATTCGACAAGAGCTTTCCACACGCCGACCTCGTATCCGCCTTTTCCGCCGCCACCCGAAAGAACAAGCCCGTAAGTCTGCGCGTAGAGTTTCGTACAGATACAGAATGAAATAAGAACTATGGATTTAATCAAACGTTTTTTGCCTGTCATTTCGTCCAATAGTCCTCAGTCTTCTTATAAACCGTAAAATCACCGTCAAGCACAAGAGTCCCGCCATTAAAACGATTCCTACGAACTATGCTATACTCCCCCAAATTGTATTTAAGAGTAAAAGACGATGCATTGTTACGCGCAATGGTTTCCGGCACGAGGATTTCGTTACGGGCAAATATTCTGAACCCTATGTTTCGGCTGTACGAACGTGTGTAATCCGCACGCAATTTGATTCCCTGTTGGATTCCATTCTCATGTGAATATGGGGAGGGAACAAGTCGTCCGTTTTGAAGCTTTACACCATAGATGTTTCCAAGATATGCATACCTGTGCGACCAAAGCTTATTAAAATCCATATTATGATTTTTGGCGTAGTTTGCAAAATCTTCAGTCACATCTTTTTCTGTGTACGCAATCCGAAGATATTTTTTTCCATTCAAAACAAACGGCCATTCATATTCACTTCCACCGTATGCACGCCAAAGCCCTGAAATTTCATCGATTGATTCTACTTTTTTCTCCCAACTGGTTGGCCGCTCCTCTTTCTGCTGATTTTCAGACAAAGAATCCTTTTGACCGGTTTCCGCAGATGAATTAATGGATTCAGTTTCACGGTTATCAGAAATAGTTTTATTGGTCGCGCATGAAAAAAATAGAATTATAAATGCAAATGACAAAAGCAAAAATTTAACTTTGTTCAAAATTACTGATTTTCGTGATTTCATACAGTAGATACTATAAAAAAAATGGACACATGTAAACAAGCGGGAAATCGTGGATTCCATCAAAAGAGGGCCACGCTGCGAGGAACAAAAAAAAGGCGCCCCCGGCTCCGTTGGGGAGCCGGGGGCGCCGGGTCTTCGGATGGGGAAGGAAAAAGGTCCGCGGCCCCGACCCG
>CACZPR010000039.1 GCA_902783155.1 uncultured Spirochaetaceae bacterium
AAACAAAGCCTCCTGATAATATTGTAATATATACATTTTAAAATGTAAATTGTTGAATAGCATCCCTTTATATGTCAACTGTCCCCAAAACATGTTTCGCTACGCCGGACAGGATGGCTTGGTCTGTTTTTGTCAGCTGTTGTCACGCGGATTCGAGATTGCTGATGTAATCTCTTTAAATGGTTTCTTTGAAGGAATCATCTTGTTGACAATATTTTCGCCGGGAACTTTTGTTTTTCGGGGGATGCTTTTTTTCAACTTTCCAGATGTGGTGTAAGGATTGCAAACCGTCGTTCAAGGAGTGCACGAAATTTTTTACCGACTTCGACCGGAAGCAGCTTTGATTCTGTAAGCTCAATCATGGCTTCTTTTTTGGTGGCAAGTTTTGCAATCATTTTTTCCGCCGCTTTTTGTTGGAGTCCTGCACTTTGCGCAAACGCAAGAAAATCCGCGCGGTTCAGTCTGGATTTTTTTCCGTTCAAGGTCAGTGCTGTTTCCTCTTTGTCCGCTGGCATAAGGAGATTTACAGGGAGCAGGTCGTATGCTTTTGACAGATTCCATTCACCGGTCTGCGGATTTTTTATGAGGGAAAAATTCTTTAGGTGCATGTCGGAATTTCCTGTAACAAAGCAGAACAAAATCCGGTAAAACAATTCGCTCAAATCAAGGCCGGGCATTGATGAAAATTTTTTGATGACTTTGACGCATTGCTCGTAGGAACCCTTGTATTTGTCTTCGGTAAGGCGTTCCGAAAGCTGGCAGAAATCTTCCATGTGGATTTTACTTCCGTCCTTGCTTCTGTCGATTCTTTTTGTAATGTACGCAAGAGAATCATCCCGAAGCTGAACCAATGAGTGAGGAACTGTTTGAATGCCCGCCGCATCGGCCATTGCCATTGTGATTTGTTCGGATTCAGGAAGAAACGCAAAATCCGCGCTTTGCGGCTTTAAAATATATCCCTGTGGATAGCCGAGCAATGTAAGGCGGGGAGGTGCTTTCTTTTCTGATATCAGGTGAAGCGAAAGTTTTTTCTGAACGCCGGTCACTGTAATTCCCTGTGCGCTGGATTTTTGAGCTAGCGATTCCAATATTTCATCGGACAAATCGATTGACGGAATTCTTGCGCTTCCAAAGATTTTTCTAAGGCATTTTTCGTGATAGCCCGATTCGCTTTCTTTTTCGTTCAGTTCCTTTAGGCAGCAAAGACAGAAATGGAATCTCATGCATCTTCCTCCGTAGCGAGTGGCTGAACGCTTACCGCACCGATGCAATCATGACAAGATGCCAGAAGCAGTCCCATCCTGTCGCGCGGATTCAGCTTCCAGTTTTTTACGGCAACTTCCAAAAGCCATCCTTCTGGAATCAGACCGTCAAAAAAAGGAAAAAGAGTTTTTGATTTGTATGCTTGTTTGTCCAGCGGAAGGGTGAGGCTGACTGCCTGTGCATTCGGATTCATGAGCCATTCTGAATCGTATTCAAAAGAATATCCTTCGTCCGTTTCCCGGATTTTTCCGCAGGGAATTTCGTTGTAAAGAACAGTTCCGCCTCTATTCATCTGAATCTTCCCCGCTTGCTGACTGCATGATTTTTACCGGGGCGGCCTCGTATCCGAACATTGCAAGTGCCTGATTCACTTTATCCATGCGGACGGTTTGCTTCCCCTGTTCAAGTTCGCGGATGAACCTTAGTCCAAGCCCGCTTTTTACGGCGAAATCTTCCTGGGTAAGTCCCGCTTCCCTGCGCTTTTTTTTGAGAAATTTTCCGATTGTGCTTTGAACGTTTTTTTGCGCCATCAAGAGGATTGTATACCCTAACGGGTGTAATGTCAATAAAAAGAATGGAATATATACCATATCGGGTGTAAAAAATTATTGTCATGTTAAATTATGCCTTGTCGGGTGCTGTTTGGCTTTCACCCCTTGACACCCCATAATACTTTCCTTAAAATAAACTCATGTTGACAATGTTTTCAGAAAAAATAATTCAAAAGCCTCTTGACAAAATTTCCATGGCGGGTACACTCTGTCAACTGTCAACTGTCAACTGTCAACTGTCAACTGTCAACTGTCAACTGTCAACTGTCAACTGTCAACTGTCAATGGCGTAAATTTTGCTC
>CACZPR010000040.1 GCA_902783155.1 uncultured Spirochaetaceae bacterium
AGTCGGAGAGCATGTTGTGTCATAACCACAACCCTTGCCGTTTGTACTCCACTTGCCCACGCTGTCCATGGCCGCAGCCCAGGTGTACAGGCGTCCGTACTTGGCACAGTTGGCAGGGACGTTGTCGTAGCACCAACTGGTGGAATCGGAGGTATAGTAGCCGTTATCAAAGGGAACGCCGGTGTAGGCGTAGTTCAGGTTCTCCGCCATCCACACCTGGTCACCGATTTTCACGGTCCTGTAGGTCTGTCCGTCGCGGGAGTCGGTCAATGTCTGATTGATGGAACTATACCCGCTCTTCGAATCCGTGCTGAAGAATCCGGAACTTGATGAAGATTTCGCTCCAAAAACAGAAGATTTATTCGAACCGCTACTCCCCGCAAACGGATTTTTTTCTGAAGAACTTGAGAGAACGGGCGCCTCCGTTTCTTCCCAGTCTCCATCCTCGCACTTGTAATAGGTCGAATCCGATGTCACCAACTTGATAACACCTTCGTTTGACTCTTCGCACTCGCCCAACCCGTAAATGGTTTCTGCCTGAGCAATGCCGGAATCCGTTCCCGAGTCACTACCGCAGGCGGCAAGGAAAGCACTCAGAATGATTGAGACACTTACGACCGCTAACTTAGATTTTCTCATTTTTTAACCACCTTTTGTATTGTCGCCGGCAAATTCGTCAAAGTAAATCTTGTAGAACTCTCGATAGGTTGAACAGGGGATAACGACAGGAACTACGTCCAAAGCACGCAGCAATTCCACTTTCGCATCACTCTCATCCGAAGCACAGGAGGGATAGAAATAGCAAATGCGGTTATCGGCATCAGACTTCACAACATTATCCATTTTACGGAGATGTTTATAGTGGTATCTTTTTTCGAGAGCCCACCAAATATCCAGTTCCTCCCGATTCAATCCTTGGCCTACGATATCCACGTCGTGAAAAAAGAAATAATTCAACCAAGAATTTTCATAATCGTCATCTATGTCGTGTTCAACACTGTTCTTTTCGCCTTCCAAACGCCAAAGAATTTTTTTCTTAGGCGAAGACGCTTCTTTCGGCTCATACAGACAATCGTACTGACACCTGTATTCACCTAAATAGTGGTCTAAGCCAAAACAAAGCGAGGTATCTTTGTCTAGACTTCCATGCATATAAAATATTTTTTTGCCATCTTTATTCGTCTTGCGTCGGAAAGTTGAATACTTCCATTGGCGATTACGTTCCTGCTTAAAATTTTCAAGATCTATTTCAGGAAGATCGTCATCATCCTTTGGGCCGTATTCCATTTTCCTTTCCAACCGGTTATCAACATTCGTTGTCAGCACTACATCGAAATGGCTCCAGACCATCTTGTTGATGACATTGGAATAAACCGTATATTCATCGCTATCATATCTTTCCTTGAGAAATTCTTGTATTTTTTTCGAAAAAGTGCGCCATTCTGTTGTTTCGTTTGTAGTTTTTTTATCATCGTTGAAGCAAATTTCATTTTTCTCACGAAATCTTTTCCAAGTCACATATAAGTATTCAAAAAAGAGTATGCCTGATTTAAACTGGGATGGGTCCATTTTTATTTCTAATCCATGCCTTTCAAAACGCTTTTTCAAAAAACGTAAAACGCTATCCCAGGATTCTTCTTCGCCATGAAATGCGCGGTATATCCCATTACCGAGCAAAAGGACTTTTGATTCTTTAGGAGTTTCTGTCTTTTGCATATTCATTCCTTATTAAAAAATCCTTTTTTTCGGGTCTCGGCCAGGCTTCGCTCTGGCCGAGGCTGATTGAGGGGGCTTGCACGCACGCGTGCTAGCCCCGGCGCTAGCCTTCGGCTTGCGCCCTAGTCCTTGAGACAACGAACAGACAACCCGTTGTCCTTGTCGCTGCAGTACCAGCTCGCATCGTCGCGATCGTAGCGCAAGTACGCGCGGTTCGCGCAGTAGCCATCGTCCTCAGTAGAACTCCAGAAGAACGCGCCGTCGCCCCCGCCGTAGTAATCCCCAAAGCAGTCCATGAAGCCGGCAGGAATCGCCGAAAACCCGAAGGCATCCTCGTTGGTAATGCCGCTATGAGCATTCCAGCCTGTCACGGACTTGAGCTTGGAACCCGCCGTAGAA
>CACZPR010000041.1 GCA_902783155.1 uncultured Spirochaetaceae bacterium
TAAAGTTTTTAGCAGGTTTTTTACTTCTGCCTTATCTTTTATTTCCTGACGTGCAATATAATAAATATCGGTAATTGCAGATGCCGACACATATTTCTGAACAGAATCTTCTGGTAATTTGAGAATTGCTACAGCATCCCGAACGAAATCATCTCTATTTAAAAGGACATCCAGAACAACATTAGTATCAATCAGCACTTGCATATTTTCTTAACCTTTCTGAACGATACTCCTCAAGGGTTTTGCCGCTTTTGGGGATTGCACCGACGAGAGAATCTACGAGAGCATCCTGATTTTTCTTGTTTTGAGTAGAATCAGCTATGATGGTATATGTAATAATTACTTCCTGCCCTCTTTGAAACTGAACCGGAGAATTTAATACAATTTGAGAACCATCATAATAGCCTTTTGCCGTTGCAAGCATCTCGAACCTCCTGTCTAAAGTTATTATACCATATTTCAAAAAAAACAACACCCCCGGAACCCCACAGCTCCCTCTATCAATCTACGGTGGGTTTTAAAAACAATCATATAGAAATATGGTATACTACTTTTATGGACACGACAATCAAGGCATCTTCATCAATATTACATCCTAGAGATGAACATGGACGACTTACGGAAAAGGGGATTATGGAACTCTCCGAAGAAGAAAGGCAAAATCTTCTGGATTTTCTAGAATCTGAAGATTATGAAGATTTCGGTGGATTCCATATTTCAAAAAGGAAAATTGATGCGGTAAAAACGGGAAGATACAAAGATGAGGTGAAGGCTTGTGAAGTTCTAGTAAAGCAAGGTTTTGACGTTTATCTTCTTGATGAAAACTATACACGAAAAAGACAAGGCCGACATTTTTTTCAAGAAAAATGGCATACGTGATTTTATGGAATTAAAAGAAACTGATGATAAAATAACGACCCAGTACAACCGCTCCGTTTCACAGTCCCCTAATTGCCTTATAACTGTAACAGGGTATTTTTCAAAAGTGCAGAAAACAAATTTAATCGCGGCCATAAAGAAAAATGCAAACGCAAAAAATGTTTATGTATATCTACAGCGTGAAGAAAAATTCATAAAAATAAAATAAGCCGGGAACTTTTAATCTCCACCGAAGCACGCAGCCACGGCATACCCGAAAACAAAAAGTCTTCATGGGAGCGACCCGACCTAATTATTTTATACAACAGACCCCAAGATTTGTCAATGAAAAAAAAACACCCCCGGAATCCCATAGCCCCCGGAGGCATCTTTGCTTGGCACTTAAATCAGCTAAAAATGATTCTTTCCATAATTTTCAAAAATTCTTCAGGTGTATATACTTGGAGATTGGAGCCTGAAAAGTCCTTTTTGTTTCTAGTGACTATGCAATCCATTTTGCAAGGTAGTCAATAAGTACATTCGCATCAACTAAGACTTTCATACTTGCTCCAGAAAGCCTGCATCCATTCATCCCTGCCGTTCAGACTGATGCCATCTTCCGTGTGGCGGGTCATCTTTTCCAAGTCAGAAAAAGCGGCCACAGCCATTTTGCGCTCTTCATCCGTTTTTGAATTTTGCAGGGGCTTTCTTGTATTTTGAAGGTTTTCTATATATGTTATGACGCGCATGGTCTGCTCTTCGTCAAGCATACCGATATAGTCAATTGCTTTTTGCCTTAATGCCATTGCCATATAAGCCTCCTTACAAAACATTATACCACAAAAAACAAATTTTGTGTAAAAAAACACCCCCGGAAACCCATAGTCCCCGGAGGCATCTTTGCTTGGCAGACCACAAGCCTCACCCGCAGAGCGCGAACAGGAGGTATGACGGCACTCTGCGGATGGGGATTAGGTTAATTAAAGGCCGTTTTTTGTGAAAATCTCATCTTCTAGTTTATCCGTTTCGGAGTTCCCCATAAATTTTATTTTATGTTCCTTCAAAAGTTTTTGCAGGGCCAGGCTTGACTTGATTTTTTCACCGGAGAAACATTCCGAAAGAGGTTTCTCGTCTCCCTTGTTCCACATATACTGTCCGCTAAGCTCAATTCCGTCAGGGATGTTTATTTCCTCAAGGCTGTCGCAGTAATAAAAAGCTCCTGAGTCATAGTTAGAACCGCTGTATCCAATGACCCTCAAGGATTTTGGCAGGGTTACGGATGTAAGTCCGCTTTTGGAAAAAGCATGGCATCCTATCCACAAAAGTCCTTCCGGAAGATTGATTTCCTTAAGATTTGTGACATTTTCAAAAGTATTATTCCCTATTCCTTTGAGAGTTGAAGGAAGCGTCACTGAGGAGGTTCCAGTCCAAAAGCCATACTTACAGATTGCTTCCACACCTTCAGGAATAACGATACTCTTTGCAAATACATAGGACAATCGAATTGCCTTTACTGGAAGCCCCTGGACTGTTGACGGAAATACGGCTTCATCTATAGGATTTTCTCCATACTTCTTATAGTCAGAATATTCACCCGTATACTCGGTTATACAAACACCGCTTTCGTCTTCTGTAAACTTGACTTGAAAGTCAGACTCTGCAAGGACAACTGACTTGCCCTTGCCTTTTTTTGCTGCGCTACTGCCCTTTCCGTCTCCATTTCCCTTGCTGCAAGACGTAAGTCCCATTGTGCCTGCCACCAGAGCGACGGCAAGCACCGCAATAATTTTTGTCGCTTTCATTTTGAAACTCCTTATTTGTTTTATATTCAGCCCAAAAGGGCAGAATTACCTTGTTAAGCGCGAAGCCCCATAACAAACTGCACTATTCCGAGCAGGAAGGACACTATCCCGATGCCAAAAGAGATTATGCCCATCTTGAACGAAACCCTGGCGGCGGTGTTGTCCGTGTTCCAGTAGTAAGGAAGCCAGCAGGACTTTTTTATGGTAAGTTTTGTGGTCTCCGAGGAAGAGCCCTCAAGAATGGATCTGCCGTCGCTGTTCACATATAGAATGCCCTGTGAGAGTGCGCCGGTCGGAACTCCCCTAAGAGTACGCCAGATGCTTTTTCCGCTTTCCACATTCGTTATCTTTACGAAGCGTTTCCTCCGATTTGTGTCCTTCAGCGTTCCGTCGAAAATCTTCTTGTAATAGGAGCTGTGAAGATATGCACTCTCACAGTCGATGTGAAAGTCATCCTTTTGTTTTGCGTCCTCGTTGTAGTTGAACCTGCATCTGAGAATAAAATCTTCTGGTTCTTTTTTACTCTTTGCCATGAAACTCCCCTTCTACGGACTGTCTTACACGCAATTCCTGTCCAAAAATCACGTGATAAAAGGCTATCACATAAAACAAATCCCGTGTGAGTGTGAACGCACGGTTTTTAGTGAGTTTTACGCACTTTTTTGAAATTTTTTGGTGATTTGATTTAAATAAGGGCAAAGTTCCCTATAAAAGGAATGGCATAGAGCGGAATGTTTGTGAGCCAGTCATCACGCCTAAAATCGGAGAGGGAAGTCCGCACGGAAAAACGGTTGTTGTATTTCTGATGGAACGCCTTCAGACTTTTTGCCTGAAGATTTTCTGCGGATTTTACTTCGATTGGAACAATCTGATCTTCCATCTGAATCATAAAATCTATTTCGCCGGAGGAATTTGGAGACGAATAATAAAAGGGCTTGAAGTCGGTGCATGAAAGAATCTGCTGCAGCACATATTGCTCGGTTACGGCTCCCTTGAACTCCACGAAAAAAGAATTGTCGTCCAAAATTGTTTTTATGTCAGTGTTGCCGAGCGCACACAAAAGCCCCACGTCATTCATGTAAATCTTAAAGGAATCAAGTTCCTCGTAAGCCTTCAAGGGGTAGCCCGGTTTTGAGATGCTGTGGACAAGATGGATAAGGCCGCAGTCGGACAGCCACTGGATGGCAAGCTCAAAATCTTTCGCACGAGCACCTTTTTTTACCTGTCCGTAAATGAACTTTTTGTTTTCCTTTGAAAGCTGTGCCGGTAAAGATGTCCAGACCTGTTTCAGGCGGGTACTGAGCATGCCTGATGCGTGCTTTGAAAAATCCTGTGCATACACTTCCAAAAGATTTTCCTGGATCTCACGGACCTTGAACCAATCCTGCTCATCGATGAAAGTTTGGAGCGCCTGGGGCATTCCGCCAACATAAAAATACTCTTTCATCAGCGAAATGAATTTTGATTTTAACGCGGTAATCAACGGCCAGTCACCGGATTCCAAAACTGAGACCATCTGTTCGTTTCCGCATGCCATAAGAAATTCAACGAATGAAAACGGATAAAGCGTCATCAAATCAACTTTGCCCACAGGAAAGCTCGTCCCGTTGTGCAGGGCGACTCCCATCTGGCTTCCGGCTGCGATTACTGAATATTCGGGAGCATTCTCGCAAAAATACTTTAAACTCGAAAGTGCTCTCGGAACTTCCTGAATCTCATCAAAAATAATCAGGCTGTCCTTTGCCTTTATGGAAACTCCTGTCTCTGCGCTTAATGCCAGAATGATTCTTGAAATGTCATAATCGCCCTCAAAAAGTGCTTTCATCGCAGCGTTATTGTCAAAGTTGATGTAGGCAACGTTTTTGAAATACCTTTTTCCGAATTCTTTCATCACCCAAGTTTTGCCAACCTGTCTGGCACCCCTGAGGACAAGGGGTTTTCTGGTAGGAGAATTCTTCCACTGCTCCAGTTTTGAAAAAATAAGCCGTTCCACATCCCCATCTTACACTTTTCATGCGGACTTTTCAAGCAAATACTACACTTTTCATGCGGACTTTTTATACAAAAACCACACTTTTCATGCGGACTTTTTGCCTTGATTTATATTTATAAAATATGTATTATATAAATATGATATACGAATGGGACAACGAAAAGAACGAATACAACAAGAAAAAGCACGATGGAATCAGTTTTGAATTTGCTGTGCGTGTTTTTCTTGATTCAAAACGTATCGAAAAATATGATTACAATCATTCGACGGACACAGAGGAACGCTGGGATGTAATCGGAAGGGTAGATGATATTCTTTTTGTTGTATATACAGAACGAAACGACAGAACCCGTATTATTTCTGCCAGAAAAGCAACGAAGGAGGAAATTGATGAATACTATGACGACTATGACCTTAGATGATTTGAAAAATCTTCCGCCACTTACAGAAGCTGAGAAGACAGCAATAAAAAATGCTCGTGCAACCCCCACGGATGACTGCCCGGCCATGACAAAAGAAGAATTAAAGGAATTTCGACCGTGGTATGCCAAGACAAAAAAGCCCGTTACAATAAATCTTGACACAGGTGCAATTGCCTATTTCAAAGAGCTTGCAGAAGAAACAGGCATAGCTTATCAGAACCTTATGAATTTATATCTCGTACAATGCGCACAAGAAAAAAAACGCCCTGTATTTTCTTGAAATAAGCCGTTCCAAGTCCCCGTCTTACATTTTTCATGCGGACTTTTTAAAAGCTTGTACCGTATCGCACAAGTTCCTCGCGTGTGGAAAGGCCGGTCTTGATGTAGATTCTGCTGATATTGTTTTCCACCGTGCGCTTGGTAAGGCAGAGTTTTTCCGCAATCTCGGTGTTGCTGTATTTTTGCATGATAAGGCACAGAATCTCGGCCTCACGTTTTGTAAAGCGGGAAATGAAATGCTCAAAGCTGACAAGTTTTTTCGCAAGCTGAGAATCCACGTAAAGCATTCCCCTCAGAACGGAGTCGATGGCGTTTTTAAGCTCCCGACCGTCGCTCTGCTTTGCAACATACCCCATTGCCCCCGCTTCGATTGTGGCGTTCAAAAAACTGGGGGACGTGTTTTCGCTGTAGACTATGATTTTTATTTCGGGATAAAGTTTGTGGCAGTGCCGGATAAGGCTGATTCCGGAGTAGCAGTCACCTTCCAGATTCACATCGGTGACAAGGATTTCGGGAAACGAGTCTTTTTCTCCGCTGTTTTTCGCTTCCTCCATGAAATCAAAAAAATCCAGGGCATTTCCAGAGGAACCAAGGCACCGGCTGGAGGAATTTTCGCGCAGCCAACCTTCAATTCCATAGCGCATGAGACTGTCGCCCTCAATCAGAAAGAACGTGCACTTCAGTTTTTCCTGGATTTTTCGAGATTTTAACTCAACACATGTATAGCGGGGGGGGGGGGGGGGGAACACCTTA
>CACZPR010000042.1 GCA_902783155.1 uncultured Spirochaetaceae bacterium
GCATCAGTCCCTGAGTTTCCACGTTTTTTTGCAAATCAAAAATGCGAGCCTTCGCGAGCAAGTAATCATCAGTACGTGAGTTTCCACGTTTTTTGCGAAGCAAAAATGCGAGCCTTCGCGAGCAAGTGGAAACTCACAGAGCAAGACGCATCGCGTCTTGCGACTTGCGCCTTGCGACTTGCATAAATATTGACAATTGCAATTGATTTTTGCATAATTAAACCATTATGATTAACCCTTTAGCTAAAGAATTAAACGACATCCTCAAGGACACCACGCCCGGAGTCCTTCTTTCGGACCTGGGAAACAGACTCTATTTCCCCAAAGGAATCATTGCCCAGAGCGGCGAAGCCAAAAAACTTGGAAAGACTGCAAACGGAACCATAGGAATGACCGTTATTGGCGGCACACCTGTCACCCTTCCTTCAATCCAGGAAAATGCACCCAACCTGACATCAAGGGAACTGGTCGCCTATGCCCCGACAGCAGGTTTCCCCGAACTCCGTGAGATGTGGAAGCAGGACATCATAAAAAAGAATCCTTTGCTGAAGGACAAAACATTTTCACTGCCAGTTCTGGTTCCGGGACTCACCGCAGGAATCTCGTATCTGGCTGACCTTTTTTTGGACGAGACCAAGCCGCTTGTTGCCGCCGACCCATCATGGGACAACTATGTTCTTATCGCATCCGCAAGACGCAATGCCGAATTCGTCCAGTTCCCGATGTTTGATGGCGAAGGAATAAATCTTTCGGGACTTGAAAAAACACTCAGGGAGCAGGCAAAATCCGGTTCAGTCCGTGTGCTCCTAAATTTCCCGCAGAATCCATCTGGCTACAGCCCGACAGTTGACGAGGCAAAACAGATTGTCGCGATGGTCAAAAAACTTGCCGACGAGGGAACCAAGGTCATGGTCTGGTGCGACGATGCGTACTTTGGTCTTGATTACGAGGACAACATCGAGCGACAGTCGCTTTTTGCATATCTCGCGGATTTGAGTCCGAACATTCTTGCCGCAAAAATCGATGGACCAACAAAGGAAGATTTCGCATGGGGATTCCGCTCCGGTTTCATCACATTCAGCTGCAAGGGAATGAGCGAAGCACAGTACGATGCACTTGTCAAAAAACTGATGGGCGCAATCCGTTCGTCCGTGTCATGCTCCTCAACTCCACCGCAGACACTTTTGATGAAGGCGTTCGCAAATCCAAAGATGGAAGAAGAGAAGGCTACATTCCGCAAGGTGCTTGAAAAACGCTACAAGCTGGTCAAGAAATTTGTCAGCACACACAAGAGCGAAAACATCCGCGCGCTTCCATTCAACTCAGGCTACTTCATGTCGTTCCATCTGGACAAAGTGGATGCAGAATCTCTCAGACAGAACTTGCTGAACGAAAGCGGAATTGGTACAATATCAATCGACAGTCACACACTGCGCGTGGCTTTTTCAAGTCTTGAAGAGGATAAGATTGACATTGTATACAGCACCATCTACCAGACTGCCGACAGAATGGCTAAAAACTAAGTTGACAGTTTTCAAAAAAATAAAAAGGGCGGGGGCAATTGTTGCTGCCGTCCTTGTTTCCACTTTCCAATTCGTCTCCTGCACAAAAAATGCTTCGACCATAATAATCTGGACGGACAGACAGGAGTTGGCCTCATACACAGAGCTTTTCAATCTCACGCACAAAAACATGAAGGCCGTCGCAATCTACAAGGAAAGTCCAATCGCATCGCTTCCACCGGAAAAAGATGAAATACAGCCGGACCTGATTATTGGTTCGTGGCTCAAAAGCTCCAAGACAAGAAAATTCTTTTCACCGGTAGGCTATCTTTTTGATGAGGAAAAACTTTCCAAGGATGATTTCTACTCGCAGATGCTGGACTACGGAATCCTCAACAACAAGCAATATCTGATTCCACTGAGCTTCAATCTTCCGATGATGGTTTTCACGGAGCAAAACGAAAGCCTTGTCGAAAACGACCACACGCTGACACCAGAAACCGTAATGATTGCCGGAGCAAAATTCAACGCGCAAAAGGACGATACCTATACCGCGATTGGGTACGCACCAAGCTGGGACATGGATTTTCTCTATGAGGCAACAAAGATTTTCGGCGCAAGCTACCAGGAAAAGGGTCTGGCATTTTCATTGAACGAGGCCGCGCTGAATTCGACTGTTGATTTTATGAGACAATGGACATTCAATTTCAACACAAGCACGGCAACGGAAACCGACTTTCAGTTTAAATATCTATACATGCCAAAATTCAAGCAGGTTGCATCAGGAAGAACCGCATTTGTGTTTATGACCAGCGATGAATTTTTCACTCTGTCAAACGAGCAGGCACTTGGTCTTACATTCAGATGGCTTGTGAGCAATGAAGGCAAGGCAATGGTCGAGGACAGTCTTGTCACCATGGGGATTTTCCACAACGCACACAACAAAAAAGGGGCGGAGACTTTCATCCAGTGGATTTCCAACGAAGCCACGCAGACCGATTTGATTACCAGACGGGAAACAATGAATCTTGACACGGTGACATTCGGAATTGCCGGTGGATTTTCCGCACTGAAGCAGGTAAACGCAAATGTATTCCCCGCGCACTACAGGGAGCTTCTTGGAAATCTTCCGGGAGAACAGTCGCTTGAACTGCCGCTGATTCTGCCCTACCGCTGGCCCGTCCTGAAAGAAAAAGTTCTGGACACATATCTCCAGACAACGACCGACACAGCCCTGGACCTTGCAAGCGACGAGTACGCATCAATAGAAACACTTGTCGAAGACAGCAAACGCTTTGCATACTAAAGGGCATCCATAAAGAAAAGTTTTTTCACCACAGGCATTTTGAAATCTTGTAAAACAATAGATTCAGTGCTACAATTTTGGGCATGGAAGCAAAGTCTATTAACAATTACAAATGTCCAGCCTGTGGTGGCGGGCTGAATTTTAATCCGGCATCTGGAAAAATTGTCTGCGAATATTGCGACAGTTCTTATACGGTTGAACAGATTGAAGAAATCTACAAGCCGGCGCAAACTAATGTTGATCCTGAGGGCGAGGGAAATTCCGACGACGCTCCGGAGCTTTCCGAAGACCAGTATGCCCCAGACGAAACACACTGGAACACGGATGAACTGAATTCCAACTGGGGTGAAGACAGCGGCAACATGAGGGAATACAACTGTCCTTCATGCGGCGCAAATCTTATCTGCGAGGCGACAACTGCCGCAACAAGCTGTCCGTATTGTGGAAATCCGACAATCATTGAAACACAGTTTGCAGGTTCTCTGCGTCCCGACTACTGCATTCCGTTTAAAATCAAAAAAGAGGATGCAATCAACAATCTGAAAAATTTTTACAAAAAGAAGTTCCTTTTGCCCAAAACCTTCTCCGACCAAAATCATCTGGAAGAGATAAAGGGTGTCTACGTTCCTTTCTGGCTTTTTGACGGAACATCGGAAGGAACCGTTAATTTCCGGACATCATCATCCACAACCGTGAGACATGGAAACAAGGAGACCACGACCACAAGGTACTTCGACTGTGTGCGTTCAGGAAAAATTGATTTTACCAAAATCCCGGTTGACGCATCAGAAAAAATGCCCGACGACATGATGGATTCCCTGGAGCCTTTCGACTACAACGAGCTGAAAGAATTTTCCACCGCATACCTCCCCGGCTACCTTGCCGACAAATATGATGTCACTGTTGACCAATGTTCAAAGCGCGCCCACAACCGATGCTCAAAAACATTTGTTGACTCAATGGAAGAAACTGTCACAGGCTACGACACATGCAAAGTCACGGGAACAAATATTTCAATCAAAAACGGAAAAGTCCATTACGCACTGATTCCAGTCTACCTTCTCTACACAAAATGGAACGACCAGAAATTCCTTTTTGCCGTCAACGGTCAGACTGGAAAGGTTGTTGGAAATCTGCCGATAAGCAAGGGTCGGTCATTCATCTTCTTCCTGATTAACTTCCTGCTTGGAATTGGAATTGGAGCTGCGGTCGCGGCAATAGCCATGTTGATTATCAAATGGTTTGTTGACTGAAAAGGAATTGGAGTGAATGATGAAAAACAGAAAACTTATTTTTACAATACTTGCGGTCCTAAGTTTTGGTCTGATTGCGGGTCCGGTTTTTGCGCAGAATGATTTCTACGACCTTGATGAGCTGGGCTTCGATTATGATGGCGACTACGACGACTACGATGATTATGACGACTACGACGATTTGGACGATGCGTTTTATGAAAATCTTGAAGCAATTTCCGACAGGACTTTCCTCTTTGATGAGGTGGGGCTTCTGTCGAGCGATGAGCAGGAAGAAATAGCGTCATATCTATTGTCCCTGTCCGCTGATTATGGGGTTGGAATGTACATAACCATAATTGACGACTACGAGAAATATGGCTCAAACATCGAATCAGCAAATGAAAAAATTTTTGGACAGAGGAATTTTGGTCTGGGCAATGAAAGAAGTTCGCTTTCATTTTTGATGTCCATGGGCGACAGAAGTTTTGATTTGGATGCGCATGGATATGGAAACGTTGCCTTCTCCGACAGCCGAAGGAACCAGCTCATAAATGCTTTTACACCGGACTTCAAAAACAACGACTGGTACAATGGATTTATCAGCTATCTTGAGACTGCCTATTATTATCTGGACCAGGACAGACAGGGCAATGTCAATTATGAAACTGGACTGACCCAATACAACGCCATACAGGCAGAAAGAGGAAGGGAAGCAAACAGAAACAATTTCCTATTGGGCGGCGGTATAGCACTCTTGGTCGCATTGATTTTTGCCCTAATCCGTCTTGCGAGCGAAAAAAAGAAAATGAGGAACGTCGCATTTGCCACGGAGGCAGACTCCTATATCGCGGAAAGCGGAGTTGAGATGCATGAACAGAAGGATATCTACAAATATTCCACAACATTCACAAGGACAATAGAAACATCCTCCAGAAGTGGTGGCGGCGGAGGTGGCGGTCACTCACATTCCAGCGGACATTTTTAAAAAACAAGAGGCTGTCGCAAGAACTTTGTGGCAGCCTTTTTTCTTTACTCAATCACACCATTTTCACGCAGGTAGTGGAAAACGGATTTGTTGCCGGCGAAATGGGCGCATCCTGCAAAGATGAAAGTCGTTCCACCTTCCTTTATCCACCCGGCAATTTTTTGGGACCAGGCCTTGTTTCGGTCGTACATCAAGGCGTTGTAGTAGGCTTCCTCAAATTCCTTCATCTCACCTTCTTTTGGGGTCATTTCTTCCTCGGTGATCTTTGCAATCGCATCGATGTCGCCAGAAAGATATGCGTTGTAGAGAGTGGAAATGTATCTGTCATTGTTTTCTGGATGCACAATCTGGTCAAGGGTTCCTTTCAAAAGATAAAGCTGCTGGTCATAATCACCAAAACTCAAAACATCAATCTGGGTTTCGAGAGTATCAAGTCCCTCCCACGGTTCTTCTTCCTCCGCAAGCTGCTGCATAAGATACATGTCGATTCCGCTCACACCTTCCAGACCAGATTTTGAATACGCACCGGTGGAGAGCGCCTGAAGCATAACCCACGGCTCAAACATGGAAAGCGTAGTAACAACTTCCTCACCCAATGCCATGGCAGTCGCCTTTTCCTCTTCCGTCAGATAGTCCAGAACATTCCGACCGTCCGCAGCCTGCATTGATTCCATCATCTTGTAGACCAGCTCGGACTGAATGTCCTCCATGTCGTCACTGGAGATTTCTGCGGCAACACGTTTCGCACTCCAAAATGCGTTCATCACGGATTCCGGCAGCGGGAAAAGCCTGTCGTCGCCAATGTGGATTGTTCCAAGCATGTAGACAGTGGCGGGGCGACCCTTTGAGTCAAATCCCGAAAGTTTCCAGAACATCCTGTCGATATTTTCGAGCGTCGCTTTTTGTGTGGACGCATTTTCAATATTTCTATGCCTTGCAAAAAAATAGGGCTGCACAGTTACATTCGACTGCGCGAACGACATATTAATAGAAGAAAAAAGCAAAAAAACAATTGCGAAGACAAGTTTGCCACGATTTTTCATGGGAATCCCCCTCAAAAACAGATGATTCCCCATTATAACAGAACGCCACAAAAATCGCAACTTGGCCATTATGGATAAATTTTCCTTGAATTTTCTATATAAATACTTACAATATAGTTAGGGGGGATTTGGATTTGTAATTTAAATCCACAAAAGTTGTTATATCATGGAGAGAAATTCCCATTAAAGGGGACGGGAGGTTTTTTGATGAAAAAATTGTTTAAGTTTGCGACGTTGGGAACCGTTCTGCTGGTCTCGATGTTTTTTGCAGGGTGCAAGAGCATTAACGCACTCAGTCTCAAGGGCTACGAATATAAAATGGACAGCATAACACCAAGTGGCACAGGTTCATCTCCTGTACATGACATAAGCCCGCAGCAACACACATACTACGAAGATTATTCGACATTAAAATTCACAGGCGACAGATCCGTAATCTGGCAGATTGAGGGAAACTCAGATGAGGGAACCTATGAAATCAATGAAACCTCGGAAACTGTGCAGATTACAATCAACGGAACAACCACAACATTCTCGTACACAGGAAAAGGCAAAACACTTACCACAAGCTTGAACAATCTAGGAATGAGCTATACAGCAGATGGGCGACAGCCTTATACTGTTGTCTATAAAATAAAAGGCAAACTGTAGTCCATCACCGAAAACATTCAAGGAGATTTCGTTTTATGAAAAAGAAAATACTGAAAATATTTGGAGCAATTGCAATTGCGCTCGCATCCCTTACCATGACAAGCTGTATTGAGATTTTGACAATACTTCTCATGCCGGAACTTTATGACACAAAACTTTCTTCGGTAACGGCGACAGGAATCAACGAGGGAGCTATTGTCTCTTGGTCCAACGGTTCCATATCAAGCTATGGGCTGCACATTTCGTGGGCACTGGCATCGAACGAAAACCAAACTTTGGGCGACATAACGCTAACCCAAAATGACAACTACAAAATTATCAACAGTTCGCTTACAGGCGGTAGACTTACAAACGGAACCCAATACAAATTCACAGTCTACCTGACGGACAGCAACGGTGAGATTGTGGATTCAAAATCGGCAACAGCAACACCAAGCGCAGACGCATCGGCCACAACCACATACAATGGTTCCAATGCAAGCTCCTCATTCTATGAACTTCCCGCAAACACAAGCGTTGTAACTTTGAACGGCGTACAGGGAAAGACAATCACATACGCGAACGTGAACATGGGAACAAGCTCCGCAATCTCATCAACAGCAGTAAGAAGATACATTCCAAATACAAGCACCGGACTGTCTGCATCCGTCATTTCAAGGTCCGTTGGTTCAGACACGGATGAGCTTCCAGAAATCCAGACTCCAGCAATAAAATCCTTTGTTCCACCGTCGGACGAGGACATCACCGTTGTAAAACCAAGAGGACGCTCAGGGGCAAACACAGACACATTCAGCGCAATATATCCAGAAATAGGACAAACCCGTTCAATCTACGTGGACCAGGACAGCAACCTCACAAAGTATGAGCAGGAAACGATGAAGCTCTATGCCATTGGATATGACACAAGCGACGCAAGTTTAAATCCAAAAATCAAGGCCCTTGTGTGGGTAAATCCATCAAACGTTGCGGCAACATCAAGCGGAAACAAAGTCAGTATTGGAGTGATTGACGACATAATCACAAAGTTCATCAAAAACTATGCGCTTGAGGAAGCCATCTTTGGTACAACATCAGACTTGCTAATCACAAGAAGCGGAACGGACAACATGTCAAGCTATCCAACAAAGGACTACATCAACATTGTTCTTACGGACATTGGGAAGGACTACAATCAGCCTGCAAAATCACAGTGCGGTGTCGTCGGCTACTTCTGGGCAAAGGACTACTACGCCAGCAGCTACAGTTCCAGCGGAGCATACAAATCGACAAACGAGGGAAAATATTTCTACATCGACATTCCTTTCTGCAACTATGTGAGCGGCACAAATGGAAACTACTCATACGATGGAAATGGAAACACTGTCAGCGACACTGTAATCTCCACGCTCTTCCACGAGTACCAGCACATGATTAACTTCAACCAGAAAAACATGCTAAACCATCTGGACACAAACAACTGCGTCTGGTACAACGAAATGCTTTCCATGCTCTGCGAAGATTTGCTCCAGACCCAGCTTGGACTTACGGAAAAAGTGCAGGACGGACGCATCCCCAACTTCAACGGCTACTATTATTATTCTGGAGCCGCACAGTATCTGGACCAGAACTCATGGGTTTCATACGGAACAGCCTACGCATTTGGAGCATGGCTTGCAAGGAACTACGGTGGCGCACCACTTGTTCAAAAAATGAGCACGAACGCATACGTTGGAATAGACAGCGTGGTAAATGCGGTCAACTCTGTCAACCACACAAATCTGACTTGGAACGACTTGTTCAAGGAATATGTGCAGGCGGTTGGATTTAGGGAAACATACGCCAATGCAAAATCGCTGCCAACACTTAACAGAGTTCCAAATGCTGCAACAACAAATATTACAGTAACCCCGGCGGCACAGGCAAGAATTTTGCGTGCAACAAATACCGATGCATCAAGCTACCAGTCTTATGTCAACAACATTGGCACATTGACCGGAAACATAACCACCGGAATCAATCTCTGGGCGGAAAAGTACAAGAATGTCGCGAACAGCAAGAACTACTACGGTCCAATACTCACGAAGATTGGTGTCAACCTTGACCTCCAGCCGACCGGATTCATTTTCCACCCGATTGGAAACACAGGGACCAATGATTCAGTGACGCTCTACTTTACAGGAACAAGCGACTCGAACGACAAGGTTTTCATCTTCATTCAGGACGCTTTCTCTGAAAACTCAGCGGACAGCTCCATCGAAATTGGGTACTAAGGGATTTGGAGAAAAAAAATGGGAGTCCTGATTGATTCACTGATTGCGAAGCACAACAAAGACTTGACCCCGGCACAGACCATGGTTCAAAGTGTCTGCAAAATCAAAAAGGGTGAGACGGTTCTGATTATCTCCAACCCGGAGCTGAACCCAATCGCCCAAGATATCTACCAGGCCGCAATGGAGCTTGGCGCAAACGTCAGCCTGATTTTTCAGCAAAAAAAGACGAGCATGGATTTTGCGGACAAAACTGTTGTCGCGGCAATTCTTTCCGAACCGGATGTAATTTTTTCTTTGTCGGCAATCAAGCTTGGCAAGGACGAAAATGGAATTGAAAATCCATACACGGATGCGGATGGAAAAAAATACGACAACGCCTTTGACTATCTTCTTTTTGGGAAAAAATCTATCCGCGCGGTATGGACACCGGGTCTTACGCAGGACATGTTTGAGCGCACCGTGAATATTGATTACGACCTGCTCAGACAGCGATGCGAGACCCTCTGCAAAAAATTTGAAAACGCAGTGTCAGTCCATGTCACTTCCCCCGGCGGAACCGATGTTGTTGTTCCAGTCCAAAACCGCAGCCCGCTTGTCGATGACGGAGACTTTTCCAAGCCAGGCACAGGTGGCAACGTCCCTTCCGGAGAAGTATTTGTTTCCCCGGTGGTTGGCGATGAGGACAAAACCAGAACCGAGGGAAAAATTGTTTTTGACGGAAGCATGTCGTTCAGCGATGGCGATGAGATTCTAAAGACCCCAATCACAGTGGATGTCCACGGTGGATTTGTGACAGACATAAAAGGTGGAGCCGAAGCCAAGAGACTTTTGAAGGACATCCAGAATGCGGAAAAAGAGTCGGGCAATCTTGTGTCCAGCGGAAAAATCTCAAAAGAAGCTGGAGCCGCATACAGGCGGAACTCACGCAATATTGGGGAGCTTGGAATCGGTCTGAACCCTGCCGCAAACATCACGGGCAACATGCTGGAAGATGAAAAAGCCTTCCGCACATGCCACTTTGCGATTGGCGAAAACTACGACGGAGATGCACCGGCGTTAATCCATTTTGACGGGCTTGTAAAGGACCCGACAATTAAAATCAAGTACCAGGACGGCACGGAACTTACAGTGCTTGACAATGGGGACCTGAAAATATAAGCGTACTCTCACGTAGCTTTATAGGAGAAAATTATGGCACTAAAAAAGACAGCCGCATTTACAGTTATGACATTCGCGATGGTTATGGCAGCCATGCCGATTACAGCAAGTGGAAACAAGGACAAGGAGGAGGACACGTCGATTCCAGAAAAATCAGTTCTCCACATATCGGGCAACGCACCCGCAGCATTTGGTGAAGGTGGAGGAATTGGAGCGGGACACAGACCGGAAGGATTCGAGCAGATTCCCGATGGAATAGTCTCTGGTGAAAAAGCAAAAACCGTCACCGCCGAACTCACGCCCATGACAGGAATTCTGAAAGTCAAAGGTGGCAAGGGCAACAGAAAATTCACATTCCAGGGCGACAACGGAAAATCCTACAGCCTGCATGTTGAGGATTCAATGGCCGAGCATCTTGCGAATTTCAAGGACAAAAAAGTAAAGGCCGAGGGTGTTTTCTACGGCAAAGACTTTTTAGTTTTTGATTTTGAGATTCTGGATTTTTAGAATGGCATCGCCCGTCTGGATTAGCTCCTCTCGGGTGAATGTCTCCTTGTCTTTCAACATGGCGGCGGGAACTCCGTAGGCTTTTTCCAGTGCCTCGTTTGTAAGCACTTCCTCCGGGGTTCCATAGTCCATGTCGCGGTTCGGATAAAAAAGAAGCACATTCTCCGCAAACTGCCGCGTCAAATCAAGTTCGTGCATTGAAATAAAGACAGCCGTTTTTGTTGCCGCACAAAAATCTTTTATATATTTCAGAGCGGAAACCTTCTGCCGCAGCTCCATTGCAAAAAGAGGCTCGTCCATAAAAATCGATGCGCTTCCGTAGAGCATACTGAACGCCAAAAGCACACGCTGGATTTCACCCTTGCTCAGTTCCGCAAGACCATGTTCCAGAACACTCTCCAGTTCAAAAACTTCAATTGTTTCCGCAAGCAAATCTCCGTCACTCCGAATTGCCTTTGCATTTCCCTTCAGCGCACCATGTGAGTATACAAACGAAAGAAGATTTGAAACCTTGTCATCGCTCTCGAACTCCATGTTCTGATAAATCACCGACGCAAGAAGATTTTTTTTCTCTTCACCAAGGGCCGCAACATTCTGGCCAAAAAGATTTACCCTTCCGGACTGAGGCACAAGACGACCGCTCGCGAGCATCATAAATGTTGATTTTCCCGAACCGTTTGGTCCAATCAAACTTGTAAATCCCGCCGGAATGGTCCCGGTAAAATGATCAAACACAGGCTGCGGAATTATCTGGTTTCCGTTTTCGTCCAGATCGTCCTCAACCATTGGATAAGAAAAACTTACATCGTCAAATGAAATACAGTCCATATTAAATCCTCAAAAATTAGCCAATTCTGCGTGTGTAGTCGTCAATCAGTCTGTCCAGTTCCTCAAGGGCTGAATCATCCACGGGCAAGGAAAAAAGCTCCCCCTCCCCGCTGGCTGGATTTTCTACAATCAATCTTTTTTTCTGCATGAGCTGGTCCGAAAGAAGCGAAGTGATTCCAGCCAAGAGCCACTGTATGCACGAATTTTTATATGCCTCGGGCAAAAAGATTTTTCCGTTGTTCGCAAGCGATTTGAAAAGGGTCTCCGTCTGTTCGTGCAAACGCTTTTCCTCGTTCATAACAATTTCCGCTGCATCCTTTGAAAAATATTTCTGGCTTTCGACAAAAGTATAAATCTGGAAGAGCGGACGCTTTTCGTGCATCTTGAAGTAACGCTTGGTTATTCCCTTGAGCACCGATGCCGCCGAATACTTTTTTGTGACCGACTCCAAATCCGGCGGGAGAAAAGTGATGGACGCAAGGTATTCGCCACAAAACTTGAACGCGGCCTTGACTATGGCCTCCCGGCTTTCAAAATGGTTGTAGAGGGAAGCTTTTTTAATCCCCAGACGCTCGGCAATATCAGAAAGGCTGGTCGCCCCGGTGGATTTGAAAAACGAAATGTCCACCAGAGCCATGACAATCTCTTCCTGAGAAATCTTTTTCCCCATGCCCCAAATCTCCCTAACTTTCGTTAGTTAACATTTTACACCAGTATCAAAATTTTTGCAAGGAACAAAAAAAATATCAGGTCTTCGGCATGAAAACTATAGATAAATGCAACACATGAGCGGGTCCCAGTTGACGCGTCCCCCTCCTGTGTTGCACAAGTCCATTGTTTTTATCATGCCGAAACCCTGTCATTTTAAAGAGGCGGTGGTTATTGTTCATGCAAACCAATGATTTTTATGGAAATGTGTTGTTTCCTCATACAAATCTGTCCCCCTCCAAACAAAAGCTTTCAGGGACTCAGCATCATTTTAAATGGGGCGCGGAACGGCATCTTTTGTTGGACATGTCGAGTCTGACACTTTTGGTTCAACAGGCGGAAGCGGGGGGCCGGAACGAAAAAAATCTGCACAAGCGCAAGCGCGGGTATTCGTAGCGAAGCTCCGAACGAGCCTTTTTTCGGGACGGACACACGCTGGGAGCCTAATCTTAAATAATTTTGTTAGACTCGACATTTTTAACTCATCAGAATCCGTTCCGCTAGACACATTAGTTTTCATGCTGAGGCCCTGAAAAAAATGAAAACACACCTTTTATCTTTCGCAATTTCATTGTATAATTAAGATTCGGTTTAAAAAGATGGCAGATTTGGAAAACCCTTTAGTAATACAGTCGGACAGAACTCTCATGCTGGACATACATTCCCCACGGGCCGAGGAATGTCGCAATGCCCTCATTCCATTTGCGGAACTGGAAAAATCCCCGGAACACTGGCACACCTACAGAGTCACGGCCCTTTCGCTCTGGAATGCCTCAAGCGTGGGATTCACCCCTGAAAAAGTCATCCGCACAATGGAAGATTTTTCACGCTACGAGATTCCCCAGTCGGTAAAAGTCTGGGTCCAGGAAACTGGGGAGCGTTTTGGAAAAATCCGTCTTGTGCCGGGACCAGTCAACGAGAGAACGGAAAACGAAAAGACACTCAGGGACGAGTATCTCTATCTGGTATGCAGGTCGCCCTATATCTTCAAGCAGATTGAGCACAACGGGCCGTTAAAAAAACAGTTGATTCCATGCGAATATGTCCAGCCGGAAAACTCCACTGCCGAACTCACCGATGACGAAAAAAGATTCTGCTTCATGCTGAACTTGACAGACCGTGGAACAATCAAACAGAATCTGCTCACGCTGAACTGGCCCGTAAAGGATGATGTCCCGCTGATTGATGGCGATCCCATGGAAATTGATTTGAGGGAGACCACCGCATCCGGAAAAAAATTTGAAATCCGCGAATACCAAAAGGGTGCTGCCCGCGCGTTTGTTGGTGACAAGGGACCGGGGACAGGATTTGGAACAATAGTCCTTCCATGTGGCGCGGGAAAAACAATAGTCGGCATGGAACTGATGTCCATTCTGAAAACAAACACACTGATTGTCACAACCAACATTTCTGCGGTCCACCAGTGGATTGACGAACTTGTTGACAAGACCACTTTGACCCGGGAACAGATTGCGGAGTACACTGGCGAAAACAAGGAGATAAAACCGGTGACAGTAGCCACATACCAGGTTTTGACTTGGCGGCCAGAAAAAACCGGACCATATCCACACTTCTCGCTTTTCCGTTCAAGAAACTGGGGTCTGATTATTTATGACGAGGTTCACATGCTTCCCGCACCGGTTTTCAGGGTTGCGGCGGAACTACAGGCGGTACGCAGGGTTGGACTTACGGCAACTCTTGTCCGCGAAGATGGATGCGAGGGAAATGTTTTTTCTTTGGTCGGCCCCAAGCGTTATGACGTTCCATGGAAGGAGCTTGAAAGGGACCGGTGGATTGCGACAGCCGAATGTGTTGAAGTCCGAATCCCCATGTCCGATGAACTGAAATTTGAATATGTGGTTGCAGGCAAAAGGGAACAGAACAAAATTGCGGCGACAAATCCTCTCAAAGTGCAGATTGTAAAAACGCTTGTCGAAAAATTTACTGACGACAAAATTTTAATCATCGGGCAGTATCTTGAGCAGCTGGACCAGATTGCAAAAACCCTGGACGCACCGATAATCACCGGCAAGACAAAAAATTCAACACGGGATGAAATCTACTCAAGCTTCAGGCAAGGAAAAATAAATGTGCTTGTCGTGAGCAAGGTCGCAAACTTTGCAATAGATTTACCGGACGCAAGCATGGCGATTGAAGTCAGCGGAGTTTTTGGCTCCAGACAGGAAGAGGCGCAGAGGCTTGGTCGTCTTCTACGTCCAAAAGAAAGGACCGCCAGATTTTTTACAGTGGTTTCAAAGGACACAATAGACGAAGAGTTTGGAACAAAGAGACAAAAGTTTTTGGGCGAACAGGGATACTCATACCGAATCATAAGGTACGAGGACGAGACCAGCTTTGACGAACTTGCGGACCAAAATCTGATTGAGGACAAAAGGAGGTGCGGCCAATGAAATTTAGTCCAGAGACGACAAACAGAATCGCACAGTGGAAAGAAAATCTCACCGCAATGCCGACCGACCAGTTTTTGAATTATGCCCGAATGTTTTTGGGGGAAATTGAGACACCGTTCAACAAGCAGAATCTTGTCACGCAGATTTCAACTTTTTTTTGCCAGACAGAAAATAAAAAAAATGCCGTCGCCCTCATGGGGAAAAATGATTTAAAAATCCTTTCGCTGGTAAAGCTCGTTCCAGAATCAACAAAAGAAAGCATCGTAAAGTTTTTTTCGGACGAGGACATTTCTTTCGCAATCCGTGCGCATCTGCAAAATCTAGAGGAGCGCATGGTTCTTTACACGGTCAAGTCCAACAGCGGAAAAACTGTCTACTGCATAAATCCGATTCTTGAAGACGAACTTGGTTCAAAAATCGGCATGGAAACTTTGATTGAAAAATCCAATGCCGAAAAAAATGCGGACACACATTCAATCACCCTGTCACCCAATTTTTTGGCGGCGTTCATTTCGTTCGCGCTCTACCATTCGGACATCTGCAAGGGCGACGGCTCCATCAAAAAAAAGGCCCTAAAAGATTTTGCCACAATCTGTGGAGTGGACGACTCAAACACAAACGATGATTCCGATTTTTCTGTTGCGGTTGGTCTTTTGATTTCATCGTTCAGAAATCTGCTTCTGTTTGCGGACAAAAATGGCAGCTTTGTTCCAGACTGGCAGAGGCTCACAAATTTTTCAAGACTTTCGGAAATACAGCAATACATCTATCTTTGTTCGGGCGCATTCTGGAAGGGACATTCACGGCGGAGTCTCTACACTGTGTCGCAGCTTTTGTTGGACACTTTGGTTTCCATGAAAAATTTTTCGTACACAAGAAAAATGATTTTACGCATGGGCGCGTTGATTTACAGCCTAACGCAGGATTCTGAAAAATCCACCAGCAGATTTGAAATGCTCATGTCAAAAACCGCGAACGAGGAAATTGATTTTTCGCCAATATCAAAACTTGACCAGCTGATTGATTCATGTCTCGCGTTCGGTCTGATGAACAAAGTTGGCGAGGATGAGGACGGACAGGAGATTTTACAGGCCTCCCCTATTTTTTATCAAGAAAAAAATCTGGATGCGGGTGAACAAAAATGTGTAAGCGTTGAAGCGGGATTTTCAGTGACAGTCATGCCGGGACTTGGTCTTGACCAGATTCTTCCGCTTATGAAATTCATGGACATAAAGCATCTTGATGTGGTTGCGGTTTTTGAAATCAACAGGAAGTCCGCGCTGAGGGCATTTGATTTGGGCATGGATTTGGCTTCGATTGAGAATCTGCTTGAAAAAAACAGCGGCTATGAGATTCCGCAAAATCTTACGGTGAGTCTGGAGGATTGGTTCAACACGTATTCGTCCGCGACACTTTTCAACGGCTATGTCCTGAAGCTGAACGAAAGCAACGTGGTTCTTGCGGAAAAGAACAAAGTGCTCGCTCCGCACATTTTGGCAAAACTTGCGTCAAATGTTTTTCTGCTGGACTTCAAGGACGACTTTGAGGCTTCCGCGGTTATTGCCCAGAGCGGTCTGAATTTTATTGGCAAAGTGAAAAAGTGTTCAAAGGAAAACGATGTCCCAGCTCTGCCGTTTCTACGGGAAAATTCATTTTCATTTGTCGATGGCCTTGGTGAAAAAAATCCCGAAATGGATTCCGATGAAACTGAGACCGAAAAAATCATACAGTCAATGAAGGACAGGCTGGAAAAGATGAACATCACGACGGAACAAAAAGAAGGCCTCCTTTCCAGAATCAACAGAAGGATTATTGTCAACGAAAAACAGCTGTGCGGACAGTCGGTGCATTTTGACAGAAAAGAAGCAAGCGCAATGGACAATTCGGGAAAAGTCTACATAATCGACCGGGCAATGCAGGATGAAAATCTGGTTGAAATCACGATGGACATAAACGCGCTGCCACAGCTTGGTCTGCCAATCGCTCTGGACAAAAAAAATGGGACCGTCACAATCCGCAAAAAAAATGGCAACGAAATCACGCTTCCAATTTCCGCTGCCGTGAAAGTAAAAAAAGTGCCAATCGAATTCGATTTTTAAAAACATTCCGAAAAAAAGAGCTGCCCAAGTTTTTTGGACAGCCCATTTATTTCTGATTTACAATCCCAAATCTACTGGACAATCTGGCTTGTCAAAGTCTCTCCGTTCACCGACAGAGTGATTACGGAATTCTTTTTCACCATGTATGGAATCGTCAGGTCCTTTCCAGGATGCAGGAAGTCAACAATCTTTGTCACATTTCCCTCAATGTCGGAGCTTTCAAGACGCACACTGACAGGATACGGATATTCCGGCAATGTGTATGTGAACAGGCCGTAAGACGTTGCGCCCTCCGGATCTGGAGCTGGAAGAGTGAACTGTGCCTTGACCCTTGTGAATTCATCAACACTGTCGCCAGCCCTTTCCTGTGATGTTACAGTCGCCGGGGTCTCGATGCTGTCGGACGTGACGGATGTAAAATCAAAGAGGACAGGATATTTTTCCATTTCCGCAAGCACCTGCTGGACGCTCATGCCCTGGATGTTCGGAACAATGGTTGAAACTTTTGTGTTGTTGGCACTGACGATAAAATAAATCTTCAGGTGGGAAAGATATGTTCCCGGCTCCGGATACTGTGCCAATATGGTTCCAGCTGGGGAGGAGTCCTTTTGATAAATGACTGGAGCAAATTCAATAGAAGGATCGTCGCTGAAAAGAGTCTTCAGTCTGGTCTGGACATCATCAATATTGCCTCCGACAAAATTCTCCATGGCATCCATCTCGACACCGCGGCTTACAACCAGATTGATTGTGCGGTAGGCCTTGACTATGGAGCCTGGAGCCGGATTCTGTTCAAGGATTGTACCCTCGTCACCAGGAAGTTCGGAATAGCGCAGAGAGATTTTTGGATAAAGCTCCTTGACCTGCATATCGAACAGCGCGTTGGTCAAAGTTTTTCCCATCACATTCGGCACCATGACCTTTTCTTCGCCATGGACGGAATAGAAAAATACTCCAAGACAGACGGCTATCATCACAAGGAAAGTCAGCAGCATGGTCAAAAAAAGCACCCATCCGCCCTTGCCAAAGTTTTTCAGCAAATCACTAAAGGCGGTTCCAAACTGACGCTTCTTTTTTGTTTTCTTTGCCGAATCAACGGATTCAACAGTCTCTTCGGAAAAATTGTTTTTCTCGTTTTCAATAGTTTCGTCGCTCATTTGATTATCCTACTATTTTTACAAACTTTTTTCTACTGGTTTTTGCGCCAGCTCTACTCCAGAACGGAGCCTATAAAATTTCGACTTCCATTCATAAAAGATTTATAGTCCATGGACTTTTTTGCCTGCCACTGAAGTTCGGTCGCAATCAATATGCCGTCACCGGTCTGAATCAGTATGCCACGCTGCTTGTTGTACGCCAGGACTGTCCCCGGAACGGCTCCTGTGTCTTTTGGGATGGAGCTGTCCTGGTAGGCAATCTTGTCTGCGTCGCGGGCCTTGATTATTCTCAAAGTCTGTCCACCGCAGGTCGTAAAACATCCGGGCCATGGAGTGTACGCACGGATTTTGGCATCAATCTGTTCCGCTGAATCACCCCACCTGATTCTTCCGTCCTCCTTTTTGATTATGCTGCAATAACTCGCCACACCATGCTGGGGAACGCTGATTGGAAGCTCCTTGTGCTTTGCGATGTAGCGGAGAATCGTCGTTATGGAGATTGCACCGTGGAGCGCGACCTCACGCAAAAGGGATTCGGCAGTCTCGGTTCCTGTGAGGGTCCATTTCTGCTGGCTCAATATGTCGCCCTCGTCAATCCCAAGAGCCATCTTCTGTATGCTGATTCCGGTCTCCCTGTCGCAATTCAGTATGGCCTGGTTGACCGGCGTAGCCCCACGGTATTTTGGCAAAAGCGATGGATGCAGGTTGATTCCGCCGTACTTGAACAGCGAAAAAAACTTTGGTCCAAGGATGTGTCCATAAGCAAAACAGATGAACACATCAGGGTGCAGCGAGGCAATCTGGTCGCGGGCTTCCTGCTTTAGATGCTCCGGGGTCAAAATGACAATGCCATCATCGCGGGCTTCGTTCCAAATCTGGGCGTAATGTGCAACCTCCGTTGGAATCAAATCCCTGTGGCGGCCCTGTGTTGACGGTGGATTGGTCAAAACTCCGACAACCTTGTACTGCTCTTCAGGTATGGACGAGGACATGTAGCTGTCTTTCAGTATAAGCTCCAAAGCCCTTGACGAAGCAGCGGGGCTTCCAGCATACAAAACTCTAAGCATCTTTAGTTACCATTTTTCCTGGCCTGTTTTGCCGCAATCTTTGCCGCTATGCTCGCCTGTTTTTTGGCTTTCTCCTCGGCTTTTTTTGCTGCACGTTCGGCACGTTTTTTAAATTGGTCAACGGTTTTGTTTTTGAAATCCTCGTCACCACGGTCGATGTACAGCACACCATCAAGATGGTCGTTCTCATGCTGTATAATTCGTGCAAGGATTCCGTCGGCCTCTTCTATTGTAAAATGTTTTCCATTTTCGTTGGTCGCGGAGACAGAAACTTTCGATGGCCGCTTGATGTTTTCATACACACCCGGAATCGAAAGGCATCCCTCCTCGTAGTCAACCAAGTCGCTGGATGTCTTTGTGATTGTCGGATTTATGAACACACGTCGAATCTCGTCATCGCCCATTGCGACAAAAAATCTTTTGTTGATTCCAACCTGTGGAGCGGCAAGTCCAACACCGTTGGCCGAAATCATGGTCTCGAACATTTCGTTCAAAACGCTCCTAAGCTCGTCGTTTATTTCCTCGGGTTTGACCGGCTCACATTTTTCTCTAAGGATTTCCTCACCAAGTTTGTAAATCTTCATTTTGCCTCCAAATTGTCCAGTCTGAATCTTGCGGCTCTCGCGTGTGCAGCCAGACCTTCCGCATCACCCAAAAATCCAGCCGCTACCGCTGATTTTTTTGCGCCCTCTTTTGTATTGTCGGTACGCAAAGTTGTAACGGTCTTTATGAACATGCGCACCGAAAGTCCACCGGTAAACCTCGCGCTTCCCGATGTCGGCAATGTGTGGTTCAATCCAGCCGCATAGTCGCCAAAGACTTCCGCAGCTCCATGTCCGACAAAGAGGGAACCATAGTTGTGGACCAGACTCTGTATGCGCTCCCGCTCCGCTCCATCCTCCATGGCAAGTTCCAGATGCTCCGGGGCCTTTTTGTTTGCAATGCAGGCAGCTTCTTCAAGGTTTTCTACTATTATAATGCGTCCATAGGTATCAATGCTCTGGCGCGCAATCTCCTTTGTTGGAAGGGTCTCAAGCTGCTTTTCAATTTCGGCGGAAACTTTTTTTGCAAGCTCCGCGTCATTGGTAACAAGCACCGGCTGGGCAACAATATCGTGTTCAGCCTGGGCAAGAAGGTCGGCGGCAAGCCACTGTGGATTTGCGGAAGAGTCCGCTATTATGAAAACTTCAGTCGGCCCCGCAATCATGTCGATTCCAACAGTGCCGTAGACAAGCTTCTTTGCCTCCGCAACAAATTTGTTTCCCGGTCCGACAATCACATCCATTTTTGGAATTGATTCAGTACCGAAAGCCATCGCGGCAATTGCCTGACTTCCACCGCAAGCGTAAGCATCCGTGACACCACAGATATAGGCGGCTGCCATTATGTTTTCATCGGCATAGGGTTTTCTGCCGCCATCAGGATGGACTCTCGGCGGAGTGCACAGGACAATATCCTTCACACCGGCAGCAACAGCGGGAACCACCGTCATAACGACCGTGCTGACCAAAGGAAAACGACCGGCAGGAACATAGACCCCGGCCCTGTCAACGGCAATATTTTTTTGTCCAGTAAAAAGTCCCGGCTCCAGCTCCACTTCAAAATCATCAAAAGATTCTCTCTGTTTTTTTGCAAATTTCAGTGCAAGGTCTTTTGAATAGGAAAGGGAGTTGTAAAGGTCTGGATTTTCTGAACGCATTTTGTCGGCGGCGGCCTTCAATGTTTCCTGCGGAATTTTAAAGGTCTCAGGGTCCGAAACATCAAACTTGGCCGCATAATGATGGAGAGCCTTGTCGCCATTAGATTTTACGTCATTTAAAATCTCGCGCACCGCATCAATTCCGGGACCAAAGTCGCGCCCCGAAAAAAATCCATTTTCCACACTAGCGGCGTTCTGAATTTTTATCATCACCAGCCTCCACCATTATGATTTTTTAGTTTTCTATTATATCACGATATGGGACAAGGTTCAATTATGGGGCAGACTATACAAAACCTTCCATGCCTGTTTTGCAAAATCAAATAAAGTGCTATACTTTTTTCCATGAAACACAATATGCAGATTCTACAGGAGACAGCGGCTAAATTTGGTCCGCTTTGTGTTGGGCTGGACACTGATCCTTCTTATATTCCGGAAAGCATTGCGAAAAAATTTGCGTCCCCGGCACAGGCTGTTCTTGCCTACAACAAGGAAATAATCAACAGAATCAAGAGCGACGGTTCGGCATGTTGCTTCAAGGTCCAGATTGCCTATTACGAGGCCATGGGACTGGAGGGTATGCAGGTCTACGCACAGACTTTGAAGGCGGTAAAGGATTCCGGTCTGGTCTGCATTTCCGACATAAAGCGTGGGGACATTGCCGCAAGTGCCGGGGCTTATGCAAAGGCACATTTTTCTGGAGATTTTGAGAGCGACATAATCACAGTAAATCCGTATATGGGATTTGATACGCTACAGCCTTTCACCGAATACTGCAAAAAATCCGGCAAGGGCATTTTTGTTTTGCTCAGGACCAGCAATCCCGGAATGGTTGATATTGAGCAGCAGGAACTGAAAAACAGCGGACGTGTCCTGGACAGGGTTGGCGGAGAACTGGAGCGGATAAAAAATGAATACGCTTCGATTTTTGAAAACCAAACTTGCGGTCCGGTCGGTGCGGTTGTCGGATGCACAGAGGAAAGCGACGCACAGATTTTGAGAAACGCTTACCCGGATATTTTCTTTTTGATTCCAGGTTATGGCGCTCAGGGCGGTGCGGCGAGGATTGCTGCGACACTTTTATTGAAGGCCGGCGGTACTGTAAATTCTTCAAGGGGCATTCTGTGTGCGTGGAAAAAATCAGAGGACTGCATAAAAAAATCTGAGTCGGGAAATCTGACGCTCTCTGATATTGCCGATGCAGCACAAAAGGCAGCCCTTGACTCAAAGGCGGATTTACAGAAAGCGGTAGCCGAACTCTAGGGAAGCCAATGAAAAACTACGAGCACATTTTTTTTGATTTTGACGGAACTCTGATGGACACTTCGCAGGGAATCTACGAGTCCTTTGATTTCGCGCTCAAAAGTTTTGAAATCGAACCACCGGCCCACAGCGAGTACGACAAAATGATAGGACCGCCTTTGGTCTACAGTTTTATGACATGGTTTGGTTTTGACGAGCAGAAGGCACGTCTTGGCATGAAACGTTACCGCGACTACTACACTCCGGTCGGAATGTACCATCTTGAAGTCTACCACGGAATCCCGGAACTTCTGAAAAAACTTTACGACGGCGGAAAAAAACTTTATGTTGCGACAAGCAAGCCCGAACGTTTTGCCAAAGAACTTCTGGAAAAATATTCGCTGGAAAAATATTTCACACTGATTGCGGGAGCGGACATTGACGAAACAAGAGTAACGAAAGTCCAAATTATCAACTATGCGCTGGAGACATCTGGAATTACCGAAAAATCCTCCGTGCTGATGATTGGCGACAGACTCTATGACGCAAATGGAGCAAAAGAAGCCGGAATTGACTGCCAGGGAGTTCTTTGGGGATTTGGTTCCGAACAGGAATTGCTTGACGCTGGTTGCATCGGGACATCGGAGACCCCAATGGATTTGGGAAATGAAATTTTGAGTGGCTGTTGAGGAAATCATGTCTGAAAATACTTTGGTCAAAATACAGAACTGCTCTGTAAAAGATTTATACAAAACATATCTCAAAAAAATCGACTGGGAAATGAAGACCGGGGAAGCGTGGCTGGTAATCGGTCCGAACGGCGGCGGAAAGGCTGATTTTCTGAAAGGTCTTTCTGGATTTTACGACATTGTTCCAAACGAAAACTCTTTTGGCGAAGAAAAAAATTGCGGCGAATACTTTTCTGATTTTGGAAAATCGGTTGCGATTGTTTCTCTTGAAGTTGCCGCCGCATTGATTGAGGAAGAGCGCGCAAGAGACGAAAGTGAAATCATGGACAAAGAGGACATTGGAAGGACCGGTCGTCAGTATATCTGCGAAGTGCTTGGTGGCTCCAGTAAAAAAAATGCACCCCTTCCACCGATTGCATCCCGGCTTGAAACTTTGCCTGAAATAAAACTATGTGGCGTTGAAAAAATTTTGGACCGTGGATTGCGCTACATGTCAACCGGTGAAATCCGTCGTACACTTTTGTGCCGTTCTCTTTTGTCAGGCTGCCGACTTTTGATTTTGAGCGACCCATTTGCGGGTTTGGATGCCGAATCAAGAAGAATACTTTTGGAATTTTTTGACACGATTGCAAAAAGACAGCTTTCTGGCTCGGAAGAAAAATCGTTTCCAAAAATCATTTTGAGCATGGAGCGCTTCCATGAAATCCCGGCAAGCATAAACCGAGTGCTTGAATTTGCTGACAAAAAAATTTCATTCTGCGGCGAGCGTTCTCTCTACGAAAAAAATCTTGCGGAAAAAAATCTGGAGAAGGAATCGGCAAGGAAAATTGAGCGCGACAGATTTTTGGAGAACCTAAAAAAAATCCACGAGGCCTCTGGCGTAATAAATGATGAAATCAACGCGCAGGCAATGCCCGAAAGTCTTATCAAATTTGAAAAAGTGAACGTCGGTTGGGAAGAGCACCACGTCCTTGTTGATTTGGACTGGTGCGTAAAACCCGGCGAGCACTGGCTGATTCGCGGACCGAACGGCTCTGGAAAAACAACCATGCTCGAACTGATAACCGGCGACAACATGCAGGTTTTCCGTGAAAAAATCTATCTGTTCGGAAAAAGACGCGGAACAGGTGAAACGATCTGGGACATAAAAAAACAGCTGGGCATCGTGAGTTACAGGCTCCACGTTGAATACAGAATGGTCGGCCAGACAGATTTGCAGGATGTGATTGTGAGCGGATTCCACGACAGCATTGGCCTTTACGAAACCGCCACGGATATGGAAAGTGCAATCGCAAGACAATGGCTTTCGCTCGGTGGATTCGGTGGACGTGAGCATGAACTCTTCGGTTCCCTGAGCTATGGAGAGCAGCGTGCCATCTTGATTCTGCGTGCGGCGGTAAAACAACCACGCGTTTTGATTTTGGACGAGCCGTGCCATGGTCTTGATGAAAACTACCGCTCAAAAATTTTGGATCTTCTGGAAACTGTTGCCGAAACAGGAACGACCACGTTGCTGCATGTAACCCACGACCCTTCTGAAGTTCTGCCATGCGAAAAACACGTGCTTGAACTTTGCCCGGGACAAAATCCGATGTATAAAATTTTTGCATAAATTTGGAGTCTGCTATGAAGAAATGCATTCTTTTGTTTTGTTTGATTTTTGGGATGCTTGGTTTTGCCACGGCTTTGGATGCGAGTGATTTTATGTCCGAATTTGTCACCCGCAACTGGACATCGGAGGAAGGACTTC
Organism: uncultured Spirochaetaceae bacterium; assembly: GCA_902783155.1. Taxonomy (GTDB): domain Bacteria; phylum Spirochaetota; class Spirochaetia; order Treponematales; family Treponemataceae; genus Treponema_D. The sequence goes on from CACZPR010000042.1 coordinate 24,287, forward strand.
CCAGCAATTCAATAACCGACATAATCCAGGACAGCTCCGGCTACATCTATATTGGAACCTACGGAGGAATGGTCCGTTTTGACGGCGTGGATTTTTCAATCTACAACAACGAGCGGGATGCAAAATACAATTTCATTTCCGCACGCTCACTTTTTCAGGCAAGCGATGGGGCAATCTGGGTCGGGAGCAATGACGAGGGAGTGTTCCGTCTGGTCATGGACAGCGATTCAGAGGTCAAGGCTTTTTCAACTGAAAACGGACTTCCGAACAATTCAATCCGCTCAATCAAGGAAGATTCAAATGGAAACATCTGGGTCGCCACGGCAAATGGAGTTTCATATATAACGAAGGATTGGAAAGTTGTCACGCCAAGCACAGGCTCCTTTTCGGATCTGCACGGAATCTGCACGGCTATTTTTTGTGAACCGACAGGACCAGTCTGGGTTGCGACTGCCGAGGAAGGTGGACTGTATCAATTCGACGGCGGGAAATTCTCCAAGTACCAGATTTCGGACCCATCGATGCAGAATCTGCTTGTGACATGCATGGCACAGGATTCTTCAGGTGCAATGTGGTTTGGTCTTGCACCCCACTATGCAATGAAAATTGAAAACGGAGTCCAGCGCATTTTTGATTTGGCGGAAGGTGCCAACATCGGAACCACGGTGGAAACAATCATGCAGGACGAAAGCGGAACAATATGGTTCGGCACCGACATGGGACTGGTAATCTACCAGAGCGGCTCTTTTATGCGCTATTCGGAGAGCGACGGATTTATAAACAACAACGTGAACCGCATAATCGAGGACCGCGAAAAAAATATCTGGATTGCGACGGACCGTGCAGGAGTTGTAAAGCTGAACCGCGGACTTTTCAAAACTTATCCGCTTTCATCATCGGTGAACGCAATTGCGGAGGGACGTGACGGACGGGTGTGGCTTGGATGCGACAACGGCGTGGTCTGCTATACCGTTGACTCAAAGGGCGCGCTCTACCAGCAGGAAAATGGAATCACAAAATTCTGCAGCGGGTCTAGAATCAGGCATGTGGCTGTTACCGCAAACGGAGACATTCTTGTAAGCACATACGCAAATTTGGGTCAGCTCAGATTTTCTCCAAACGGAAATCTTGTCGGACAGTGGAAAAAAGAAGAGGGGCTTCCCGGTGAAAAAGTTCGTGTCGCAATCGAAAGCCAAAAGACGGGAGACATCTACATTGGAACCACCAAGGGACTTTCCGTAGTAAAATCCGGGACGGGCGAGGTACAGACTTTTACACCCGCGAACGGTCTTGCGCATGAATACATAATGGCAATCTACGAGGACACTGGCGACGGTTCAATCTGGCTCGGAACTGACGGCGGTGGCGTAATCGTGATGAAGGACGGGAAGTTTACGCAGCACTACACCACCGAAAACGGTCTTGCTGGAAACATCATTTTTAAAATCAGCAAGGACAGCGACGGCTCATTTTTGATTTGCACGGGAACCGGAATAAGCAGGCTGCAGAACGGAAAATTTTTCAACTACACAAAGGCAAACGGTCTTGGCTCTGAAGGTCCGTTCCAGATAATCGATGACGGAAATGGAAACGAGTGGATGACAACCAACGGTGGAATAATGAGCATTTCACAAAAGGCATTCGCTGAAAAGGCGACAAATCCCGATACGGCGTTGAATCCAAAATCGTTCAGCCGCTTTGACGGACTTAAGACCAGGGGCGTTACATCCACAAGTTTGAGTATGCGCGACTCAAGGGGAAGGGTCTGGTTCACCCTTGTCGATGGATTTGCAATCTGCGACCCAAAAAACATCAAGACTAACACGACCAAGCCGGTCATGCACATAGAAAGAGTTTCGGTGGACGACAAAATTGTCTACCCGGTGGACACAAACGGAAAAATCATTCTTCCGGCGGGAACGAAACGTGTCAGCATAAAATTTGCGGGGCTGAGTTTTGTTTCTTCCGATTTGGTGAAGTTCAACTACAAGCTCGACGGATTCGACGCGGATTATTCGGACTGGGAAACTTTGCGCACTGCATCCTACACAAACCTTACTCCGGGGACCTACCGATTCCACATTTCCGCAATGAACAGCGACGGCATTATGAGCGACGAGGATTCCAGCGTCCAGTTTGTGCAACAGGCGTTTTTGTATCAGCATGCGTGGTTCTGGGGGATTGTGGCGATTCTGGTTGTCCTCATAATTTTCGTTCTCGTCAGGGGAATCGTCACCATAATCAACCAGCTGAAAGTGCTTAAATCGGCGATAGCGGAACTTTCAAGCGGCAATGCGGATTTGACCAAGCGCGTGAAAATCAAAAAGACTTCCGTGTTCAAGATTTTTGACGAGCTTGTTCAGGAGGAAAATAGGTTCCTTGAAAAATTCCAGGGCATAATCTCCAAGGTCAAGGATTCGGAAAGCAAGCTCAACGCGGTGGGAGCGGACATGGGCGTTTCAACCGAAAACACGGCATCCGCAATCAACCAGATTATAGACAATATTGACGGGGTTCATTCATCAATCAGCTCGCAGAACGAAAGCGTTAGGGAAGTTGCGGACGCGGTAAACGGTATTGCCTCAAACATAACTTCCCTTGAAAGAATGATTGGCTCGCAGACCGAAGATGTAAAGCTGGCAACAAGCGCGGTTGAAAACATGCTCGGAAACATAAGCAGCGTAAACACAGCCGTGGACAAAATGGCGGACGTTTTCATGGGTCTTGAGTCACAGGCGGAATCAGGAAAAGAAAAACAGGAAGCCGTCAACGGAAAGATTTCCCAGATTGAAGACAAATCAAAAATGCTCCAGGAAGCAAACTCGGCGATTGCAAGCATTGCGGAACAGACAAATCTTCTTGCCATGAATGCGGCGATTGAGGCGGCACATGCTGGTGAGGCCGGAAAAGGTTTTGCGGTGGTCGCGGATGAAATCAGAAAACTTTCGGAAACATCGTCGTCGCAGTCAAAGACAATCGGTGAACAGCTCCAGGGAATTCAGGAATCAATAGTTGAAGTGGTCGAAGCGTCTCAGGAATCAAGCAACGCATTTTCAACTGTTTCGGATGAAATCGTAAAGACAAACCAGCTTGTCATGCAGATTAAATCTTCAATGGAAGAACAGAACGCAGGCTCAAAACAGGTCATCGACACTCTCGAAAGAATGAAGTCATCCAGCACGGAAGTTTCGGTTGCGTCAAAAGAAATGTCAGAAGGCAACAAGACGATTCTTGAAAACATCGGAACGCTCAGAAACTCCGGGCTGGAGATGTCAAGCCGCATGGACGAAATGACATCGGGAGCAAAACGTGTAAGCGAAAGCGGACGGGAACTTTCCGAAATGTCAAGCCGCATGAAGGATTCAATTGCAGACATAAGCGAGCAGATGGGGCAGTTCACGGTTTAGGCAGCATTGGTTATGGACGCAAAGGAATCTACAAAAAAAATTATTATCATCGGCGGCGGCGTGGCGGGACTTTCCGCTGGAATCTTCGGCCAGAAAAATGGATTTGAAACGGTCATATACGAAAAAAATCCATGGGTCGGAGGTTCCTGTTCTGCATGGCGGCGAAACGGATTTACTATCGACAACTGCCTGCACTGGCTTACCGGAACAAAAGAAGGCGCAACAAAAAAACTTTGGACGGAGCTTGGCGTTCTTGATGAAAAAATCCCGCTGATAAAAAGGGACATTTTTTTTGCAAGCAGAGCGGATGGACAGACTGCAATCCTTTGGCGAAATCTGGACAGGACACGCAGGGAACTTCTGGAGCTTTCACCGGATGACAGGGCGGAAATAAATGGATTTCTGGACTGCGTTCTTTTAATCAAGGGGCTTTTGCATTCAAACATGTCCGCACGGGATATGCTTCGCGCAATCAAAAATCAGGATTTCTCGGAAAAGCCCCTAGAGTTTGCGTTCAAATTCATCCAGTACATAAATCTTAATTCGGAGCAGCTGGCAAAAAAATTCAAGTGCCGTGCAATAGGCTCCATCTTTCTGGATTTCATGGACAAAAACTATGAATCCTACTGGCTCATGCTGGCGTACAGTTTTTTTATCGATGAAAATGGAGACCTGCCCAAAGACGGTTCCATGGGGCTTGCAAAAAATCTGAAGGAAAAATATCTTTCTCTCGGTGGAAAAATCGTCCTGAACTGTCCGGCAAAGCAAATCATCGTGGACAGAAAATCACGGATTGAAAAAATCATCGAGATGGATGCAAGCGGGAGCGAAAAAATTGCCGCACTAAAAAATCTGGGTCAGGATTTGGGCGACGGGATGACCAGAAAAAAAATTATATGCCACCATTCAACCGGGGTCCTTTTTGAGAACGGCAGGACAGAATCGGCGGACTATATTGTTGCGGCATGTGACATAAATTTTACTTACAAAAAGCTGCTTGAAAATCACTACACCCCCAGACCGCTTAAAAAAGTTTTAAAAAAACATGGCAAAGGAAAACCTGTGGTCTACAGTTCTTTTCAGGTTGCGTTTGCCGTGGACGGACTGTTTGACTGCGTGGAGGACACACTTGGAATTGACTGCGCCACAATCAGGATAGGCACCCGTATGTGTTCAAGATTCACAATCAAAAACTACCGGCTCTACGGCGACTACATTGCCCCGGAAGGGAAAACGGTCATACAGGTTTCAATTCCACAATACGCAAGGGACTTCAGATATTGGAGAAAAATGGACCGCGACGAATATCAAAAGTACAAAATCAGCACCGCAAATGTGATTAAGGGCGAAATTGAAAAGCTCTTCCCCGAATACAGATTCCGCCTTTCGATTTTGGATGTCTGGACACCGCTTTCGTACAATAAAATCTGCAACGACTACTACGGGGCGTACATGCGCTACATAACAACGCCATTCAATATGAACGCATTCATGCCGCTGGATGTCAAGCGTCTGGACAACGTGTTTCTTGCAAGCCACTTTCTCCGCTACCCCGGTGGACTTCCCACAGCAGCCCAGACCGGGAAAGATGTGATTGATGAAATCAAAAAAACGGAGATGCCCAGACCCCCGCTTCCGTTTTTGAAAAAGAAAAAGTGATTGACGCAAAAAAAACATAGGGAACCGCCGATTAATACACGAAGCATTAATCAGCGGTTCCCAGCAATTTCTCATAATTCTTTATAATATAAGGAATTATTGCGAAATTGCAGATTTTATGGTTAACACTGAACGAGCATACGAGGTATGCTACCCGCTTTCGGATTATTCAGTGTTTCCTTAGCTTGAAACAGATTGATTTTTAATATAATTTATCTTCTATAATATCCAATTTTTGAGGGGGGATATTGAGACTGGGTGGGGCGAATTTTCTTAACTCCTGTTTTCAATGTCCGATAAACTAGATATGCGTAAAATTTTTTTAAGTTTATTTCTTTCACTCACAGTCGTCGCCGTTTTTGCTCAGACCAAGCCACTCTACAGGCTTCCTGACAATCCTCCAGAGAAAGCATCCGACGATTATTCCATGCCATTTTTGGTTGGAACGGATTCCGGTCTTTTCCAGATAAAGAACGGTTCTTACACAGAGCTTTGGGGCAGCGGCAAGGTCTTGAAGATTTTGCGCACGACTCCAACAGACGGTGCGGGAAACCCAAGTGTAAAATGGTATTTGCTGACAAACAAGGGTATTTTCTCTTCCACAGACTTGAAAACCTTCACAAGCTGCAACAACGGTCTTCCAGAGCTGACTCTCAAAGAATATGACAACGGTCAGAAAAAATTGGTCAAACAGACCCCTCTTCTGAAAGGTCTTGGTGTTGACCCGATGGACCAGAACACATTGATTACAGCAACAAAGGATGGAGTCTACCTGACACGCGACGGTGGAAAATCGTGGAGAAGCCTTGGTTCCATGAGTGACACAGCCGGAATAAAGACCGTGGGTGTCGCGCACATGCCAACATATTCATCAAGCGGAGAAATCACAGGCTCCTCGCTTGTCGCTTTCATGTCACATTCTATTAACGGATTCGCATACTGCTTTGCCGATTCAACAAAACCAAAATGGAACACCATCTCCAGTGGATTCGCAATCTTGCCAAGCCTGCCACATATCGATGAAGTCGGAGACATTGTTCCAATCCTGTGCGAAGAAAATGGAACAAGCTACGTAGAGATTTACTGTTCGCAGACATATCTTCCAAAAATCTACCGCCTGAACTGGAAAACCAAAAGGGCAGAAGTGGTTTATTCTGGAAAAGCCGCAGTGGAAACGAATGATGGATTCTGCCAGGTAAACGACTCTCTCTTTTACGCAACTATGGGTGAAATCAAGGGAATAAAACTTGATGGCTCCGCATGGGTCAGGCTTCCAGAGCGCTACTCCTCATGGAAAAAACAGCTCTTCACTGTTCCTGGACTTGTGAACGCAGCATTCGTTCCACCGAAGACAACGGATTTGACGCAGCCCCTACAGTTGAGCGAGCTTTGGCTTTTGACTCCGGACAAGACAACCTCGCCCTACGACGAGATGATTTCAAACAAAAAGGCCCTCTACACTTCCACAAACTCCTTTAGTGCGGCTCTGGGTGAAACAGGATACGCAAAGTACCGCAAACTTCTGAAGGACAACAATCTCAATGCGCTTGTCGTCGAGATGAAAAATGATGACGGTGTTTTAAAATTCAAACCCAACTCGTCATTGCTCAAGCAGAAGGGATATTCATCCGCCTATGGAATTGATGTTGAGAAATTCGTAAAAACATTCAAGGAAGACGGAATCTATCTTATTGCCCGCGTGGTTGTGTTCAAGGACAAAAACCTTGCCGACTATGCCGGTTCAAAATATGCCGCATGGAACTATTCGACAGGAAGACCGTGGGTTGGCGTAAACTCATACAATGCCGACGGAACCGTGTCCTACACTGGTGAAAGATGGGTTGACCCATACTGCGAGGAAGTCTGGGAATACAATGTGGCTGTTGCAAACGAATTGATTGAGCGCGGATTTGATGAAATCCAGTTCGACTACATCCGTTTCCCTACCGACGGTATAAATGTTGGAAGCGCGTCATACAGATGGAAGGACACAGGAATGGACAAGGAAAGCGCGTTGATGTCATTCCTTGCCTACGCACGTAAATATGTGAAGGGCCCAATCGGAATCGACATTTACGGAGCAAACGGTTGGTACAGAAGTGGAACAAGGACAGGACAGGATGTAGAAATGCTTTCCCAGTATGTCGATGTAATCTGCCCGATGTTCTATCCTTCGCACTTTGAGCAGAACTTCCTTGAATCAAGTCCGGTTATCGAACGTCCGTACAGAATCTATTTCTATGGAACATACAGAAACCAGGTGATAGGCCGAAACAGAATTGTTGTCCGACCATGGGTTCAGACATTCTATCTGAATGTCCGCTATGACGTAAAATGGTATGACAAAGATTATGTAAGGCGCGAAATCTACGGTGTAAGGGACGCAACGAACAACGGCTACATGCACTGGAACAACGCCGGCAACTATGCAACCCTTAGCCCGGACCCGGATCCAAATACAAAATCTCCATGGCATGCGAACGAGTCAGACTTGCAGCCACTTCTACCGGCATTCTCTTCACCGGAGAGCCTGCGCGAAGAAAACAAGTCCCTGATGAATCTTTCAAAGCCAAAGGACCCAACCGAGGGATTTGCCGACATGATCAGCATCTGGGATTCAGTCCTCTATCCTTCAACGGACAGCGAAGCGACAAAGGAAAGTCTTGGGGCATCAGCAAAGACCGCCGTTAAAAATGTTTTTGCGGCCACAGGAAACTGATGACAAATCTCGGGTACACAGCGGACGAACCTATCGCGGCAATTGCAACCCCACTTTCTCCGGGTGCGATAGGAATCGTTCGGACCAGCGGAAAAAATTGTATTGATTTAGTCAGCAAAATATTTTCCAGACCAAAGTCCCTTTTGTCCGCACAGGGCAACACTTTGGTCTACGGCTGGATTTGTGAGCCCGAAAACCATTTAAAAAAAATAGACGAGGTTATGCTCGGAGTCTACCGCGCACCAAAATCGTTCACAGGCGAGGACATGGTTGAAATCTTCTGCCACGGTGGGGTCGCGGTGGTCAAAGCCATTCTTGAGCTGCTTTTGAAAAATGGATTCAGGCAGGCAGAACGCGGTGAATACAGCTTCCGAAGCTACATCAACGGAAAATCCGATTTAACAAAAGCCGAGGCTGTAAAGGAAATCATAGACAGCAAAACCGATGCGTCCAGAGACCATGCGGCGGGTCGGCTTTCGGGAAACATTTTTGAAGAAATCTCTTCCATTAAAAATCTGATTATAGAAACGATTGCCGAAATAGAAGTCGCAGTTGAATATCCGGAGGACGAGGAGACCATCGCAAACTCCTTTGACTCAAAAAAACTCGTAAGCGCCCGCGACAGATTAAAATTGCTTTCGGACTCATGGAAAAGCGAGCGTCTGTATCAGGATGGCGCAAAAATTGTTCTCTGCGGAAAAACCAATGCCGGGAAATCATCTTTGTTCAACGCACTTTTGAAAGAGGAGCGGGCAATAGTCAGCGAGATTGAGGGAACCACAAGGGACTATATCGAGGCATGGGCAAGTTTTGACGGAATCCCCGCAAGACTTTTTGATACGGCAGGACTCCGCGAAACATCCGACCGGATTGAGGCAGTTGGAGTGCAGCGTACAAAAGACCTGAGCGATGGTGCCGACTTGATTCTGTATCTTGTTGATTCCGCACTTGGTCTTGAAAACGGTGACAGAGATTTTATCCGCGAACAAAAAATCCCGGTGATTCTGGTCTGGACAAAGAACGACAAAAACTCCTCCGAAACATTTGTTTCCGCCGAAAAAAATTTGTGCGATGCGGCTGTGTCGATTTCCTCAAAAACCGGACGCGGACTTGGAGATTTGTCGGAGGCCGTAAAAAAAGTTCTGCTGAAAAAACTTGGTCCACAGGATTCTGTTTCCGCACTTGGCTCCGAGCGGCAAAAAAAATCGGTTGACGAGGCTCTGGAAAGGGTCTCCCACGCGCTTGTGGCATCCGAAGAAGGCTACGCACTGGACGCTGTTGTCCAGGATTTGGAGGACAGCCTTGATTCCCTTGGAGAAGTAACCGGAGAAGTCAGCCCGGACGATATTCTTGAAAACATTTTCAGCAATTTCTGCGTTGGCAAATAATTCTCTTGCCAATGGAGCGGCATCAGGTTTATAAAGTTATTCATAAAATCAAAACTTTATTTTTTCCCCTTCAAGTGCTATAATTTAAAGATGGAGGCTTTTATGGCAAAGACACTTTTTCTTTTGGAACCAAATTTTAACAGCACGGCTGAACAGAAGCTCAACGGAAAGTTGATACAGGACGCTTTTGACACGGAGTTTTCAAGCTACGACAAAGTTGATGAAGTGACAGCCAAAATCGAGGCAGGAGAGATTGAACTGATAATCGCCTACCTGCACGAGTTGAGTTCCGAATCAAAAAAAGGATTCCTCCAGATTTTGAACCACGACCGCCAGACACCGTTTTTGCTCTGCGGCTCACACGAGGAGCTTCACAAATATTACGAGCGCGTCGATGCAAGAATTGTAAAATATCTCCAGCTCCCAGTCACAATCAACGATTTTATCCAGGTTGTAAGGGAAGAACTTGCAAAAATCCGTGGCGTTGAAATCGAGGCAGTTATTGCGGAAAACAAAACAGAGGAGAGCGAGAAAGTAGAAAAAACAAAATCTGTACCGGTTGACCCCCGCAAACACATTCTGATTGTTGACGATGACCCTGTTTCTCTACGCACATTCACGAACATCCTCAAAAACGACTACGCGACATCGGTGGTAAAAAGCGGTGCACAGGCACTTGAGTTTTTGGGCAAGGAGATTCCCGACCTAATCCTCCTTGACTACGAGATGCCGGTTATGAACGGAGTCCAGACTTTTGAGGCAATACTTTCGGAAGAAAACCTGAAAGACATACCGGTGGTTTTTTTGACTGGCGTTTCCGATGCAGGCTACGTCACCGAGGCACTGAAAAAGAAGCCGGCGGGATATGTGCTTAAATCCGAGAAAGAGGAAATCATAAAATCCAAAATCAAGGATGTGCTTGAAAGAATCGACAACAACAAAAAATACAACACACCAAGGACAGACTATTGAAAAACCCCTTTTCGCTGAAATTTACCGACGAACAGGAAAAAAAGGAATTCATCCAGGACTGCGCCAGGGTTGATTCCACCCGCGTCTTCATCTATGCAAACCTGCTGGGCGTTTTCAATCTTGGCCTTTTTTTAATAACGCTGATACACCCGCTGGAACAGTACAAACCGATTCTGGGATTCTGTCTTGTGCTGAATTTCAGCGTCTTTGTTTTTTCTCTGGCCATAGTCCTGATAACGGTCTTCTATAAAAAGAATCCGGAAAAACGCTTCCATCTTTTTTACATAATGCTCTGCCTCTATTGCGTGGTGATTATGTTTTACGGAGTCTCCACGTGCATGATTGGAGCCTATGCCTACAAGACGGAAGATTTGTCCATGTTCTACGGATGCCTAATGGTCTTTTCGTGCATACTTTTCGTGAATCCAAAAATCGTATTCAACATCGCCATATTCGAGTTCATCATGTATGAATATGTCGTCCACCGAATCCTCCAAAAATATATGGGCGTGGAGATTCTGAACAACTATCCGGCATACCCGTATTTTATCATCCTGATTATGTCCACCGCATCGTTTTTGAGGGGCAGACAGAAGCTGAAGGAATTCCGGGCGACACGCACAATAAAAAAAATGCAGGCAGAAGCGGAAAAACAGAACGAACTGAAATCCCTTTTCCTTGCGAACATGAGTCACGAAATCCGCACGCCGATGAACGCAATCGTCGGAATGAGCGAGCTTGCCCTTGATTTTGATTTAAGCGACGCACAGAAAAACACAATCCGCCAAATCAGAAATTCGGGAATGAGCCTTGTTTCAATAATCAACGACATTCTGGATTTTTCAAAGATTGAGTCCGGCAAAATGGAGATTGTCCCGGCGAACTACGACCTTGTGAAGCTGATGAACGATATTCTGAATGTTGTGAAAATCCGTCTTGCCGGAAAAAATGTGGAGCTGAGGCTGGAGATGGACCCGAATCTTCCGTACATGCTTTATGGGGACGACATCAGAATCAGGCAGATTTTAATCAACCTTGCGGGAAACGCGACCAAATTTACCGAAAGGGGTTTTATTGCAATCCGTGTTGAAAATCTTTTGCAATACGAAAAGCGCGACGGACTGAGGATTTCGGTAATCGACACTGGAATTGGAATCAAAAAGGAGGACCTTGAGCTTCTTTTCAACGCTTTCTCCCAGGTCGATATGGGCATGAACCGAAACAAGGGCGGGACCGGGCTTGGACTTTCGATTTCAAAAAACCTTATGCTGCTGATGGGCGGCTCAATCGGGGTGGATTCGGAATACGGAAAAGGCTCCCGCTTTTATATCAACCTGCCGCAAAAAATTGTCAGCGAAAAAACTTGTGCCGCAACTTACGAAGCGATTTTTAAAAATGCGGACGAAAATCAGGAAAACAAAAAGCTTAGGAACATTTCACTTTCTCTGCTCGACCGACCGGAGATTGCGTCCCTTTTTGTTGAAAAATCGGAGTCGCTTGGTTTTGTTGCCCCGAACGCAAAAATCCTTGTGGTCGATGACAACGAGGTAAATCTACAGGTTGCGGAAGGACTTCTGAGAAAATTTGGAATTGTTCCACGGACTGCACTGAGCGGATTTGAGGCAATCGATTTGGTTCGGCAGAATCACTACGACATAATTTTTATGGACCACCAGATGCCGGTCATGGATGGAATTGAGGCGACACAAAAAATACGCGGGAACGAAAAAGGGAAGGAGCCGTCCACAATTATTGCCCTGAGCGCGAATGCCGTCAACTCTGCGCGTGAAATGTTTTTGTCCAGCGGCTTTGATGATTTTGTTGCAAAACCGGTGCAGGGAAAGGATTTTGCCGCCTGCCTGAAAAAATGGCTCCCACCGCAGCTGATTGAAACTGTCGAAAAAAATCCTCTGGAGGAAAATGAGGTTCCGGCAGATTTTATCATTCCCGACGAGTCAAAAATCGATTTGAAGGCGGCACTTGAAAATGCGGGCGGATTTGAAAATTGGGTCAAAGTCGCCAAAACTTTTGCCCACTCAATAGAAAAAAACTCAAATCTGATTGAGTCCCTGCTCGAAAAAGGCGACATCAAAAATTACACTATAAAAGTCCATGCCCTGAAAAGCGCGGCAAGAATAATCGGTGCGGCGGAACTTTCAAAACGGGCCGAGGAGCTGGAGGGGCTTGGAAAAAAATTGCAGTCGCTCTATGAAAACGGGACAAAAATTCTTGAGGAGATTCGTGAAAAAACAAAGACCCTTCTGGTTCTGTACCGCTCTTACGGTGAAACCCTGGACGGAATCACAAGGTATGGAGAAAAAACGGATGACGAAAAATCTCCTGTTTCTGCGGAAGAACTTGATTTAATCTTAAAAAATATAAAAGATGCCTGCGGCGAAAGGTCCCTTGAAAAACTGGAGTCGGCGGTGGAAAAACTGAAAAACTCAAGACTCCCCGAAAATCTGGCCGCAAAAATGGACAAACTGAGCGAATACACCGAGGAAATAGAGTTTGAAAAAATAGAGGGACTTCTGGAATTTTAGGAAAAAAGAGGGGCTTTGCGCGGGGCAATAAGCTAATTTTTGCATTTTTTTGTATTTAAAAATAGCTAAATTTTGAATTCTACTATATAATATGAGAATAGAATCTGCATAAAAAACAGGGTGGCACTGTGAAACTCAAGGAAATACAAAAGCAAAGATCCGTAAATATCCCTAGCCTCATTTTGCGCATAGTTTTGGCCATAATAATTTTCACGGTCATAATTATAAGCGTCATTAGGTATGCCAGAAATCCGGAGAACTATTCCAAGATTGATGTGGTCCTGTTCCTGACGGCCTCCATTGCAACAATCATAATGTTCCTCTCGCTGGTCTATCACAGCAAATTGGACGCAACCACGAAGATTCCAACCGGGGAAAGATTCACATTCCAGGCTTTCCGTCTTATGCTGAACAAAAAACTGGACCTCTACGCGGTTCTTTTTATGAACATCAAGAATTTCAAGCACATCAACAGAATCGTGGGCAACAGAGGGGGCAACGAGGTTCTTGCAAAATACGCAAAAAAAATCAATGACTTTTTGCTGCCAAAGGAATACGTTGGCCGTATGGGTGGTGACAATTTTGTAGTCCTTGTATACAAACACCGCCTGAACGAATTTGTGAACATGCTGCAGAATATGACCGTCAACATTGGGGACAAAAGCGCAATAAAGGAACTAAGCATATACACGAGGGCCGGAATCTACACACTCTCGGAACGCGACACCATCTCGGAGCTTTTCAACTACAGTTCCACCGCCCTTGCCTATGCGAAAAACTCCAGCAACAATGATTTTGTCTGGTTCCAAAAATACATGCTGGAGCAGACCTACGAGGAAAAGGAGATTGCCTATCTCTTTATGAACGCAGTCCAGAACAAGGATTTCAAGGTCTACTACCAGCCCAGAATCAACATAGAGACACAGCAGGTTTGCGGGGGGGAAGCCCTGGTCCGGTGGAATCGCAACGGAAAAATCTATATGCCGGACACATTTCTGGATTCGCTTGAAAGGAGCGGCCTGATTTCGACTCTGGATTTTTATGTGATGGAGCAGGTCTGCGAAGATTTAAACACATGGAAATCACAGGGCATTCCGCTTGTTCCAATTTCATCCAACTTCTCCAGACCGAATCTGCATGACAAAAATTTTGTCCATAAAATCATGTCCACAATATCGAAACATAAAATTGATACAAATCTTTTTCAGGTCGAGATAACGGAATCTGCATCGGAGGATTTGAACGCACTGAAAGAGATTTTCGAGCAACTGCACATTTCCGACATTTCCACCCTTGTTGATGATTTTGGTGTCGGTGGATTTTCATGGACACTCCTCAAAGACCCCAATGTGGATGGAATCAAGCTGGATAAATCGATTATCGAAAATATTGAGGTCAACGGAGGAGCAAATGACGATGCGCTTTTGGCGAGAAACATCATCCATGCCTGCCGCGATTTAAGAAAGGAAGTCATCTGCGAGGGTGTCGAAAATGCCGGGCAACGTGACATGCTTCTTAACATGAGATGCAGCCAGATTCAAGGATTTCTGTTTGACGAGCCGCTTACGATGGAGGATTTCCAAAAAGTGCTGGAGAAAAAAACGTACTAGTTTTTTTGGGGAATGGGGATTGAAAAGGAGTTTCGTTTGATATTTTCGTTTGCTTATATTTATCTTGCGGTCTTTGTAATCTGCATCGCCGCGCTGATTTATATGTCTCTCCGCAACTACAAGAATATTGATATATACTACTGGACTCTGCTTTTGTTTTTGCCGGTCTCATCAATCGGCTATTTTGCCAGAAACATTGCGACAACCCAGGAAGCAGCCATTGTAGCAAACGACCTGATTTATCTGGACGGAACTTTCATGCCCGCGATTGTCCTTCTGAGCACCATGCACGACTTTAAAATCAAGGCACCAAAGATTTTAAAGATAGCCGTCTACGTTGTCTCGTTTTTGCACTTGGGGCTTGTGTGGCTTGGAACCAGCAACGGACTCTACTACAAGAGCGTGAAGCTACAGTTCGGTCCATACGGCTCTTTCTTGACCACGGAACCCGGTCCTCTAAGATTTTTGCACTACGTCTACATTGTCTCAATCATTTTGGGGATTCTGGCGGTCCTCATCTATGCATGGAAACATCCTGAAAAATGCGCAAGGGGAACACTTCTCACATACACGATTCTTGTCGGCTCCAGCTCCGCAATCTACGGTGCGCAAGTCTTTGGCAACATGAATTACGAACTTCTGCCAATAGTCTACGCATTCAGCTCATGGTTTCTTGCCCTTTCATACGGCAGAAATTTCAGCCACAACATTGAGGACATAGTTTCAACAATCCATGACATTGGTTCCATTCACGGCTATGTGGCTTTTGATTTACACAAAAAATATCTCTGCGCAAACGGAATGGCGTTCTCAATAATCCCCGGGCTGGAATGGCAATCACTCGACAAAAAGATTGATGAAAAAAATCTTCCGGAAATTGATTTCTTCTACCAGATGATTGAAAAATTTGAAGAGGGAACAAGCGACACGGATTTCACCAAGGTTGGAGAAAAGACATACAAATACCAGGTCTCATATTTTTATGAAAGCAAAAAAGGTGCAACAAAAGGTTTCCTGTTTGAAATCTCCGACGACACAAAAAACAGACACTATCTTGAATTTGTAAACAACTACAACGAGACACTCTCCAACGCAATCAAATCGCAGACAGCAAACATCCGGGCAATACAGTCCAAAGTTGTGCTTGGTCTTTCCGACATGATTGAAAGCCGCGACCAAAATACAGGAAGCCACGTAAAACGGACGAGCGACATAATCCAGATTCTTGTCGATGTGATGAGCGAAAAAGGAATCGGTTCACTTAACCGCGTTCTTGCCGATGATATAATAAGGGCCGCACCAATGCACGATTTGGGAAAGATTTCCATTGACAATTCCATACTCTGCAAGCCGGGAAAACTTACCGACGAGGAGTACGCGATAATGAAAACCCATCCCGTAAAAAGTGGCGAAATTGTTCTTGCCATTCTGAAAGGTGTTGAGGAATCACATTTTGTGTCAGTCGCCTACAATGTTGCCCGCTATCACCATGAACGCTGGGACGGAAATGGTTATCCAGAAGGTCTTGCGGGAAACGACATTCCACTGGAGGCCAGGGTCATGGCGGTTGCGGATGTCTATGACGCGCTTGTGAGCAAAAGGTGCTACAAGGAACCGATGAGTTTCAAGCAGGCCTATACCGTTATGATGGCGAACATGGGAACACAGTTCGACCCAATGATGGAGTCAGTCTTTATGATGGCAAGCCCCCGTCTGGAGGCGTATTACAAAAGTCTTGACTAGTCCGTTTTCTTTTAAGGAACATTCGATATGGGAAAAAGTTTTGTGGGAAGAAAAAAGCACTGTTTTTTTTGGGCGACATTCATTTTGATTTCGTCCCTCACCTTTATGCAGTGTGCGTCTACAACCACAAAAGAAAATCCTGAACCAAATACTGAAAATCAAAACGAAAATCAGAACACCATAGCAGAAACTGTGGATGAAAAAATTCCTGAAGTTCCAAAAGGTCCAAGCGAGGAAGAAATAAAGCTGGCCAAGCAGGAAAACACAATCCAGACAATAATTGAAGGGATGAGCCTTGAACAAAAGATTGCCCAGATGATTATGCCCTCAATCTACAAGCGGCCCAATTCCTACGAGGCTGCGGTAACAAAGATAAAGCCCTACATAAGCGACGCAATCAAAAAATACAATTTCGGCGGAATCATTCTTTTTAAGGCGAACACAAATACGAGTGCACAGACTTTAACTCTGGTCCACGAACTACAGTCTGCCGCAACCGCTGAAAACTCCGGGAACAAAATTCCGCTTTTTATTGGAATCGACCAGGAGGGCGGAACCATAATCCGTCTGAACAATTCGTGCTGGATGCCCGGAAACATGCTTGTCGGAGCGAGCGGGGACCCTGGTTTGAGCGAACGGTACGCAAATCTTGTGGGAAGCGAAATTGCGGCGGTGGGTGCGAACGTAAACTTTGCTCCGGTTGCGGACGTAAACTGCAATCCTGAAAATCCCGTAATCGGTCTTAGGTCTTTTTCTAGCGACCCGAATCTTGTTGCAAAAATGGTGGGCGGTTCCATCAAGGGTTATTCGGACGAAAATATTGTTTCCGCGCTAAAACATTTTCCGGGGCATGGAGACACGTCGGTTGACAGCCATGCGGGACTTCCGAGAATCGACAAGAGTCTGGACCAGCTGAAAAAAATGGAGCTTGTTCCATTTGCGTCCGGAATCAAAAACGGTGCCGACATGATTATGACCGCGCACATACAGTTTCCAAACATCGAGACGCAGACCTACCGCTCAATTTCCACCGGACAGCAGATTTATCTTCCGGCGACACTTTCAAAAAAAATCATTACGGACATTCTGCGCGGTGAACTTGGATTCGACGGAATCGTCATAACCGATGCGATGGACATGGGGGCGGTGACTCAGCATTTCAGAAAACTTGATGCCGCAAAACTTGCAATCAATGCGGGCGTGGACATTCTTTTGATGTCATGCGACCTTTCAACCGAGGCCGATGTACGGAATGCAGGACAGCTGATTTCATCCCTTGCAAGTGCGGTAAAAAACGGTGAAATCTCCGAGGACAGAATCAATGAGTCGGTAAAAAGAATTCTGCGCGTGAAATACAAATACGGAATCCTTGACTGGAAACCTGATTTGCAAAATCGTCTTGCACATGCTACAAGTTACATCAGCTCGATTGAAAATCACAACAAGGAATGGGACATAAGCGCACAGGGAATGACCGTCGTAAAAAATGAAAACGATTTGCTCCCGTTGTCCCCAGAAAAAAAAGTCGCAATCCTCTATCCGTTCAGCACGGAAACTACGTCGATAAAATACGGCATTGATTATGTCGAGCGGAAGTTCCAGAGAAAATTGGACGTGACGCTTTTGAGCTACACCGGAAAATCTTACGGAGCACTGTCGTCCACGCTTTCAAAAATGGATGCGGTGGTGATTGTCACTGAACTTTCAAAGCCCGCGCAGTTCAACCAGTTTTATGATTCATCAAGCCGGTTCGCATTTCCGCTCAGGGCAATCGAAAATCTTCACAGGCTCGGGAAAAAGGTCATAATCATTTCGGCGGAACTTCCTTATGACATTGCGGCATACAAAGATGCTGATGCAATCATCGCGGCCTACGGAGCTTATGAGATGACAAAGGCCCCCACGACGGAAGCCGACAGAAACCCAGGCTACGGACCGAATCTTCCGGTTTCAGTCGCAACGACTTTCGGAGCAGCATCACCAAAAGGAAAACTCCCGGTGGACATCTACGCGCTGAACAAAAATTTCAAATACACTGATGAAATAATTTTCCCGGTCGGAACCAGCGCATACTATTAGATTGAAAATTGATTTTTTCACGATTATTTTTTCGCACACTGCGTAGCCGTCGAATACTAAATAGCTTGAAATTTCCCCATGGACTTTTGCTTGCTAATCCATTTTGTGGATGACCGGCTGAACAAGACCCTCGTCTGTTTTTACATAAATCGTAAAAATATCCTTGTCCTTTTCTACTTTATATTCCCGTACTGAAACATAATGTGCGATTGCCTTTTTTTCTTCCGTTTCAAAAATCAGTTTTTTTGTTCCTGTCAATGTGTACGGCTGCATGAGATGTAATGAATCCGTGACCGGCGAGAGGAGGATGTAAAGTCTCTGCGTTTTGAAATCAATAGGACTGCCGTCAAAACCGTAGGCATCGTCGTTAATGGCGCAGAATCTTTTCGCCCCTTCATAACTGTCGATTACATAAAGATGAAACTTGCCGTCATTCGGAAGCGATTGGATCATATAATTGCTGTAACCCATCGTGGAGACATAGGCTTTTTTGTTCGCATAAAGATCGCCGTCTCCTTCAAAGCTGATTTTAATTTTTGCAAATTCATTTTCATCTATTAAATTGTCATTGTCGTAATCAACATAAAAATAAAAATCCGCGGTGTCCAAAAAGTTTCCTGACGTATCATTGAGCGAAACGATATAAACCACGGCCTCGTTTTTGCTGTTGATTCTCTGCTCCGAAGAAAATCCGTTGAACCCGTATGAGTCTGAAATATAAATGCTTGACCCGTCCCTCGGATTGATTTTTTCCTTGATGATGTATGTCCCTGGATTGAACATAACAGTATCGTTTACATCAATGGATTTTGATTTGGTCGGCTCCTCGTAATCGTAATTGAAATCTGTTGTGGCAAAAATTGAAATGTAATCATCTGGTGATGCATCTGCAAAATGGATTTCAAAACTTTTGTTTTTGAGCAGAACGTTCTTGGCTGCCGGAATATTTTTTCCGTCCTGAACAAAAAAGATTTTATCGATGACGGATTTTTGGGCAGAAACAGTTCCCGCAAAAATAACAGTTGATAAAATCAACGCTGAAAAGAATTTGAACTTTTTTTTCATAATGCCCCCAAGATTCTTTATTATAAACCGTTTGCCACTAATTTGTAAATCGTGTAGAATTAGGAAGATTAAAGTTTTAGGAGAATCAAATGTCTGAATCAGAAAAAAAATACAACGTGGACAGCTTCAATCTGGACCACACAAAAGTGACCGCACCGTTTGTCAGGCTCGCAGCAAAAAAAGTTGGCGAAAAGGGCGACGTAGTTACAAAGTTCGACATCCGCTTTTGCCAGCCGAACAAAGAGTTTATGACCACCGGCACAATCCACACGCTTGAGCATCTTGTTGCCGAGTACATCCGTGACGAAATCCCCGGCGTAATTGATTTCAGTCCGATGGGCTGCCGTACCGGTTTTTATTTTACGCTCTGGGGTGACAATTCTGAAGAATACATTGCGGAACACCTGTGCAACGTTCTAAAAAAAGTCGCCGTCTGGGACAAGCCTGTTCCTGCCACGACCGAAAAAGAATGCGGAAACTACCGCGACCATGATTTGGATGGCGCAAAAGCCTATGCAAAGAAATGGGTCGAAGGAATAGAATCAAAAGGCTGGAACTGCTACAAATAGTTTAGGAGAAACCTGCATAAAAAATGAACCTTGTTCAAAAACTGAAGGAAACCGTTTTTTCCGTCCTGCCCATAATGGCGATTGTCCTGATTCTTGGATTCACGGTTGCTCCGCTGAATTCAATTTTAATCGTCAGATTTGTAGCGGGCGGTATACTTTTGATTTTGGGACTCACGATTTTTACTTGGGGCGTTGACATCGGTATTCTTCCGCTCGGTGAAAAATGCGGCGCGGCTCTCACATCGAAAAAAAATCTTGTGCTTCTGTTGATTGCGGCATTTGCAATAGGTTTTTTGGTGACGATTGCCGAACCCGATGTTCAGGTGCTTGCAGACCAAATTAAAAATCTTCTCATAATATCAAATAAGTGGCTCTTTGTATTTTTAATTGCGATCGGCGTAGGTCTTTTTGTCATGCTCGGTCTTTTGCGGATAGTTCTGAATTGGAAACTCCGGTGGGTTCTGATTATAAGCTACGTAATCCTGTTTGTCATGGCTTTTTTTACGGGCAAGTTTCAGGAAGTCGCTTTTGATGCAGGAGGAGCAACTACAGGACCAATGACAGTTCCGTTCATCATGGCGTTGGGCATGGGTGTGTCCGCTGTCCGCTCAAAAAAATCTGCAGAGGACTCGGATTCTTCATTCGGTCTTACGGGCATCGCATCGATTGGACCTGTCGCTGCCGTTTGCATATACGGAGTCATTGAGTTCATAAGGATAAAATCAACAGGAACTTTTCAAGGGGTAACAGTTTCCCCTGCAAATTTAGAAGCTGAGATTTTTTCACAAAAGTTTTTCGGGCTTGGAATTTTTATAGTCAACATTCCGGAAATTTTACGTGAAGTTTCTCTCGCCCTTTTGCCGTTGGTCATAATGTTCGTTGTGTTCCAGATTTTTTTGCTCAAGCTTCCGCGCAAACAGGTTTCCAGAATTATAATGGGATTCATTTATAGTTTTGTCGGCCTTGTGATTTTTCTTTTGGGTGTAAAAGGCGGTTTCATGGGTGCAGGAGAAAACCTCGGATTCATACTTGGAAAAAAAGCCTGCGAATTGGCATGGGGATGGAAAGCATTCCTTATCATAATCGGATTTGTTTTTGGTGCGGTGATTGTCTGTGCCGAGCCTGCCGTTTGGGTTTTGACCGAGCAGGTTGAATCAGCATCGGCGGGAAACATAAGGCGCAAAGTTCTTCTTGTAACGCTTTCTGTTGGTGTCGCAATATCAATAGTGCTGAGCATAGTTAGAATCATGTTCAATTTCAATCTTTTGTACATACTTATACCTGGTTATGCTATAGCTCTGGTTCTCACATTTTTCTGTCCGCCGCTTTTTACGGGAATTGCATTTGATTCAGGAGGAGTTGCATCAGGACCGATGACCAGTACATTTCTTTTGTCGTTCACAATTGGAATATCCGGCGCAACTGCAAAAACAGGCACCATGACAGACGGATTCGGAGTAATCGCACTTGTGGCAATGACCCCGCTGATTGCAATACAGATTTTGGGAATCATCTATAAAATCAAAACCAGCCGCAAAAAAACAGAAGCTGCATTGGAGGAAAAATGAACGGATACAGACTTTTGACGACAATAGTTTCCGCCGGAAAAGGAAAGCTGATTGTAAAATCCGCAGTCGATGCAGGAAGCTTTGGTGGAACGGTGATGAGCGGACGTGGAATAAGTCCAAGTTCCATTGCGGCCATCCTTGGAATCGATACGAAAAAGGATGCCGTTTTTATTGTCGCCGAATCAGAAAAAAAGGATACGATTTTGAATGCAATCGTTGATTCGACGAAAAATGAAAAAAAACATCTGGGCTGCATTTTTGTTTCCGATGTCGATTCATTGTCCAGAACCGGAGAAATCATAAAAACTGAAGGAGGAAATTCTATGAGCGAAAATACACCGAACGATTTGATCACAGTGATTTTAAACAGCGGATATGCCGACGACGCAATGGCTGCAGCAAGAAAAGCAGGTGCCGGTGGTGGAACTGTAATCAAGGCACGCGGAACTGCAAAAGAAGGTGACGAAAGTTTTTTTGGCGTGCAGATTGTCCCGGAAAAAGAAATGCTTTTGATTGTGGTTGACCATGAAAAAAAAGATGCCGTAATGTCCGCAATCCAAAAACTTGAATGTCTTTCACAGCCTGGAAGCGGAATTGTATTTTCATCTCCGGTTTCACAATTTCATCTGTTGGGAAAAAAATAAATGCAGGATGATTTTACGGTCGAAAATTTCTGGCGTGAATTTCAGTCCTATAAAACGGATTTTATTCCGGCCGATTTTTCGCCTTCAAAAGTTGATTTGTACGATGTGATTGATTCAACCAACTCGGAACTTTTGCGCCGTCTGGAAAATGCGGGAGATTTTTTCGACAAAAGAAAATATGACAAAATGCTTGTAGCCGCAAAAAGCCAGAGTGCGGGAAGAGGAAGAATTGGAAGAAGATTTTATTCCCCGGACAAAACTGGAATTTATTTTTCGCTAATTCATGTTCCAAAAACGCAGAATCTGAATCCAGCAAAAATTACAGCCGCAGCAGCAGTTTCAGTGAGCCGGGCGATTGAAAATGTTTTTGGCGTGGCAACAAAAATCAAGTGGGTGAACGATATTTATGTCGGCGAAAAAAAAGTGTGCGGCATTCTTGCGGAAGGTTTTTGCGACAAAAATGGGATTGTTCCGTGCGTGGTCGTCGGGATTGGAATCAATATTGCAATGAAAAAAAATGCGGACGAAAATCTGGGAAAGGCAGGTGGCATTTTTGATTCGTGTGAAAATCCAGAAGAACACAGGTCAAAACTTTTGGCTGCATGTACAAAGGAGTTTTTTTACGTTCTGGAAAATGATGAAAAATTTATTGACGAATATCGGGCGAAATCTTTTTTGACAGGAAAAAATGTCACCGTCTCTCCATTGGCTGGAACAAAAGACGGAGCCTACACCGCAAAAGTTTTGGACATTACGGATTCGGCGGAACTTTTGGTCCAGCTGGATGACGGAACAAAAAAAGAACTTTCATCGGGCGAAGTTACGCTGCATGAAAATTAGTTTTTCTCCTGCTATTTTGTTGCAGTAAAAATTGTCGGTCGGGAAAAATCATAGCCATTTCCATCAACAGGAATTTGTTTGCTGTTGATTTTCATTTCGTTTGACGCAAACGGTATCGAATAATCAATCTCCCATTTTTCATCCATCTTATCAAGCTGGGTCATAAAAAGAATTTTGGTCCGCTTTTTCTGGACGTTGAACGTGATTTTATTTGTGGACGCAGTATAGGTTCCGGTGTAGACAGTCTCGCCGTTGATGTTCGTCTGGGTGACTGTCATGTTCCCATTTTTTTCACAGAGAATTGTCGTGGAATATTTTCCGTTGTCAAATCTCCATTCACCCGCCGGAATATTTGATGTCACGGATGTTATGGCATCATTAAAATCATCGATGGCTCTGCTGGCTCCGTCTTTTATCGACCCCCAGATTTGTTTTCCGGCCCTTATAATCAAATCAATAGGACCTTCCTCTTCCTGATTTCCAACGACAGGTTCCGCAGCCACAGCCGTTGTCATAAAAACTGTGGATGCAAAAAAAAGAATTGCGAAAAACTTTCCCTTTTTCATTTGCCCAATCCTCCTTAAAGAAAATCGTCAAAAAGAAAACAAGTCTTGATTGAATTCGTTACTTTAAAACCGACACCAAATCTATTTTAGGAAAATGAAGCCAAGAATTGCCGCTGGAATCAAGTAGCAGGCGAACCACTCAAGTCTGCCCTTCTTGATTATTTTCATCAACAAAAACAGAGCGACATATCCAGTTGCAAACGCGGTAACACACCCTGCAATCAACGGAGCAATTCCAACAGTCTGGGTCACTTCGCCAAGGTCCTTTGCTTCCAAAATGAACGCACCAAGGACGGCAGGTATTGAAGCTATGAAAGAATATTCTCCCGCAACACAACGGTCCACGCCACAAAAAAGGGAGCCAGAAATTGTGGTTCCGCTTCTGGAAATCCCCGGCAAAGTTCCAATTCCCTGCGCGACACCAATTATGAGTGCCTGAATCCAGTTTGGCGCATTTTTAAATTTGCTGTCCGAATTAACGGAAGCAGATTTTTTTGCATTGGATTTTTTATCAAAAATTGCGGACGAAACCAAAAGAATTGCAGTGACAATAAATCCACCGAAAATCCAGACAAAAGGCAAATCGCCAATCAGTTTTTCAGAGGCAATTCCAAGAACTCCTGTCACAACCGTTGTAATCACAACCGCAAGAATATATCTACGACGGTTTTGCTCTGCCACCAAAGCAGTTTCGGTGGGAAGCTCCACTACAGTTCCATCCTGTCCACGATATTTTGCTGGAGCCGGACGACGGGAAATCAGGCGGCCAAATGCTTTCAAAAGTTCCCAAATCTTTTTGCGGAAAAAGATTACGACAACCAAAAGCGTGGCAAGATGAAGGACCACATTGAACAAAAGCGGAACGTCATCAAGATTGAAAAGTTTCTGTGCAATTTTCAGATGTCCAGAAGATGATATTGGCAAAAACTCGGCTATTCCCTGAATTGCTCCAAGAACAATGCCCTGAACTAAAGTCATAGAAATCCTCCGTTGTGGAAAAGTTTTTTAAATCTGTTTTTGAAAAAAATCCAGACCGCAAAAAAACAGTCTGGATTATTGATGCATGTTTTATTTTGCCAGATATTCGTTTATGCTGGCGGCTGCCTTTCGACCTTCGCCCATTGCAAGAATAACCGTTGCGGCACCAAGAACTATGTCTCCGCCGGCCCAAACTTTGGTCATGCTGGTCTCCTGTTTTTCATCAACAGTGATGTGACCGCGGGGGTCGGTTTTGATTTCCGGTGTCGTAGCTGGAATCAACGGGTTTGAATTGTTTCCAAGAGCAACAATCACAGCGTCGCAAGGAATCTCATGCTCGGACCCCTTGATTTCAACAGGCTTTCTGCGTCCGCTCGCATCCGGCTCTCCAAGCTCATAGGAAAGAGCCTTTATGCCAGTGACACGACCGGTCTCGGAATCACCAAGAATTTCAATCGGATTTTCAAGGAAGCGGAACTCCACTCCCTCTTCTCCCGCATGTTCAATTTCTTCTCCACGGGCTGGCATTTCGGCGCGGGTTCTTCTATATACTATGTAGACTTTTTCGGCACCAAGACGCAGAGCCATACGTGCGGCATCCATCGCTACATTTCCACCGCCACAGACGACAACAGTTTTTGCCTCGTAATATGGAGTGTCGGCCTCACCCTTTTTGTAAGCCTTCATCAAGTTTGCGCGGGTCAAATATTCGTTCGCAGAGAACACACCAATGTAATTTTCACCTGGGATTCCAAAAAATTTCGGAAGTCCGGCTCCTGTTCCAACAAACGCCGCATCAAATCCCTTTTCTGTAAAGAACTGCTCAAGTGTTGATGTGCGTCCGACCAGATAGTTGTACTCAAAATGCACACCCATTTTTTCAAGGTTCTCAACTTCCTTCTGGACAATCGCCTTTGGAAGACGGAACTCAGGGATTCCATAGACAGTAACTCCACCGGCCTTGTGGAACGCTTCAAAAACAGTCACATCATGTCCGGCCTTACGGCAGTCCGCAGCAACAGTAAGACCCGCTGGACCCGAGCCAACGACTGCAACTTTTTTTCCTGTTGACGGCGCAACTTCCGGGACAGACGTAAGATTGTTCTCACGCTCGTAGTCTGCCACAAATCTTTCAAGGCGGCCAATGCTTACTGATTTTGTCGCATCCTTGTAAACTTTTCCAACCGTACACTGACCCTGGCACTGCTTTTCCTGGGGACATACGCGGCCACAGATTGCCGGAAGAAGATTCGTTGTCTTGATTATGTCGGCAGCCTTCTTGAACTCACCCTTGGCAACTTCGGCAACAAACTCAGGGATGCGGACATTTACAGGACAGCCCGACACACAAGGCTGGTTCTTGCACTGGAGACAGCGGTTCGCCTCAACAATTGCCTGCTCCTTTGTATAACCAAGCGCAACCTCGGTCATCTGCCTGGCCCTGACTTTTGGTTCGCCACTAGGCATATCCATCTGCGGAATGGCCATGCGGTCCTTATTTGTAAGAGGAGATGCCGCAAGTTTTTCCTGAAGCTTTTTGTATTCCTCTTTAGCGATTTCTACTAATTTTTCCTGCGGGATATATTCTGCCATTTTTATTTCTCCAACTTCTTAGCTTCGTCTTCCATCTTGCATTTGTGGAATGCCTCTGTTTCCTGCGGCTTGAATGATTTCATGCGCATCATCATATTGTCCCAGTCAACCTGGTGTGCGTCAAAATCAGGTCCATCGACGCAAACAAATTTTGTCTGTCCGCCAACACTTACACGGCAGCCGCCGCACATTCCGGTTCCGTCAATCATAATTGTGTTGAGGGAAACAGTTGTCTTGATGTTGTATTTTTTTGTTGTGGCGGCACAGAACTTCATCATTATTGGCGGACCAATCGCAATTACCTCTGCGGGTGGAACGTCGCTCTGGCAAAGTCTTTCAAGCGGAACCGTCGTAACACATTTTTCACCGGCAGAACCGTCGTCCGTGCAGATAATCACCTCGTCACAGACAGCTTTCATTTCATCAACAAAAATCAGAAGGTCCTTTGTACGAGCACCTTCAATAAGAATGACCTTGTTGCCCGCAGCCTTCAAAGCCTGTACGATTGGATAAAGCGGGGCAGTTCCAAATCCACCGCCAACGCATACAACCGGTCTGTCATATTTTTCAATGACGCTAGGTGTTCCAAGCGGTCCCAGAACTCCACCAAGATAGTCGCCTTCGTTCAGTTTTGAAAGTTTGTAAGTTGACGCACCAACCGGCTGGAAAGCGATTGCAACCCAACCCTCTTCCGCATTTGCATCGGCGATTGTCAATGGAATGCGCTCGGTCAAATCCTGATCCACCTGGACAATCAAAAACTGACCAGCCTTACGATGTTTGGCAATATCTGGAGCTTCAAATTTAATATAGAAGACATTCTCAGACAGTTGTCTTTTCTCGATGATTTTGTTCATACCCAATTCCTCAAACTAAAATACCCGCTTAAAAGGGTAAAGTGATTATACTATAAGAAGAAAAAAGATTAAAGTAAAGGGATTAAAAAACTCATTTTTAAAGGAAAAGCCTCTTGTGTCGCCAATTGATTCGAGCAAGAGAGCCTGACGGTTTACGATTTGAAAAAAATTTAAAGACAAAAAAACCAGCAACTGCCTGCTTTCCCGGGACGAACCAAGTATCATCGGCGCTACAGTGCTTGACTTCCGTGTTCGGTATGGGAACGGGTATTTCCACTGTGCTATGGTCACTGGTATAATTATTTGCTTTTTTGTATCAGCTTTGTGCTTTATCACTCGCTGATGATGTTAATATATCCTAAACGAAAAAAAACGTCAAGCACTTTTGCAAAAAAAAATCAAATTTTTTTAAAAATTTTTTGATTTTGCCCCATCCCTCAATTTTCTTGTGTTTTTCGTGATTTCAACTTACAATTATCTATAATAGTGAAATTGGAGGCAAATATGAAAGCAAGATTTTTGTTTATCTTTCTGGCGGTGTTTTTGAGTTGTGGGCTTGCGTTTACCTCATGTTCAAGAACCGGAACCTGCGAAATGTGCGGGAAGAAAAATGTAAAACTCTACACGGTAAAGGATGACGAGAGCGTTTTAAATCTCTGCTCGGACTGCAAAAAGGCTTACGAAATCAACAAAGAGAACGAAAAGATTTTGTCAGAACAGGACGACAGCACAAAAGGGAAAAAAGCCTACGACTGGTATTCTTCGCTCGACCAGCTGGAAACATACATCATCGACCCGGAACCATACATTGTCCGTGTGCAGATTGTACTTGGATATAAAAAGAATGATAAAAAAGTTTCCAACGAAATAACTTCCCACAGAATAGAGTTGGTGGATTCCCTGCGCAATTTCTTTTCAATGCAGACCCGAGAGACTTTAAAAACTTCCAACGAAAAAAATCTGCGTCTTGAGATTCTCAAACTCATAAACACTTCTGTTTTGGAAAATCAAAAAATTCTTGACGTGCGTTTTACAAAAATGGAGGTCATCCAAAAATAAAATCCCAAAGAAAAATGATTCACTGCGCTAGATTTTTTGTGGAAGCATTTTTCCATCGGCAAAATAATGGACTTCATTGTATCCAGCTTTTTTTGCCAGATTGATTGCTCTGTCGAAAGCAAAATCCAAATGCTCCGGCGAATGTGCGTCCGAGTTGATTGTGATTGGAATATTTTTTTCACGCATCTGAGTCAGAAAATCCAGAGACGGATATGGCTCATCCAGATACCCGCGGGCCATTCCACCTGTATTGATTTCCGCACACACACCTGCGCTCGCAATCGCCCGAACAGTTTCGCGGATTTCATTTTTGTACCACGAATCATTTTCATCAAAAAGTCTGTCGGGGGCTTTGGGGGAATTTTGTTTTCGGATTAAATCACAGTGCGCGAGAATTGTAAAATTACAGTCGCGAATCATTGTGCGCTCAAAATCAAAATATGTCTGGACAGCTTTTTTTGTGTCGCCGCCAAAAACCGTTTTTATTTTTTCGCGTGTATCAAAAAAATTTCCGTCCGCCTCAAAGAATCCTTTTTCACCGGGAACATAATGGACAGCACCAATCAGAAAATCAGGGGCAAAATTTGCATAGCGAGAAAAATCTGGAGCGCATACACCCTGAATAAAATCCGCCTCAAAGCCCAGGAGAATTTTTATTTTGCCGGAATACTCTTTCTTTAGCCGCAAAATTTCTTTTGCATAGGACGCATGGTTTCTGGACTGAATGTGCCAGTCGCTCGAAAAAGGAAACATTGAATGTCCGCTGAACCCGAGCGTGTCAAAGTTTTTTTCAATCGCGGCTTTTACCATTTCTTCAGGGCTTGCATTTCCGTCACAAAAATTTGTGTGCGTGTGATAATTTGTTTTCAAAAATCTTTCCATAGTCTACAAAGAATTTCTCCAGTTTGTCGTGATGTTTTCCAGCTGAACAAAATCGATTGAAAAATTCAGGTCCGCAGATTCGGTCGCAATTTTGTCCTCACGTCCTGCGGCATCAGAAATTTCTTTTGCCATTTTCACAAGGCTCTTTGATTTTATGAAATCACAAAGCTCCATAAGTTTATCAGATTTTTCCACAACAAGTTTAAAATCAATATTATCCTGATTCAAAATATCTCGGATTTCACTCAGAAGCATTGAACTTTGTCTAAAATATTTTTCCAGCGCCTCTTTTGCTTTTTCATTGTCGTTTCCAATTGTGTCCATAAACAAAGTTATGTCCCACATGTCCTCGACCTTGTTTTTTAGAGCAACCAAAGTCATAATCTGTTTTGCCTCTGGAACCGAAAGAACGGCCTTCCATTTTTCCAAAGTCGCACGGATTACATCCTTTTTGAACGGCTTGATTATTATATCATTCATTCCCTGCTGACGGTACTGTGCAAAATCAGCCTCATCGTTGTTCGCAGTGCAGGCGATGATTATTCCCTGAAACTTTTTTTGCCTAAGCTCAATCGTAGCGTCCAGACCACTTTTCACAGGCATGAGTATGTCCATAAAAATCATGTCTATGTCGGGATTTTCCGCAACAATTCCTACAGCCTGCTCTCCGTCCTCAGCAGAAAAAATTGTCGCGCCAAATTTTTTTAGGAAAGTCTCCAATATTTTTCGGTTAACAGGATGATCCTCGGCAACAAGAATCTTCAATCCAGCGGCAACATTTTTGTCTTTGTCTTCCGCATTTTTTACCGCATTGTGTGTGTCCGTCTTTTCAAAAATGCTTGGCTCAGTTTCAATCGGCTGCAAATCAAGAGGAACAATGAAGGCATCCTCCAGCATGTTCAGAAGCGCGGTTCTTTTTATTGGCTTGTAGATATAACCGTTGAACCAGTTGAGCAATTTCATTTTTGCATCACCACCCATCTGGCCTTCGGGAACCATCAGATAAAGTTTCATGCTGTTCAGCGAAATATTTTTTGTAATTTCAGCCGCAAGCCTCCAGCCATCCATGTCGGGCATAATCATGTCGATAAATGCAATCGTGAAAGGCTCCCCAATCTCCGCGGCAAATTTTAGTTTCGCAAGAGCCTCTTTCCCACTCGCAACAGTCGTGACATTTTTCAAACCCATGGACCTAATTTTTTCTTCCAGACTTAGGAGGCTTAGACTTGAATCATCGACAATCAAAAGTTTTGCGGACTCCGGTGCATCAAGTGTAAAACTTTTTTCCGGATTGAAATTGGAAATCTCAAGCGGCAATGAAAAATAAAAAATGGAACCACCGGAAGGATTGTCCCTAAGCCCAATTTTTCCGTGCATTATGTCCACAAGATTTTTGCTGATTGAAAGGCCAAGTCCAGTTCCACCGTAACGTCTTGTCGTGGAGGAATCCACCTGATAGAAACTGTCGAAAATCATTGTCTTTTTTTCTTTCGCAACACCGATTCCTGAATCCATCACCTCAAAATAAATATCACCATCCACCATGCGCAAAGAAATTTGGACATATCCATGGCTTGTAAATTTGACCGCATTTTTTGCAAGATTCAAAAGTATCTGCTGAACGCGGGTCGGGTCGCCGGTAACAATTTTTGGCAGAGAATAATCAATATTCGTTATGATTTCAAGATGCTTTGAAAATCCTTCAATGCTGATTAAATCCGCAACATTTTCTGTCAACGCAATTATGTCAAAAGGAATGTTTTCCAGACGAAAATCGGACAAAGAAATTTTTGTGTAGTCCAAAACATCGTTGGCAAGCTGGAGCAAAATATTGGAGCTGAATTCAATCTGCCGGACATATTCCAGCTGTTCCTTGTTGAGTGCCGTGTCCGCAAGAAGCTCCGTCGTACTGATTATTGTCTGGATTGGTGTGCGGACCTCATGCATTGTGCTTGACAAAAATCTAATATCCGCTTCTATTGTATCGCTATTCAATGTCTTGACCCCATTGCATCTAAAAAAAGGGGACAAGATAAAAATACCTTGCCCCCCTACGGTTATGCGAAGTATGAAACTCCTGCCGCAAACAGATTCTGGCAAGAATTTTCTTTTGGATTTTCAAGCGGATTTCCTGCGATGTTCTTAATCAAATCAACGCTGGCTCCGTTTTTGTCATTTCCGACCGTGCGTTCGCTGTGTCCCATTTTTCCAAGGACATGACCATCCGGGCTTGTGAGTCCTTCGATTGCAAAAAGACTTCCGTTCGGATTGTCCGGCTCACTGATTGACGGGATTCCGTTTTCATCGACGTACTGTGAATAGACCTGTCCGTTTTTGAAAAGCTCTTCCGCCATTTTTTCACTGACAACCACGCGTCCTTCACCATGGCTTACAGGAACCAAATGGATTCTTGGATCCAAAACTGTTTCGTTCAATGCCCATGGACTTGTTGCGCTGACCATTCTTGTGCGTACCACACGGCTGATGTGGCGGCCAATCTTGTTGAAAGTCAAAGTCGGTGTCTCGTCGCTCATGTCACGGATTTCACCGTAAGGAACAAGACCCGTCTTTATCAATGCCTGGAAACCGTTGCAGATTCCAAGAAGAAGTCCGTCGCGGTTTTTGAGAAGATCCATCAACGCATCGGCAACCCTGTGTTCGCGGATTACGTTCGCAATGTATTTTCCGGAGCCGTCGGGTTCGTCACCAGCAGAGAATCCACCGGGGATTGCGACAATCTGGCTCTTTTTGATTTCGGCACTGATTGCTTCAAGGCTTTCTGCAATGTCCTGCGGAGTTCTGTTTTTGAACACCATGATTTTTGTTTCCGCGCCATTCAGATTGAAAGCACGTGCCATGTCGAACTCACAGTTGTTTCCCGGGAAAACAGGAATTACGACTTTTGGTTTTGCCTTTCCGATTTTTGCCGTAAACGTTTTTCTTGCCTCCGCCAAACTTGGATGCTCACTAAGAGCATATTTCGGAAGTGCAGGCTGTTCTTTTGCGCCGCTCACAGGTGGGAAAACCACTGCAAGTTTTGATTCCCATGCTTTTTCGATTTCTTCAATGCTGATTGTCGCACCGAATACTGAAATTGATTTTTCATCCTGGGTGGCTCCAATCTTTGTGACCGTTCCTTCAACAAAATCAGAAAGCATGTCAAGGGCTTCGGAACTTTCAACGATGATTGAACCGTAGAGCGGAGTGAACAGATCCCTTGAATCAACGTCGTGATCCATTGATGCTGCCGTAGGACTTGCGCACACCGTCGTTATGTTCGCACCAATCTTGTTTCCCATCGCCATCTTGCTGACTGCCTCTGCAATTCCACCGGGACCAACCGGATACATCGCGCTGATTTTTCCTTCGGAGTTCAGTTTGTAAAGCACGTCGCTGTTTTCTGCGAAGGTTTCAAAATCTGGGGCAAGCTCTTCTGAGTAAGGCACTGAAACCAAATAGATTCCGTCTCCCGCTTTTTTGAATGAACCTGATGTTACGTTTTTGACTTCATCAGTTGTTACGGCAAAAGAAACGAGTGTGTGTGGCACGTTGATATGCTCGAATGTTCCGCTCATGCTGTCCTTACCGCCGATGCTTCCGGTACCCATTGCCTTCTGTGCGTCCAATGCTCCCAAAAGTGCGGCTGCTGGATATCCCCAAGTTTTTTCGCTTACTGCACGACCGAAGAATTCCTGGAAACTCAATCGGCATGAATCAGCTTTTCCACCGAGGGCAGTGATTTTTGCAAGTGAAGAAAGGACTGCAATCTGTGAACCGTGCCATGGACTCCACTGTGAAACGCGCGGGTCAAATCCGAATGTCATAAGGCTTACAGTTGATGTTTCCCTTGGTGAAAGAACAGGAATCTTTGCGGCCATACCTGCTTCAGGACATGACTGATATTTTCCTCCGTAAGGCATGAGCACTGAACTTGCGCCGATTGAACCGTCAAATCTTTCGCCCAATCCACGCTGAGAACAACATGCCAAATCAGAAATATTTTCAATCCAGGCCTTGTGCACTGCACTTGAGTCTGAATCAGCATTTAATATAGAAGAAACTGATTCAAGCGGATTTACCAACGGAGATTTTTCCTGTGCCGCCGGAGATTCGATTTCTGCAACTGCTTCGTGAGGCGCACCTGCCGTGTCGATGAAAGAGCGGTCCAAATCAACGATTGTATTTCCGCGCCATTTCATA
Source organism: uncultured Spirochaetaceae bacterium (assembly GCA_902783155.1). Lineage (GTDB taxonomy): Bacteria > Spirochaetota > Spirochaetia > Treponematales > Treponemataceae > Treponema_D. Next base: position 57,228 of record CACZPR010000042.1, read on the forward strand.
ACCATGCGGTTTGTATCGGTGACCGTCGCAACAACGACTGCATTGAGATTTTCCGCATTTGCCGCCGCGATGAATTTTTCAACGTTCTCTTTTTTTACGACGACGGCCATTCTTTCCTGGGACTCGGAAATTGCAAGCTCGGTTCCATCAAGGCCTTCATATTTTTTCGGGACCGCATCAAGGTTGATGTCCAATCCGGGAGCGAGTTCTCCAACGGCAACGGAAACACCGCCTGCACCAAAGTCATTACAGCGGCGAATCATCAGGCAGACATCCTTGTTGCGGAAGAGCCTCTGGATTTTTCTTTCCTCAACGGCGTTTCCCTTCTGAACTTCGGCAGCAGCAGTTGTAACGGATTTTTCCGTGTGGACTTTTGATGAACCCGTAGCACCACCAATTCCATCACGTCCAGTTCCGCCGCCAAGCAAAATGATTATGTCTCCGGCCTCTGGTGTTTCTCGAAGGACCAAATCAACAGGGGCAGCTGCAATAACGGCACCAAGCTCCATGCGTTTTGCGACATAGCCCGGATGGTAGATTTCCTGAACCTGTCCAGTCGTAAGTCCAATCTGGTTTCCGTAGGACGAAAATCCCTGTGCAGCTTCGCGGGTGAGTTTCATCTGCGGAAGTTTTCCCGGAAGAGTTTCGTTCAGAGGAACAGTCGGGTCTGCTGCACCTGTTACGCGCAATGCCTGATAAACCCATGAGCGTGCGGAAAGCGGATCACGGATTGCTCCACCGATACAAGTTGCCGCACCTCCGAACGGTTCGATTTCCGTCGGGTGATTGTGAGTCTCGTTTTTGAATTCCAAAAGCCAGCGTTCAACAGCTTCAGGTGAATCAGGAGAAATTTTATTTCCGCTTGAATCTGTCGTGTAATGCACGTCAATAAAAATCGAACATGCGTTGTTTTCTTCGCTGACTTCAAGATTTTCAAGAAGACCGTGCTTCCGTAAGTATTTCGCACCGATGCAGGCCATGTCCATGAGAGTGACTTTTTTGTCCTTGCGGTCTGCATAAAGGTCTGTGCGCATCTCGGTGTAGTTTTTGAGCGACGAGCGGAACAAATCAGCATAAGGACCGTCGTCAATTTTTATGTCCTTGAGGATTGTGTTGAAAGTCGTGTGGCGGCAGTGATCTGACCAATATGTGTCCAGCACGCGGATTTCAGTAATCGTCGGATTGCGCTTTTTTGAAATGAAATAATCCTGAAGCCACTTGATGTCGGCATAGTCCATTGCAAGACCGAGCTTCTGTCTGTACAGTTCAAGGCTGGTTGAATCAAAATCGATGAAATTGTTTACAGTTTCTATGTCGCCGGGAACTGTGGTTTCCATTTTGAGCGTTGTCGGTTTTTTGTCATTGACTATGAGGCGGCTGTCAACCGGGTTAATCAGGTAGTGCTGGATTTTTTCAACGTCCGATGCAGAAACATTTCCTTCAAGGATTACAATCTTTGCACAACGGACACGCGGCGGTTCAGTTCCGACTTTTGCAAAAGAACTCATCCCCTCGCGCAGGAGTGAAAGACACTGTTCCGCAGAATCTGCACGCTGGTCGTACTGTCCCGGAAGATATTCCCAGATAATCTGTGTAGCACCGTCAGGAATTTCCAGCGTCTCAAAGAAAACATTGTCGCTCTGAGGCTCGGAAAAAATTCTGGTTGTAGCCGCACGACCGACATCTTCAGAAACGTTTTCCACATCATACCGGTTCAGATAACGGACCCCGGTCACTCCGCCAATTCCCAAAAAACTGCTGATTTCAGCATAAATACGGTCAGCTTCAATGGTAAAGCCAGCCTTTCTTTCTACATAGATACGAAACATAGGAATTATTATAGAAGAAAAGCCGGGGTTTTTCAATTGAAAAATGGGAGACTAGAAAAACACTCCCTTGACAAAAATCTCTATGCCAATCCCAATCAAAATTAGTCCGCCAAGTATTCCAGCCTTGTCCGCAAGTTTTGTTCCAATTTTTTTTCCAATGACTATTCCAAAATAACAGAACAAAAAAGTCATCGCAGCAATTATGAGACACGCGACAAAAGCCATGACAAATCTATATTCATCGATTGTGAATCCGACAGAAAGCGCGTCTATTGATGTGGCAATTCCCTGAACAAAAAGAAGTTTAAAGCTGAGGGGATTGTTTTCTTCGTTCTGCTTTTCTTTTTTGAAGATTGCCTCAATCAACATTTTTCCACCGATAAAAAGCAAGAGAAAAAGCGCAATCCATGGAATGAATTTCTGGACCTTTGAAAATGCGTTGACAATCGTGTGGACACAGAACCAACCGACAAGCGGCATTATGAACTGGAAAAAAGCAAACACTCCGGCAATGAGGCAATGTTTTCCGCGAGTCAAATTTGGTCTGGTCAATCCGTGGGTCATTGAAACAGAAAAAGCGTCCATCGCAAGTCCCGCACCTAAAAGTATGCTGTTCAAAAAAAACATTATGTCCCAGTCCTGCATTTTAATTCACCTCAATTTTATTTACCGATTCTACCAAAAAACAATCGATTATCCAAAGCTAATTTTTATTCTCACAGAAACAATTCTCCGGGCCGCCTGGTCCTCGACCATAAAAATTATTTTGTCCTTTTTGTAGACTTCGCCAATCGACGGAAGATACCCAAAATGCTCCAAGAGCCATCCACCCAAAGTGTTGTAGTTTTCGCTATCCAGATTCAGATTCAAAACATCGTTCACATCATCCAGTTTCATGTCACCCGGAACCAAAAATTCATTTGTGTTGATTACGCTTATTCGTTTTTCGGGAGCAACATCCGTTTCTCCATATTCATCCGTTATGCGACCAAAAACAGCGCGAAGAATGTCATCCATCGTAACAATTCCGGCAGTTTCGCCATATTCGTTTACAACGATTGAAAAATTTTCTTTTTCTTTTTTAAACATCCTGAGCAAATCAACTGCGGTCATGCTTTCGGGAACAAACAGGCAACGGCTCATGCAGATTCGGACAAAATCCTGACTCTTGCGAATTTCGGGGATTGCAAAAAGAACAGACTTGTAATGCAGCACACCAATTATTTTTTCACGCGGACCAGGTTCTCCATCAATTACAGGCAATCTTGAATAACCGGATTCAGCAAAGGCTTTCAAAGTTTCCTCATACGAATATACCGAACCCACGTACCGTATAAACGAGCGATGTCTCATTATGTCTTTTGTCTGCAAATCGGAGAACTCAAAGATTCTGTCCAGCATGTCTTTTTCGTCAGTCTCAAGAGTTCCTTCGTGCTGACCGACCGCGACCAAAGTTTTCAGTTCATCCTCGGTAATCAGCGGCTGCTTGGTTTTGAAAATCGTGCGCTCAATAAATTCAAGGAATCGTGAAAGCTGCTTAAAAATCCAAACCACCGGGAAAAATATTTTTTGGATGATTATTATTATCGTCGCACTTCCCTGCGCAACTTTTTTTGGTTTTGCAGCCGCAAATGTCTTTGGAATTATCTCGCTAAAAATAATAATCATTATGCTTGTAAGGGCTGTCCCGTAAGTCACATAGCGGCTTCCCAAAATCTTTAAGGAAAATGCGGTTGAAAGAGAAGAAAGAAGAGTCGTCACAAGATTTGTTCCAATGAGGACGGTCGAAATCAAAATGTCCAGATTGTTCCGCAGCTTGAAAATTTTTTTTGAATTCTTTTCGTTGGCCTTAAGCATCTGTCGTGCGGTGATTTTTGAAATCGAAGTGAACGCAGTCTCTGTTGCGGCAAAAAAAGCTCCACAAAAAATCAAGAGAATCTGGGCAATCAGAGTGCAGATTATGAAAACTGTTTCGCTCATTCTTCCTCCCCGGTCTTTTTTGTCAGACGGATTTTTGCAACACGTTTGTCGTCCATTTTCAGAACAGAAAAATTATACCCCTCGGCAGAAATTGTGTCCCCCTCTTCCGGAATGCGTCCAAGTTTTTCGGATATATATCCACCTATGGTTTCGCAATATTCGGACTGTAGTTTTATCCCAAGCTGCTCGTTCAAATCAACAAGGCGGGACTGGCCATCAATTTTTCCTCCGCTCTCATTTTTTATAACAACCTCAACACGGCGGGCATAGGGCTTGTACTCATCGGCAATGGGTCCAAAAATCTCACGGGCAATATCCTCGGTCGTAAGAATTCCGTCGGTTCCAGAATATTCGTCAATCACAACGGCCATGCTCTGGTGGTTTTCCTCAAGCATCTGCTGTATGCCGGACATTTTTTTTGTTCCCAAAATAAAAAGCGGTGGACGCATGATGTTATGTACAGAAAAACCGGTGCTGTCGTTGTTGTAAAAAAGCAGGTCCTTCATGTAAAGTATTCCGACAATATCATCAATGCTTTCGCGGTAGACAGGAAATCTTGAAATCAGATTGCGTTCCGAAAATTCAATAACCTCCTTGTAGCTCGCACCAATGTGTATTGCCTGGATATTTTTTCGCGGAGTCATAATGTCCTTTGCGGCAAGGTCTGAAAATTTAAACACACGCCGCATCATGTTTTTTTTGTTGCGGTCAATCACACCCTGCTCACCGCTGACTTCAATAAAAGTCTTAATTTCTTCCTCGGTAAAACTTATGCTTTTTTCTTTTGTGTTGATTTTAAAAATACGCAAAATCCCCTGGGATATTTTTGTAAAAATAAAAACAAAAGGTGTCAAAATCTTTTCGACAACAAAAATAAATCCGCTGAAAAAAAATGCAATTGCCTCCGGGTGGTGTGTAGCGATTGTCTTTGGAGTGATTTCACCAAAAATCAAAAGAAGCATTGTCGCCGCAAAAGTCGCAATTCCAATTCCCGCATTGCCGAACCAATGCAACGCAAGATACGCAATTATTGACGAGATGATTACGTTGACAATATTGTTTCCCACAAGCAAGGTGTTGATTAAACGTTCCTTGTTGCTCAAAAGATTCCAGACTCTTGTTGCCCGTTTGTTTTTTTTGTTTTTCAAAAAGCGGACCCGCAGTTTGTTTATGGAAAGAAAAGCAGATTCCGTCGCCGAAAAAATCATCGAAAGAATTATACAGATTCCGGCGATGGTCAGCAGAAGCCACATTGGCACTGACGATGCAAGGTCACTCCCCATTGATTACTGTCCAGTTTCTTGTGGCTGCTGGTTTTGGGAATTTTCGTAAACCAGTTTCATATCCCTGATGTTTTGCAGAAGGTCGGTCACTTCGTTAACATGCGGGTCGCTTGGATTTGAATCGTATGCCTGTTCAAGAAGCTCGCACATTTTATCAAAATTGGTGCTGCCAACAAGAGGATAAAGATACGCCGCCGTAAAATATGCCTCGAACTTTTGGCTCCGGTCCAGATGTCCATGTTCCGCCGCATCAACAAAAACCTGTGCCGCCTGGTCAACATTTTCCGCACTCAATATTTTGTCCGCACGGTCGTATGCAATAATCAGTTCATATTTTCCCAAAAGGCCAGTGTTGTTTTCGCTGTCCAAATCTGGAATCTCATAGCATAGAGGCAGAAGCGGAGCTTTATAATTTTCATCAGTAAACTCATAAAGATTGTTGATTGCCTTTGCCCTGTCCGTTCCATCAAATTTTTTTATCGCAGAAATATAGTCATGCGCCATGGAAACTTTTTCATCATCAGCAAACAAATCCGCAATCAAAAGCGCGGGGTCCTTGTATTTATCTGCGTATGGAAAAGATTTTAACCAATACCCATCCTGATTCAGCATGAGCATTGTCAGTTCATCGGTAACGCTGTAGTCCATTATGATTTTTGAATTCTCATCATAGACTTTTGAAAGCTCTTCCTGCGACAAATCCTTGAGTCCATCAGCGGAAAGATTTATAAACAGAAGCTCAAATTTTTTTCCAACAGCGGAAAGAAAATCTTTTGAATCAAGAACAGTGGATTTAAATTCATCCGATGATTCTGCTCCACCGGAAATCACCATGAAAATGTCCTTGTCCTTTTTTGTGGCAATCTTTTTTGCTTCAGAAAATGATGAGTTCCATTTTACATTCGAACATGAAGCAAAAATCAAAAGCACAAAACTAAAAAAAAGTGTGGGCCTTAGTTTATTTTTCATCTGGCGTTTTCCTAAAGAGGTTTCTTTTTCAGCAGCTCCATAATCTGTCTGTTCTTTATGATTTCAAGAGACTTTTGAATGACTGCGGCCGGTGGCTGAGGTTTTATTACAAATCCACTTGCACCAAACTGGAGTGCCTGAACGACAAACTGTTTTGAAGGAGCAACAGAGTGAACCAAAATCGGGATGGAAAGTTTCTGCTGTTTGAAATACTGCAAAAGCTGGAATCCATTCACATCTGGCAGATAGAGGTCAAGGATAATCAGACTGAAAGACTGGTTGGCAAGAGCCTGCATCAAAGACTGACCGTTACTGAAAACATGCGTCTTTGACTTGATTGCCGTGAACGCCTGGGAAATGGTCTGCTGGACTTCCGGGTTCGGATCGACAATTGCAATTTCAAGGGAGCTTCCGTCAAATGTCTCCTGCTCTTCCGGCTCTGGACTGTCGGCTCCGAATCTGATTTCAACATTGCTTTCCTTTGCTTCACTGTCAACATTGAGAATCTTTTCAGTGACGACATCAGAAAAATCATCGGGAGTAATGCTGGTGGTATCAACGAACTGACCGAGAATGTCGTTCATGTTTTCAACCACCTCGATTCCGCTGTACATTGGATGCCCCGCAATAAGTTCCTTGATAAACTCGTTTCTCGCAAGGACCTTTATGTTCGACCGCTTGATTCGCTTTTCATCGCAAAGAATATCAAAAAGCAGCTCCAGATTCGCGCCATCAACAAAGGTAAGCTCAAGATTTGTCATCATAACTATAATCTTTGGTTCATGCAGCGGATTCAAATCCAGAAGCTCCGCGAGCCTGTATTTCAGCAAAGAGATTTTGTCCCTGTTAAGTCCCTTGGAGATTTCGATAAAAATCATGTTCCCATTGATGTGGGTCTCAAGCGCACATTCGGTCTCGTCGATTGTGAGTGCCGTGTGCAAAACCTTTCCGATTGCCTTAAAGAATGAGTCGAACTTGAGTGGCTTTGCAAAATATTTCACAACGCCAAAACGAATCAGATTTGCAATCTGCTCCTTGGGGATTTGGGGTCCGCTGATAATCATTGGGATTCGGGCGGTGTTTGGCTCATGGAGCTTGTTCTCAAGAAAATTCTGTATGTTCTCAAAATCGTTCTCAATATCAACAAGTATCAAGTCCGGCAGCTGGCTAATCATTTTCTGAAAAGCATCGCGGTCGCCTTTTGCCATTGTCACCTTAATCTGCTCGGCAACCAGTTTTTCCTTGAAAAAACCTTCGTACAATGGTGATGAGTCAATAAATAATACCTGTCTCTGTCTGGTCTTCTGCTCTTGATTCATACTTTCTATTTTACTCCATAAGGTGTATCATTTCAACAATCGTACTAAAATGGAAGAAAGTTGAATTTTATGGAGGAATTTAATGAAAAAAGCTGTAATTTTTATCGCCGATGGGTCTGAAGAGATAGAAACCCTTACACCTGTAGACTATCTTCGCCGCGCCGGGATTGATGTTACGTTGGTAGCCGTGGGAGAAAGCCGCAACGTTGTATGCTCACGCAAAGTTGGGGTTGTTGCCGACATGACTTTGGACGAATACCTAAAGTCCGGCGAAAATCCAGATGCTGTGGTGGTCCCCGGTGGAATGCCCGGCACAAAAAACATTGCCGAAAGCAAGCCCGCTGTTGATTTTGTGAAAAAAATGGACGGGGAAGGAAAATTGGTCTGCGCAATCTGTGCAGCACCGGCCCTAGTTCTTCCCAAAACAGGCTGCCTCGCCGGAAAAAAATGGACCTGCTATCCGAGCATGGAAGAAGCTGTGCCTGATTTTAGGGAAAACCATGTCAGCGGAAAAGCATTTGTCCACTCGGGAAATCTGATAACAGGAAGAGGGCCCGGAGCCGCCGAAGAATTTTCAATGGAGATAGTGAAAACCCTCGCCGGTCCAGATGTCGCAGCCAAAGTCAAGGCAGACAGCGTACAGCGATAGTTTTTGCACAGGACGCATAAGTCTAAACAACTCTGGACAAAAATTCCTGGACTTTTGCCCAGTAGACATCCGTATCCACTATTACGGACTGGCAGTGATCCGCTCCCGGCATTATGAACCAGTCCTTTTTGGATGCGGTGGCCACATAGATTTTTTTTGCCATCGACGTTGGAACAATCTTGTCCTTGCCGCCATGCAAAATCAAAAGCGGGGTCCTGGATTTTTTGACGGCCCTGATGCTGGATGTCTTTTTGAATCCGAAGCCGAACCTTATCTTGCTGTAGAAATCCGAAAGATAGAGAAGCGGGAAGACTGGTTTGTGCATAGCGTCTTTCAGAAGATAGCAGAATTCTTCCCAGATGGATGTATAGCCACAGTCTGCTGTAGCGGCCTTCACATTTTCCGGAAGATTTTCACCAAGCGTCATCATCACCGTTGCAGCCCCAAGACTTTCCCCATGCAGAAAAATCTCCGCCTCGCTGTCAATCTCCAGAATCTTTTCAATCCACCGGACCACATCCTTTTTCTCAAACGCACCCATGGACACAAATTTTCCTTCACTCATCCCGGAAGCACGGTTTTCGGGCAGGAGCACATTGAAATTGCTTTTGTGGTAGGTCATTCCGTAGACACTTGTTTCACGGAGCCGTCCCCTGTAGCCGTGGACAACAATAGCATACCTGTGGCTGCCTGCTGATTTAAACAAAAGTCCATGCAGCTTCAGACCGTCAAAACTTTCAATCCACAAATCCTCGTGGGGAGTGTTTCCAAGCCAGCAGTCGGCAAACCTTTTAACCGCGTCCACCTTGTCAAAAACCTCTTTCTCCTCTTCGCTCGCATTTTCACGGTCGCCGTCACCAAGGTCCAGTTTTTTCCACAGCGGACTGGACGGAACAAATGTTGAATTGAGCATTCTGTTCGCGACAATCGAAAGAATCACAAAAACTATAAATATCAACGCGCAGACACTTGCGGCAACAATCTGTACTGTATTCATTTTTCGACGCTCTTTTTTGTTGCTTTTCTTGCCGGTTTGACAGCTTTTTCCGTTACAATAGATTTTGCGGGCTTCGCTTCAATTGCCTCAACTTTTTTTGGAGCGGGCCTTTCCTTTTTTGATTTTGGCTCATCGTCGGAAACAATTTTCACATCGTAGCGCGTAAACGGAATCACCACGCCATATTTATTGAAAACCTGGACCGCCGTAGTGTAGATTGCATTTTTTGTTTCAATGAGCTTTGAACGCTCGAACCACACCGCCAGCCGAAGATTCACAGCGGTATCAAATCCATCGTAAAAAGCAACGGGGGCAGGGTCGCTCAAAATCACACCATTCTGGATGCAGATGTCGGCAATCTCCTTTGCGGCAATCAACGCGGTGTTCATGTCGGAATCGTAGCTGATTGGCAACGGAAAAACGAAGCGTCTCTTGTCAAATCTGCTGTAGTTCACAAGGTTGCTGTTGATTATGGTGCTGTTCGGGATTCGGACCATCTGGTTGTCAAGGGTATGGATTGTCACACTCAAAAGGCCAACCGAATCAATGGAGCCGCTGATACCGGACACTTCGATAAAATCACCAATCTTCATGGATTTTTCCGCGACAACAAACACGCCGCTAATCAAATTGCTAACCGTCGTCTGGGCCGCAAAACCAATGGCAACTCCGGCAATTCCAGCAGCACCCCATATCGCGCTCAGATTGATTCCAAACAGATTCAGAACGTACATGATAATCAAAATATAGAAGACATATGAAATGGCCTTTGTCAGTATCTGGACAGTGTGCGCCTCAAATTTTTTTGATGCTCCTTTTTTTACGAGCATCTTAATCAATCTGTACGCCACATAGAAAATCAAGATTGCGATAACGCTGGTCAGAACCTTCAAAAAGTTTTCCCAGGTCAAAAAAGACTTGAGCTCATCCAGATGCAGGATTGATTTGGTCTGGTTCACCACACCGACGGCAGCTTCCTTGGTCGCCTCCATGACATTTTCAGGCATTTCCGAGCCAAGAAGGACCGCATCCTCGATAACGTCCTCAACAAGTTCTTCTCCCATATACTCCTCCAGAATCTACATGGGAAAATATATAGGACTCTCGATTAAAAGTCTATTAAATTTGAACATCTTTTATTGTAAAGAAAAAATTCATTTGCCCGCTTGACAATTGTCTTAGAGTTTTATATAGTGATAGCTACAATTTGTATTGGAGCGATGGCAGAGTGGTCGAACGCGGCGGTCTTGAAAACCGTTGTACTCTTACGGGTACCGGGGGTTCAAATCCCTCTCGCTCCGTCCTTAAGGGCCTACAAGGCTTCGTGAGGAACTTTGGAGGCGTGGTAGAGCGGTAATACAACGGTTTGCTAAACCGTCGGTGCGGAAACGCCCGGGCAGGTTCAACCCCTGTCGCCTCCGCTTTTTTTGAGACTGTAGCTCAGCTGGATTAGAGCATCACCCTGCGGAGGTGAGGGTCGCACGTTCGAATCGTGTCAGTCTCGTAATATTACAGGTTTTTGTTTGTCTATTGATTTTTGGAAAGATGCGAGAGCGGTCGATCCGGACGGTCTCGAAAACCGTTATACCATTTTTTTGGTATCGGGGGTTCGAATCCCCCTCTTTCCGCTTTTTCCAAAACAAATGTTTTCGTTCGGTCTTTTGATGCAGCGGTTTCAGTCTTTCTCCGGTACGAAGCAACTAAAAAAAATCCTGTAGTTTTTTTGGAAAGATGTCCGAGTGGTTTAAGGTACACGCTTGGAAGGCGTGCATAGGCGAAAGTCTATCGGGGGTTCGAATCCCCCTCTTTCCGTTTAGGGTCCAGATGCTTTGCACATCACAGCTGGAAAACCCCGCCAGATCCGGAAGGAAGCAACGGTATTCAGATTGTGGTGGTGCCGAAGATTATCTGGGCCTTTTTCAGTATCAATCAGCATTTCCCTAAGAACTCTCTTATTTTTCTCTTACCCGCATTTAAAGATTCTCCCGCCCCGATGATGTATATTCGTTAGTGTCAGCAGGAAAAAGTCTGACAAAAAAACTTACAGGCGTGGACCTAAGGAGAACTAAGCTTATGAAAAAAATCACAAAGGTGACAACGGCGGCAATTGTGCTTGCTACAATCGTTTCGGCTGGAGCGTTTGCTTCCAGTGGAAAAAAATCTGACGGTAAGTCCAGAACAGAAATGAACAGACCTCAGAAGGAAACCTCGGATGAAAAAAATCAGATGGACCGTGGTGGACCAAGGGGAAAGTTTGGTGCTTTTGATGAAAACGCGGTAATCGGGCAGATAAAATCTGTTGACGCAAAAAACAATAAAATCAAAATCAGCGATGCGGATGGAAATGTCACAGAATATGCCGTAACCGGATTCACCAAAATTATGAGCATGAAATCACCTTCCGCAGATAGTGCCGAATCCAAAACTGACGAAACAAATGCGAGCAAGGAAAAGCCCGACACAAAATCAGCAGGCAGAAAAAGAGGTCAGGGACAGAGCATGGAAACTCTTGGGCTCTCCGATTTAAAGGAAGGCTCCTGGGTGATGCTTTCGACCATTGACGGGACAACAAAAACAAAACAGGTTGACAAGATTTTTGTCAAACAGGCAGAGTAAAATGGCAGTCAGCAAATAATCTTTTTTCTAAAATCCTCCTTTTGGGCGGTCCTTGGTTTTTCAGGGGCCGCCTTTTTTTTACTTTTCCAACGCACCAATCAGACCAAATGGTGTAAGCGAAAAGTCCGGGCAGATTTTTTTTGAGCCAAGGGCATGGGCAAGACTTGCAGATTTTGCGGCATCCAGCGCTGAATATTTTTGTGCAAGAAGGGAAGCCACAAGCCCGGACAGAACATCGCCGCTTCCAGCCTTTGCCAATACAGCAGTTCCATGAGGATTAAAAAACATTTCACAGTCCGAATCCGCATCCTGTTTTTGCGCAACAAGAACGGTCGCTCCCTTCAGCAAAAGCACAGTTCCAGGAAATGCCCCGCAAAATTTTTGTGCAAGCTCCACCCGATTTTTGACGACATCGCCGGTAGAAAAAATTCCAAGCCCGCATTTCTCAAGCAGGACGGAAAACTCTTTTGGATGGGGAGTCAGAACGGTCGGGGATTTTTGCGCGCTACGTTTTTGCAAAATCTCAAGTATTTCGTCGTGGTAAAAAATGTCCGCATCAAGAACAAGCGGAATCTCCGGGTTTTCAAAAATATATTTTTTGATTTCATCTATGCCGCAATCACGGCCAAGCCCCATCCCCAGCGCAATGGCGGATGTTCTTTCGGGAAAGTTTTTTCCGCACATGATTTCATAGGGAACAATGGTCTCCGATGGCAACCCGTTTATATCAAGAGAAATCTTTTCACCGGATGAACAGGCATTTTTAAAATCAACAAGAGTCACAAGCCCCGCACCAAATTTCAGGGCAGCACAGGACGCAATCACCGAAGCGCCAATTTTTTCTCCGGCAACAAAAGCGGCATGTCCAAAGCTGCCCTTGTTCACATTCGGATTTTGCCGGTGCGGATATTTACAGTCGGATTCCTCCAGCAAAAAGTATTTTGGACCATGGTTCTGCGGGACGGAGTTTTCAAAGGTCTCACGGTCGAGTCCCAAATCGGCACAGCTTATTTTTCCGCAAACCTCCTTCGCAAAATCAGAAAAAAGGGCAAGTTTCAGCGCACCCATGGTGACAGTCACGTCAGCATGGAAACATTCGCCCGAAGCATTCCCAAGCAAATCAAGACCGGACGGAATGTCGCAGGCAAGTTTGAAGGCCTCCATCGCATTGATTTTTTTAACCAGGGCAGAAATCTCATCAGGCAGCGCACCGTGGAATCCACTTCCAAAAATGCAGTCAACCACGGCATCAAAATTATTGTTTTCTAAAAAGGTTTCGGAATCAGAAAGCGGAACAAATTTTACGCCGCAATTTTTCGCACGTCTTTTTTGCAGAAGGCACATGTCGGATCTTTCAGGCACACAGACAATCACGGCAACAGAAATGTTTTTTGAAAAAATCCTCCGCGCAAGGGCATAACCGTCGCCACCGTTGTTCCCGCCGCCGCACAAAATCAGCACCGATTTTTTTTCCGCAAGTTTTTTTTCAAGGGCAGACGCTGCGTTTTCCATCATCAAATCTTCGCTAAGACAAAAACGCTCGCGACACGCCATATCCATTTTTCGTGTGTCAAAAAAAATTTTCCGCATGGGTGGATTATAAATCGTTTTTTAATAAGTGTCACCCCAAAAAATATGGGGCCATCCGTTTTGGACAGCCCCATGTTTTTTCAGAATGTCACGTCAAAGCTCGCAACGTTCTTTCCAGTGGACACATTCCTGATGTAGAATGTGTATTTGCCGCTGAATCCCCTGTCTTTAAGCACATCCTTGTTGGTGGTGATTTTCTGCTTTGGACCAGAGAAGTAGGATTTTGCAACCTTATCCAGTGGACCGTTCGGAGAAGTGATGTCACCAAAGGTATAATATTTTACATTGGTTCCCCAGTCGTCAATATAATCCCTCAGAGCCTTGTTCAAAAGCTCATATCTTTCGGGTGTAGTGCCTTCCGGTGCGCTGAACGACATGATGTACTCACCCACAAGATTGCTTGGCTTTTTGATGTAGTCGAAATAAATCCAGCCGGTGCTGCGGTCGTACCACCTTGAAGTCAGCCGTCCCAGACCTCCAATCCATGACGTAAGCATTTCCAAATTGACATTCACCGTAGTCGTAAGCTCTATGGTCTTGTACTTTGGCGCAAAATTGCTCGGGCGGGTGTAGATTGTGTAGGTGTCAAAAGTTACCGCGTTAGTCTGGATGCTCTTTGCACCGTTGCATTTTGAGACAAGCCCATCCCAGTAGCCTTCCACTTTTGGAGCCGTGAAAGACCATTTCGCAGAATGTTGGTCCGCCGCAGGCTCAAATTTTACGGATATATCTGGAATCGACCTGCTGGAAGATTGGCTGACCGAGTATCCAACAGAAAGTCCAGCCGATGGTCCGGATGAGTTCAATCCGGCATTTGCTCCAATCGAAAATCCTGAACCGGAAGTGAAATTTGTACTTCCAGCCGAATTCTGCGGGCTGCACTTGCTTGCGTCAACCGTTGCGCCGTTTACATAGGACTTTATTGAGCATTTCTCAAAATAGGGGCTAACATATTTGTCAGACCACTCGGTGACATTGTTGAGCTGCTGGTTGTTGCAGACCACCGATGTCTTCACAAGATACCATTCCTTTTGCGCGGAAATGTCGCAGGCACACCAGACATCAATATAAATCTGGACATTTTCGGCCCTTCCCTCGTACCGTCCATCGTAGTGCGTCCTCTCGTTTGTCGTGAAAGTTGCTGTAAAATTGTGGACAGCGGACTGTGCTTTTTTTGCACTCTCCAATGCAGCCTCGGAAGTTACGGACCTGAGCGCATTGATTGCAGACTCTTTTCCAGAAAGGGTCCTTTCCTCTTCTGCCTCTGGATTTTTAATCCATTCAACAAAATTCTTTATTGAGTTTTCAACAACCCTGCTGCAATCAGCCTTCACATTTGCAGAATCAAGACTTAGCGCGTCGTTGATGTCGTGGACAAAATAAATCTGTCCCTGCCTAAGAGCGATTGCACCATAGTTTGTGCTGTTGGCCAGAATTGCAGAATCAGATTCAGCGCAAGCAAGACCATCGGAAACTTTTTCCGGAATGATTTCATAAATCGAGTTCGGGCTTATATCTGACTGGTCCTTCAGATATTCATACTTGAACTCACTCTCCTCGCCATCCTCCGCCGGGATTGAAAGGACCGCATCGATTCTGTCCTTAAAGGCATCCAGCTGCTTGGCTGTTGGACAGTCAATCACGAGGGTCTTACCTTCAAGACAGGTTTTTACGGCAAGAACAACTTCCTGCTCAGAAAGAATGGCAGCATCGCATCCCTTTACCACAAAAACTTCTGGAACGGCATTTGGATTTCCTGTGGTCTGGAATCCAATGGAAGAAACACTTCTCTGTGTGTAATCAGAGAGACCGGACGATGCAAGATAGATTTTTCCGCTATAGTTTTCATTGATGTTTCTGGAATCAACCATGCCATTTGTGCAGGAAAAAAACAAAACACCCAAAAATACGAATGGAACGATAATCTTTTTCATAGACAGCCTCCTCCGCCATAAACAGGCGTTCACTCAAAATCTGCTTTTATTATAGGCAGGATTTTTTAGAAGGCAATTGAAAAGAAAATTATTAAATAGTTAAAAAAGTAAACAAATTTTTGGGCTGCCCAGAGGATTTTCAAAACGCCGCAGGACCGCACTTAAATTAATGTAATTTAAGAATCCGTTGATTCCGTGAGCCCCGGAACACAAGGGAGATGTCTTTTTCCGCCTCAATAAACGGGCCGTCTACGAGGGTGTCGATGCATGAAAGCATTTCGTCGGTGGAATCTGTATGGACTTTTCCTGTCGGAGAGGCTATTTCGGTTTCGTAGATGTAGCCGGAGTAGCACCAGATGTCTTTTTTGGGGTAAATTTCCTTTACGCGGCGCAAAAACGGGGCAAGGACTTTTTGATTTTCAGGCTCAAACGGTTCCCCGCCCAAAACGGTCAGACCGGAGATAAACTCTTTTCCCAGGGCCTCGATGATTTCGTCCTCGGTGTCGCGCGTAAACTCCTGTCCGTAGCAAAAATCCCATGTCATCGCGTTAAAACAACCGGGACAGTGAATCCTGCATCCAGACACAAAAAGGGAAACCCGGACCCCATCGCCGTTAGCTATATCTATCTTTTTAATTTCACCGTAATACATAATCAAAGTGTCGGCTATAAATCAAGTTTTAGAAAGTATGAGTCAAAGATTTGAAAAAAAACGTGCGCAAAAAACAAACATGCTCCTGCCGAAAAGTTTTGGGGTTCTTAGGGGATAGCCCCTAAGCGCGTTGTGGAAGAGAGAGGGGTGTCGGGGAGAGGGAAAACACTAACTCGCTAGGGGTTTCCCTCTTCCTGACAAATTTCCCATGCTTCTAAGCATGAAAAAGGCTCAAGGGCGCAGCCCTTGAAAATGGGGACAGGGGAACTCCCCTGATTTACAAGTGCAAAACCCTTTCCTGAATTTCCTGAGTGCGTCCCTGGTTCCAATATTGGGTCCCGATGTAGCCGCAAGTTCTTCGGGCGACATTCATTGTGGACTGGTCACGGTTTCCGCAATTTGGACATTCCCAGACCAGCTTTCCGTCGTTGTCGGTGACAATCTTGATTTCCCCGGTGTATCCGCATTTCTGGCAGAAGTCGCTCTTGGTGTTCAGCTCGGCATACATTATGTGGTTGTAGATGTGCCTGAGAAGCGTCATCACGGCAGCCAGATTGTTTTCCATATTGGGAACCTCAACATAAGAGACCGCCCCTCCCGGAGAAAGTTTCTGGAACTCGGATTCAAAACTCAGCTTAGTGAACGCATCGATTTTTTCGGTGACATGCACGTGGTAGCTGTTGGTGATATAGTTTTTGTCCGTAACCTGCGGAATGATTCCAAAACGCTTTTTAAGGCACTTCGCAAATTTGTAAGTGGTGCTTTCAAGCGGAGTTCCGTAAACGGAGTAATCGATATGCTCGGCGGCCTTCCATTTTTTGCAGGCATCGTTAAGTGCGCGCATCACCTTGAGGGCAAAAGGTTTTCCCTCCTCGGTCGTGTGGCTGCATCCGGTCATATATCTTGTACACTCACAGAGTCCCGCGTAGCCAAGCGAGATGGTCGAATAGCCGTTGTACAAAAGTCTGTCGATTGTCTCACCCTTCTTCAGGCGGGCAAGCGCACCGTTCTGCCAAAGGATTGGTGCCGCATCGGATTTTGTGCCAAGAAGCCTCTTGTGGCGAATCTGCAGCGCACGGTGGCAAAGCTCCAGCCTCTGGTCCATAATCTCCCAGAATTTTTCTTCGTTTCCACCGGAAGAACATGCCACGTCAACAAGATTCAGAGTCACAACGCCCTGATTGAAGCGGCCATAGTACTTAGGCTTGCCAGTGTCCGGGTCGATGTAGGTCGTGAGGAATGAGCGGCATCCCATGCAGGGGTAGCAGTTTCCGTTCCCGTTCTCATCAATCTTCATGGTAAGCATCATCTTTTCGGATATGTAATCAGGAACCATGCGGCGGGCTGTACACTTTGCGGCCATCTCCGTCAGATAGTAGTATTTTGAGTTTTCTTCTATATTGTCCGGCTCCAGAACATAAATCAGCTTTGGGAATGCGGGTGTAATCCATGCGCCCTGCTCGTTCTTGACTCCCTTGTAACGCTGCTTCAGAACCTCCTCGATGATAATCGCAAGGTCGGATTTTTCCTGCTCGTTCTTTGCCTCGTTCAGATACATGAAAACCGTAACAAAAGGAGCCTGTCCGTTGGTGGTCATAAGGGTAATCACCTGGTACTGGATTGTCTGGACTCCCTTGGTGATTTCGGTCCTGAGCCGCCTTTCAACCATATAGTTGAACTGTTCCTCGTTGATTTCAAGCCCCAGAGTCTCCATGGTCTCGCGGACATCTTTCTGAATCTTTTTTCTGCTGACATCAACAAACGGCGCAAGGTGCGCAAGTGAAATGCTCTGTCCACCGTACTGGCAACTCGCAACCTGGGCAATAATCTGTGTGGCAATGTTACATGCGGTTGAAAATGAGTGCGGCCTGTCGATTTTTGTACCGCTGATTACAGTTCCGTTCTGGAGCATGTCCTCAAGATTCACAAGGTCGCAGTTGTGCATGTGCTGGGCAAAATAGTCCGAGTCATGGAAATGGATGATTCCCTCGTCGTGCGCCCTGGAAATCTCCGGATCCAAAAGAAAGCGGCGTGTGATGTCCTTTGAAACTTCCCCGGCCATATAGTCGCGCTGAACCGAAACCACGGTCGGATTTTTATTTGAGTTCTCCTGCTTGACTTCCTCGTTGTTCTCTTCAAGAAGGCTCATAATCTGCTGGTCGGTAGTGTTCTGCTTGCGCATAAGCTGATGGCGGAATCTGTATGTAATGTAGAGCTTGGCAACCTTGTACGCGCCGTTGGACATGATTCCTGTCTCGACCAAATCCTGAATGTCCTCGACGTTGAGGGCATGGCCTTCCTTGTGACACTGAATTTCTATATCATCAACAATGGATGTAATCTGCTTTTCGCTGAGTCTGTCGATTTCATCCACCTGTACGTTTGCCTTTCTGATTGCCGCTGCGATTTTCTCACGGTCAAAAATAACTTCCGCACCACTACGCTTGATGATTTTCATACACCTGCCACCCTTGTATTTTTTAATCTTTTTTTACACCGCCAATCTGTCACCATAAAAAAATCCAAAAACCTAAGCTTTTGGATTGTAGATTTATGGTCCGAACTTCCAAAATTTGAAAGCCGATACGCTAGATATAGCGTTTTTATACTTAGAGTGTACTAGGGATAGCGGATTTAGTCAATATCACGAATTTTTCAAAAACCAGCCCAAATCACCAATTTTAGGACTTTCCAATAGATTTTGGGGTACAAATAATTTTAAAAATTTTTTTTTGTCGGATTCTAGCAAAAAACCCCACTTTTATGGGTACAGATTTTTTTGTCACCATTACCCTGGATTCGCATCCACATTTTTACTAGCCTTTTGTATACCACATATATAGACTTTGCAGGAACGTCCCAGCCTGTTTCAAAAACTTTTTTTTTCTGATACAATCTCCCCTAGATTTTTTTCCGTCCGGCCCACAAAAGTCGGATCAAGAGGTGACAATGGCTGACGAAGCATTAAAGGCGAAAGTTGAAGAGGCTCTGGAACAGTTCCGACCGGTATTGCAATCGGAAGGCGGCGACATGGAGTTCGTTGGAATCGATGACGAAAACAAAGTCCATGTAAAGTTGACAGGAGCCTGCGATGGCTGTCCAATGGCGGTTATGACAATAAAAATGGGACTGGAGACCTACATCAAAAACGCATGCCCGGAAATTGTTGAGGTGATTCAGGACAATGCCCCGGAAACAAACCCCGACGACATGGGAGGACTATACTGATGCAGATTACAAAAAACGCAATCGTTTCCATCAACTACACGCTCAAAGGCGACGACGGAAATTTGATAGACACATCGATTGGCGCAGAACCATTGGTATATCTCCACGGCCAGAATTTTTTGTTGCCCAAGCTGGAGGAATATCTTGAAGGAAAATCTGCTGGCGAAAAAATAACTGCTGTCCTTCCCCCCGAAGATGGATATGGAATCTACGACGAACGCATGGTCGCAAAAATCCCCAGAGCAAATTTTGAGATTGACGGAGAGATTCCGGTCGGTGCAAAATTTCAGGCTGACACACCGGAGGGACCCGCGATTGTGACAGTCACCAAAGTTGAGGATGATTTTATCACCGTCGATGCAAACCACGAACTTGCGGGAAAGACACTCCATTTTGAAGTGGAAATCCTTGATGTGCGCGAAGCAAGCGAAGAGGAAATCAAGAGCATGACAACAGGATGCGGTGGTTGTGGCGGAAGCTGCGGCAACTGTGGTGGTGGATGTGAAGGCGACTGCAACGGTGGATGCGGAGAAACTTGCGGCGGAGACAACTGCTGCTGCAACGGATAAATCCACAAAATCCAGAGCAAAATCTACGAATCAATAGCGTCCAGAATCTGACGTGTGTTGACCCATTTTGGAGCATCCAGCATGGCGACAGTCACATTTGCAACTGATGCGTAGACCTTCGTTCGCTCCTCATAAAACAAGTGAAAAATATCCCTGACCTCTTCCAAGGATTGGGGATTTTTTTTTGCAATATACGCCGGCAGATTTTTGATGGAACCATCTTCAGCAATGACAGCTTCCTTCAGGATTCTTTCTACCGCAATTTTTTCATCCGCCTTCAAAAAAACACACACGCCCATGGATTTCAAAATTTCCATTGCGCCTGTATTGTTGCAGATTCCACCGCCGGTCGCAATTACGGCATCCGTTTTTTTCTGCAAAAGTTTTTCTTTTAGATTCAGGCACGCGCTGGTTTCGGCATCCTTGAACGCCTGCTCTCCTTTTTGAGTATAAATCTCCCGAGGAGAAAAACCGGTTTCATCTTCAACCAGAGTGTCGGTATCAAAAACCGGCAGCCCCAATTTTTTTCCCAACAGCCTGGCCTGTGTACTTTTTCCGCAATGTTTTATTCCCATTAAGATTATCGATTTCATAACTCACCCTAGCTCCGATAAATCAAAAAGATTGCCGGCACTTTGTTGATTTCCGGCGGCGCAGATTTTTTCCACTCGGCGATGGTTTTTGTCTTGATGAATTCTTCCGCACATGTGATTCCCGCCGCAATGCAAAGACGTGTATCTTTTCTGCATGACGAAACAAGAGTCTCAAACATTTTCAGATTCCGGTACGGAGCTTCAATAAAAAGCTGCGTCTGGTTTTCCTTCCAAGCCCGTGCCTCAAGCTGATGTATTTTGCTCGTCCGTTCACCAGGCTTGACAGGAAGATAACCGTTGAACGCAAAACTCTGACCATTGAACCCGCTCGCCATAACCGCCATAATCATTGACGAAGGCCCAACCAGCGGAACCACCCGAAGATTTTTTTTCTGAGCAATCTCAACCACCTGAGCACCTGGATCGGCAACGGCAGGACAACCTGCTTCTGAAATCACGCCCATCGGAAGCCCTTTTTTTTCAAGCGGCTCCAGATAATTTCCAATCTGAGTCAAATCAGTATGCTCGTTCAATTCATAAAAAGTCAAAGTATCAATGGCAATGGACTTATCGACCGCCTTCAAAAAACGCCGCGCGGAACGGATATTCTCAACGATAAAATGCTTGATTTCAACGACAACATCATGATTATAAGACGGCAGAACCTTGTCCACCGAAGTCTCCCCAAGCGTAACGGGAATCAAATATAAAGCTGCATCCATATGCAGATTTTATCTTTTAATTTTTGATAAAACAAGTGGGGTACTGCTTAAAACGGGTCCCATTCATCGTAATAACCATCAAAACCGTCATCAAATCTATCATAAAAGTTTTGAGAACCTCTATAACATGATGGACATAATGGCCGTGCATAACATACAGACCTACTACGAGTTCCACATCTATGACAAAAATTTTCTGGATAATCTTCATTTCCATACTCATCCCAACATTGAAAGCAATCCCAACAAAATGGTCGATCCGGATTAAAAGGAATTAGACGTCCGCACCTTATACAGGTCCCTCGACTTTCATTATTTCTTTTAGTAAAGGCACGAGTATCCCGAACATTTCTATTATTAGATTCGTTTTGCTGATATGTTCTATTATTTTCATTCCTCTGGGCAGAGCCAATAATTGAATCCATCTCTTTTTTTATACTTTCATAAATATACTTATTTTCATTTCTTGTTATTTCTATTCCTACCTCTCGATTTTCTTCTGAAAACTTATAAAAATTCATTGACGTAATCAAAGCCGTTTTTTCATTCATGTAACATTTTGCATGTAATTTATCTAATTGAAAGACACTTGAATTATGAAATTTAAAAAGTTTATCTTTTTCAGAATCATCTAAATTTTTATACACAATAGAAATTCTAATTTTCTTCTTTTCTGCCTCAACCAAACGCTCAATATAAGCTTGTCCAATTTGTAAGAAAGGAGAAACAATTATTATAAACTCATTTGCATCCCTTATTATTTTTTCGATACTTGATAATATTCCCTTAGTTGTAAGAAATTCCATATTTTCACCTTATTCTCTTCAATGCTCTACATCCGAAAATAGTTCAATTTATCATAATACTGAGCAGTGAAGATTTCAAGCGTGACTTTAAATCTCCATCAATTAACAAATCCCACCCCCTGTATGATTGCACTTTTAGTTTCTTTTCATTATCCTATAAATCAGGAAGGTGAATTTTATGGGTATAAAAATCAAACCCTCTATAACCCCAGTCAAAAAACGGAAAAATCTGGCTGCACAGAAACACAAAAGAAGCATGGAACTTTGAAGCGAAAAAAGGAGATTGAGCAGATGAAAATCAACATGCCAAATCCGACCGGTGAATATGCGGTGGGGACTTTTACTTTTACAGTTTACAATGACCGTGAGGAAACTCTGGATTCAGGAAAAGGAAAAATGAGGAGCGTTGCTTCCCGCGTTTATTATCCTGTGGAAAAAAGTTCTGTCGAGGGACTTTCAAAATGCAGGAATCTTTCGCGCGAAATGACAAAGGCAATCAGAAAAGCATTTTTTGTTCCGATAAGTTTTAAGGGCATCGAGAAAAAAGGCATCAACAAATCAAACTGCTACGAAAATGTCCCCGCAATCAAGGATAAAAAATTCCCGCTGATTTTTTTCAACCACGGCTATAAATCATTCCGCGAGGCAAATTCATTTCTCTGCATTGAGCTTGCATCCCACGGCTATGTCGTTATTTCAGTCGCACATCCACACGAAGCCCTGCTTACGGAATTTGATGACGGGACTTTTATAAACTACGATAAAAAACTCACGCGAAAAATGTACGTTCCGTTTTTTAAGGGAATCCGTGAAGTTATGAAACTTACAAAATCAAAGGGAAGCGAAAAAGAGCTTGCAGAAAAATTCGACCGCTGCCAGAAAACCTACATTCGTTTTTTGACGGACAGAATCCCCGAGTGGGAAAAAGATACGGAAGCCGCACTGAAATATGCAAGAGAAAATCTTGGCGGCATGATTGATTTTGAAAAAGGCATTGGAGTAACAGGACATTCGATGGGTGGAGCCGTTGCATATTCGCTCTGCCAGGACAACGCAGATTTTTCATGCGGAATCAACATTGACGGCGGACTTTTCGGAAATCACGAGGGAAAAATATTGGACAAACCTTTCCTCCAGATTAACTGTGAAATGAATCAGAACGTTGCTTCAAGAGGATATCTTTACCATAAAAAACCGGTCTACAAAGTTTTGCTAAAAGACATGACTCACCTTGGATTTTCCGACATGAAATACATGATACCGCTGAAATCACAGGTCGGAAAACTTTCTCCGGACATTGCACACGAAATTACATGCACCTGTCATCTTGAATTTTTTGATGCTTATTTGAAGAACAAAAAACCGGAGCCAAATCTTCCGAACAACGAAAACGTGCAGTCAAAAAAATACGAGGCGGATGTTTGAAAAAAAAATGGGTAAGGTTATGAATAAAAACAAATTAAAATTTTTACTTTCGATTCGCTGCATCATGTTTGTTTTGATTTTTACAATTGGTGCGTGCATAACAAAACAAAATCTGGCGGACATAAGCAATTGGTGGTCGCCGGTCGCAACTGCGGTCAATGTGATTACCGTCCTTGTCATTTTTTTCGCCGCAAAAAAATCGGGGCTGTCTTACCGCGAGCTGATTAACTATC
The DNA here is from genome assembly GCA_902783155.1 of uncultured Spirochaetaceae bacterium. Lineage (GTDB taxonomy): Bacteria > Spirochaetota > Spirochaetia > Treponematales > Treponemataceae > Treponema_D. The sequence goes on from CACZPR010000042.1 coordinate 80,622, forward strand.
AAAAAGGAAAAACAAAAATCCCTCAGATTCTGCTAATGATATTTCTGACGCTTGTAATCGGAACCGGTGGGATGTATCTTGCGGGATTCATTTGTTATGGCATTATCCCTTATTCTCCACCAATGATGATAGCACCTATCCATCCGGTACTTGCGGTTTTGAATTTTATTCTCCTCCCGCTGACGGTCCCATTTGCGGAAGACGGTCTTTATTTGGGCTGCGGTGTAAATCAATTCAAAAATAAATTCGCGGCAATTTTTGTCCCAGCATTTTTCTATGCCGTTCAGCACAGTTTTATTCCAACCCTTCTGGACGCAAGATTTATAATCTACAGGTTTTTATCTTTTTTACCGCTCACAATAATTTTCTGCTGGCACTATTACAAAAAAAGAAATCCGCTTCCGATTATGATTGCACATGCGGTCATCGAAATTGCGAGTGTCGCCATGATACTTGCAACATCCTTGAATCCTGAGCTGTATAAAATCATGTGCAGCATATAAGCGATTGGATTAGAAAATCAAGCGCACATTTCCGTTCAATGCAATCCGCAATATGCCGACCACCACAAGATGCGCGGGATAATAAATATAGAAAAACCATTTCATGCCTTTCCACTTCCCGCGCTCACCATTGTAATTTGAAAGGACAAAAATCGACAGGAACGTGAAGATTTGCAATGCGCCGTAAAGTCTGTCGATGAAAATAAAATAGACCGCCGCATAAACAAAAGTCCAGAACACAATGTCAACGACCTGCTTTTTGAAACTTTCTCGATGTGCATACAGAAAAAACGGACACATGCACGCAATACACGACCAGTCGGACGGAAAAGTTATAAGGCAGACCACAGCAATCAAAATGATTTTTCCCCAGAGCGGCATTTTTTCATTACGGCAAAGTGCAATCAAAACCACCGCCCAGGCAAGCGACCACATTACGCTGGTCTGATTAAAAGCCCCAGTCTTGAACGGAACAAACGGAATCCCGAATGCAAAGTTGTATGCAAAATGCGAAACCAGCGCAAACACAAAAAGTCTCGCCGCATATTTTTTTATGTCATGCGTGTAGTGGCATCCCTCGGCAATAAAAAACCACATAATCGGTGCGGTCAATCTTCCAATCACATGCAGTGCAAAAACATACCAGACCGACTGAAGCCCCGGAAACAAAACCCAAGTCAAATGGTCAATCGTCATTGCAATTATTGCAATCAATTTTATGTGATTCGCGTTCAGTTTTTTATGCGTGTCCGTCATACTATTCGCCAAGACTTTTCCCGCTTTTTAAAATCCGAAGGAGTGCATCGGCGGCATCTGGGTCGAACTGTAGGCTTTTGTTTTTTTCAAGCTCCGAGATAATGGCTTCGTCGGAAAGATGGCGGCGGTAAGAGCGGTTTGTGTGCATGGCATCATAAGAGTCGGCAACTGCAATGATACGCGCCTGAATTGGTATCGCTTCACCGGAGAGTCCTTCAGGATATCCTTTTCCGTCATAACGTTCGTGGTGATAGAGAGCCGCTTCACGGATTCCCTTTACAAACTTAAAGCTTTCAAGGATTTCACCGCCGTATGTCGTATGCTTTTTCATTTCGCCCCATTCATCATCATTAAGTTTGGCTGTCTTACAGAGGATTTCTTTTGGGATAAGAACCTTTCCAACATCATGCATCATTCCCATATAATAGATGTTTTTCTGGAAGTCCTCGTCAAATCCCATTTCAGCGGCAATCATTTTTGAATACTCGGCCACATGGGTTGAGTGCATTTTTGTGTACTCATCGCGGGTATCGATAAAACTTGCACACAGTTTAAGAAGACTCTCGATTTTTTCATCATCAACTTTTGCCTGCTGCCGCATCATCCTGTAAAAGAAAAGCGAAACCAGAATTACAATCACAGAAATGCCGAAAGCAAACAGAGCAATAATAAAAGGAATCTCTTTAATAGGATCCCGCTTGAATCTTCCCGTAAGATAAAAATTACAGTCGGTCATAAGTTTCTTTGAATAAAGAACGTAACCGATTTTTATGCTGTTGTTACCGTGGATGTTTTTTGAAAAAGCCTTGTCAATTCCCGTTATCGAAAGCTGTCCCGGCGTTTGGGCATAATCAGCATTCCAGCTTGAATCTATTCTTCCCTCTTCCGGTATGGTCATTATGAGAATCCAATCAAAAAAATCATACCTGGAATTGTTCGTGATGGTAATGTCATACTGGCTCCCCCATGATCCGTCCGATTCCTGCCAGCAATTTTTTTCGGTTTCATTCTTCAGGGGGATTTCCATGGTAACATCCAGATTTTTATTTCCGCTTACAGAATCGTTGGTTCTGGAGAACGTAACATACACCTTATTCTGAAAATAAATATATATGGCCATGGAATGTATAAAAAGAAAACTGATGGCAGATATAATGAGTGCCGTAGAAACAAATTTATTCCTGATGATAAAAAGCCAGATAGAACTTTTGCGACGAATCTTCTTTTTCATAGCACCTTCCAGAATATAATAAACCCATTTGACAACTGAATTATCGAACAGGTTTATTATATCACAAAAAAACAAAAAAATCTCTTTAAATTATAAAAAATCGCTCTTTGGCAAACCAGAAACCAGAACCCCTGATTACCGGCTCAAGCTCCTGAAATGGTCGTAAATCAGCTTGCCGGATTGCGTTAAATCTGAATAAATCCAGCCGCCGGTTTTTGAGCATGATGATGAAATCGCGCTTGCAGTTTCCGTCTTGTTGCTAAGGGACCAGTTCATGTGGCTGATGCTGTATTTTTTGCAAAGCTCGAACCATTTTTTTGATTCAGCCGAGTTGAACCCGCCGTTACCGCTTGCATCGCATGTTCCGAATTCCGTTATGAAAATCGGGAGTCCTTTTTTGATTGCGTTTTCGACTCTCGTGCGGTATGAATCCTTGTGCGTGTTTGCATAAAAATGGAAAACATACATCACGTTTTTATATGAAAGCGGATTTGAAAGCGGCCCCTCGATGTCCTGAGACCAAGTGTCCGTTCCGACCAAGACCACTGCGTTCGGTGCATTTTTTCTGATTACGGGAATCACTTTTTCGGCATAGGGTTTTATTTCCGTGTTCCATGGAGAGTTTGTCGGTTCGTTGCAGATTTCGTAAAGCACATTTTCATACTTGGAATATTTTTTTGAAATCTCATCCAAAAATGAAATCGCATCGCTCTGAGTTTCGGATGGGCAGTACTGATGCACATGCCAATCGACAATCACGTACATGCCAAGCTCCGTTGCCCAATCAATTCCATTGCACACAATCTTTTTCAGCTCGGACTTGTTTCCGCCGTTGCAATAACCGTTGTAATCACGCGGATACAAAACAATGCGCACGCAATTTGTGTTCCAGTCATCACGCAGAGTCTGGAAAGCATTTTTATTCACATAGCGGCTGAAATCATTTCCGAAATTGATTCCGTGAGTGCTCATTCCATAGAGCTGATATTTTTTGTTGTTCTTGTCATAAAGATATGCACCGTTCACATGAAGCGCACCATGATTTGCAAATGGAGTACCTGTCACCGATGTTGGCTTTGGATTTGAAGACACGCTTGTTTCAGTGTATTCAGTTTTACCGGAACCAGATGCCGCACCGGAAGATGAAGATTTTGAATCAGCTTTAGTTCCGCTTCCGACTATTGAAACATTTTTCAACGTCACGCCGAATCCGTGGATTATAAGTCCGCTTGATTTCAATGCGCTCAATTCCGATGCCGAAGGAGAATACAAAATCGTTCCGCTGTTTCCGTCCGGGACAAAAGTGCCTGAATTGTTCGCAGCCCCTTCCAAAACACCCGCACTGAATCCAGCCCAAGTTCCTGAATAGATTTTTATGTTGTGATAGCTCTTTGAATTGTTTGAATATGTAAACTGAATTTTGTTTCCGCTTGTAAATGAAGAAAATTTTTCCGCCGGTATCGTGATGTTAGAGTTCCAATCCAAATCCATCGTAGAATCAAAAAGCACGGAAGATTTTTTCCCGGTCGATGTTGAAGATTGTGTTGATGCCGCTCCAGTTGATTTTTCATTCCCAGTCGATATGCTCACACCTGTTACTTTAAGTCCATATCCATGAAAACGCAGCCCGGATTTTTTTACAGATTTCGCCTCATCTTTAGTCACGGCATAAACTATTGTCCCGGAATCGGAATCAGGAATAAAAGATCCACCCTGATTTTTTGCACCAGTCAAGTTTCCGTTGTAAAGACCGAACCAGTCGCCCGAATAAATTTTTATCTGATGATAGCTTGCCGAAATATTTTCATAAGAGAAAATAATTTTGTCACCGGATTTAAAACTTGAAAACTTAGAAGCGTCAACCGTTACAGTCGGATACCACTCCAGATAAACGCTTGAATCATAAACCGTAGTCTCTGCGGCTGCAAAACCCAGCGAAAAACAGGCCGCAACCAAAAACAAAATCCGCTTGAAAAATTTCATATTTCCTCCCATAATGGTTTTTAATTTAAACATAAAAACGTGTATTTTGTAACAAAGGATGTTTGCCAAACACAGCCGCAATTTCAAGACATCATTTTTCCATCAAGCATTTTTTCAACCAGACGGCCGTTTTTGTAAACGAGTTTCATCGAAAAAAACGGAACGTCTCTGGTTAAAAGTTCAAGAAATAATCTGTCGCCTTCCCAGAGGTTCAGATTTGTCACATCGCTTTTATCAACCCATTCGAGCTGACCTTCGTTACATTGTATCATTTCACCGGAAAAATCCTTGCTTGTAAAAAGGCACATGTATTCGGCAGGATTTTCGTCGGAAACAAAAGTCACGATTCCTCGGAAATCAAAACTGTGAAGGGTAAGTCCGGTTTCTTCTTTCACTTCGCGGACAAGGCACTCTTCTGGGCTTTCTCCTTTTTCAAAATGACCGCCCACGCCGATCCACTTGTCATGGTTTTCGTCATTGTCTTTTTTTGTTCTGTGGAGCATCAAATATTTTTCATTTTCTTCTATATAACAGAGCGTCGTAAGCTGTGATTTCATAACCTTTCCTCGCTATTTCCATTCGGATAAAATTTTGTTGATTGAATCTTTCGTTGCAAGTTCCCCTGAAAATGTGCTGGCACTTCCCGAAAGGATTCCGTTTTTCAATGCGCTTTCAAAATTTTTATTTTCAATCCAATCTGCCAAAAAACCTGCGACCATTGAATCACCTGCGCCGACAGAATTTACTGCGACACCTTTTGGCGCATCGCTTTCAAAAACCTCTCCGTCGGAAGAACAAAGGACGGCTCCTTTTTCCGCAAGCGAAACCAACACATTTTGCGCTCCCATTTCCTGCAATTTTTTTGCGTATGGAACAACAGATTTTCTGTCGGTGATTTTTGCATCGAAGATTTCAGACAGCTCATAATTGTTCGGCTTGATTAAAAACGGTTTCCATTTGAGCGTTTCGGTCAAAAGTTTTCCGCTCGCATCCACAACAAAATTGATTTTTTTGGACGAAAGTTTTTCCATGATTTCCGCATAAAAAAAGTGGGGCAGACTTGAAGGAATGTTTCCGGCCATAACAAGAAAGTCGCCGTCGGAAAGCAGATTCAGTTTTTCAAAAAGATTTTCAACAGATTTTTTGTCAACCGCTGGTCCCCTGGCATTGATTTCGGTTTCCACATCTGATTGCAGTTTCACGTTGATTCGGGACATCCCGTTTTCAAGATGGATAAAATCAGTGCGCACGGCTTTTTCATTCAAAAGGCTTTCGATTTTTTCACCGGTGAATCCCGCGACAAAACCAAGCGCAACATTTTCCACGCCAAGATTATTCAGAACGGTCGAAACATTTATTCCTTTCCCACCAGCCAAAACTTTTTCCGATGCCGAACGGTTGACCTTCCCCGTAGAAAAATTCTGAACCGAAACAATATAATCAATCGACGGATTTACCGTAAGAGTATAGACCATCCAATCCTCCACAAGTTCTACTATAGCGGATATTACGCGATTTGTCATGGAGGAAGAAAATGTCATCCAATTTTACAAACTTCAATATCAGAAAAATATTTTGCATCATAATATTGCTCCGGGGTTGAAAACTTGTAAAAAATGTAGAATCCTACAAAAAGGAGATTTGAGCGATGAAAAATTCTAAATGCTTTGTCTGTTTATTTTTGCTTGTAATTGCATCGTGTTCCGCTTTCAATACAATTTATCCGGACGGCACTGTGCCCATAACTTCCGCCGTTTTTCCAGACAGCACTTTCAGGCAATACATTACGGAGGCTTTTGACAAAGACAGAAACGGACTTTTAACCGAAGACGAAATCTACTATATAAGAAACATTCATTGTGAAAACATGAACCTCAGTTCTGTAAAAGGGATTGAATATTTTCCTGAACTTCAGGGACTTTGGTGCCTTAACAATCACATATCCAGCTGGGATCTTTCCGGTAATCCTCATCTAAAAGGAATCTGGTGTTCCCATAATGATTTTACATCCCTTGACTTTTCTGCATGTCCTGAACTTGAATGGGTGTATTGCTTCAACTGCAAGCTTACGTCGGTGAACATCAAGAATAATCCGGAGCTTGCGTATCTTGAGTGCAATGCAAATCCGAATCTGAAAAATCTTGACCTAAGCGGAAATCCCAAACTTGAAAATTTGTTTTGCAGTGAGTGCGGCCTTACTTCTTTAGATTTGTCCAATAATCCAAAGCTCTGCGAACTGGCTGCTTTTAAAAACAATCTTAGCTCCATGAATTTTTCAAACAACACAAAACTGAAAAGGCTCGACATCTGGTACAACGAAAATCTTGGCGACGTGGACATCAGTATGCTGAGGGGACTTCAATATTACAATTGCGCAAAAAACAACGTTACAAGACTCGACATGTCAAACCAGCCGGAACTTACGATGCTTGTTTGCAGCTACAACGGAAATCTTACACATCTGGATGTTTCTGAAAATCCCAAGCTTGCCTATCTTGATCTCCAATGCGACACAGGACTTTCGTCACTTGACATTTCCCATAATCCGAGGCTTTATCATCTGTATGCGTTCGGGCTCAGGTTTTCTTCAATCAACATAAAAAACAACAGCCGCCTTATAAAAACTTTTACCAAAGGTGTTTATAAAGAGGAACCGCAGAATGGAGCCGTTTACTCCCGCACAATCAATTACGGTGGAAGTGGTGAGCTTTTTGATAATCTGAAACACGAGCTTGCCTTGGATAACGGTGCGAATGTCATCATCAGTCCGGCAGGCACAAATGATGTTCCCGACAGTGTTATTGATTCTAATGACGGTCATTCAAATTCCGATCAGTTTGCGACAAGAGGACAGGCCATCCAAAAACTTTATGAAAAAGCCGGTTGTCCGTCGGTAAGCGGTACTTCAAGATTTACGGACATTTCCTCATCCCCATACGCAGACGCAATCAAATGGGGAGAAAAAAACAACATCTGTTTTGGATTTCCGAACATCTCATCGGACACTTTCATGGCAGATGAATTGATAAGCCGTCAGGATTTTGCGCTCATGGCACACAGGTTTGCAGGCTACAGCAGATTGGGAACCGCATTCGATTACGGACGCACGGATTGGTACGACGATTTTTACGACATCGACTATTATGCATGGGGACCTTTCACTTGGGCAATGCAATGGCAAGTCCTGAAACCAAGCGGAAACAAATGCTATCCACTCGGCAGAATGACTTTGAGCGAACTGAATTATGGCGCGGACAAAATATTCAATCTGAGTGATTCAGCATCCTATTCCGGCACGGTCAACGGCAACGGGGAATGAAAATTCCTACGCAACCAGACATAACAAAAAAAAATTTTTTCTGACAAGTTTGATTGGTGGACGGCAATGCAACCGGGCATTACAATTATCGTAAAAATAAGAAATCAGCGTATTTTCGGAATGAGCTGAATGTAAATCTTGTCAGGAGGAGATGTTATGAAAAAGGTTTTGAAGATTATTGGAATTGTTCTGCTGGTTTTAGTTTTGGCGGTCCTTGTTTTTTTCGGAATTTTCTGGTACAGGAACGTCCATTGGTTTGACAGGTACGAAAATGCTTTGAAAAAAATCGGGGCGGAAGAAAAACAGACTGTGCTTCCGAACGGACGTACAATCAATTACGGTGAAGTGAAAAATGACAGGCCCGCTCTCCTTTTGATTCACGGACAGGGAGGAATCTGGGAAAGTTATGCGCTTGTGATGCAGGAGCTTTGCAAAAATTGGCACATATATGCGGTCGATGTTTATGGTCACGGCGAATCTTCGCATGATTCAAGCCTCTATTATCTGAACGTAAACGGAGATGACCTTGTTTGGTTTATTGACAATGTGATCGGAGAAAAAACGGTTGTGGCAGGTCATTCAAACGGTGCAATCACTGCGGCCTATATTGCGGCTTACGGCGGAAAAAATGTGTCCGGTGCAATCCTTGAAGATCCTCCGATTTTCAATACAGAGGGCGACAATTGGGAAAACTTTTTTGCCTACCATGACTCATTCAAAACAATCCATGAATATAATCAGACCGACAAATCGGAATGTTGGGAAAGCTATTATCTGAGGCACTGCTATTGGGGCAAGCTTTTTATGAAAGATTCCATTTCTAAAATCGCTGATTATGCACAGAAGTATCATGACAAACATCCGGGCGAGCCTGTGAAGATTGGATTCATTCCTTCATCAGCATGGGGAACATTGCAGTACCAGATGCAATATGATTTGGAATACGGCGAAAAATTCTATGACCTTACATGGAACAACGGATTTTCACACACGCAGATTCTTTCGGACATCAAAGTGCCGTGCGTGTTTTTGCATGCGAAGGAAAGCATTTCGGATGACGGCGTTTATCTTTGCGCGTCTTCAAAAGAACAGGCTGAACGTGCGGTATCTTGCATAGAAAACTGCAGGTTGATTGAAACTACGACAAGCGATCACTCCATACATGATGTGCACAAGGACATTTACATTGCGGCGGTAAACTCAATGCTGAGTTCAAATCAATAGGAGAAAAACATGCTGAAAGATAATCTTGTCATTCTTAGGAACGTAAACGGATTTTCGCAAGAAGAGATTGCAGAAAAAATCGGCATCTCACGGCAGGCTTATGCAAAATGGGAGACAGGCGCAACGGTTCCCGACATCGAAAAATGCAAAAAGCTTGCTGACATTTATGGAACGACAATCGACAGTCTGATTGAAACGACGACAATTGACGGAGAAAAAACAATCCTACCTCCGCCAAAGGGAAAAAACATCTGGGGTTTCGTGACAATCAATGAGCGCGGCCAGCTGATTATTCCGAAAGCAGTGCGCGAAATGTTCAAGCTTTCCGGCGGACAAAGGCTCATAGTTCTTACGGATGAAAACGACGGAATCGCATTGGTACCGGCAGAAGTGTTTGAAGAGAAAATGAAAAACGTAATGGAATATGCATCAATGAAAAACGAGTGAGCTTCTACAAATCAGAAATGTCGGCATCGGAAGTGATGGTTATCTCATAATCAGGATACGCTTCTTTTACTTCTTTCGTCATTGTTTCCACAGCTTCCCTGAAAGAGACGGCAAAAGTCAGCACGGCGTCAAAGCGCATTTTTTTGTTCTGCATGTCCAGATAAAATCCGTGCATCTGAAGTACATAATCATGCGCCGTTATTATTTTTTGCACGTTGTTTCTGATTTCAGTTGCCGAATCATTTTTTGTGTTGTATGAATACACACCGACACCCGTGAGGATTACCGAAGTTTCTTTGTACACTTTTTCTTCAAGCCTGCGCGTCAGATTATCGACTTCTTCCACCGTCATAGTGTCTGGAAGCTCAATGTGCACAGAGGCAATGTTTTTGTTCGGCCCGTAATTGTTGATTATCAGATCGTATGCACCACGGACGGGTTCTTCTTCGGCTATAAGCTTTTTGACTTTTAAAACCAATTCCTTATCAGCACGCTTACCCAAAATGTCGTCCAGAGTTTCAATCAACATTCCCATTCCGGCCTTTATGATGAATGCCGCTATCACCATGCCAACAAATGCCTCAAGCGATATGTGGAAAATCATGTAAACCAGTGCCGATGCCAAAACGGAAGCTGAGATGATTGCATCAAAAAGTGCGTCAGACCCGGATGCAACCAGCGCACCTGAATTGACTTTGCGCCCACGCTTTTTTACGAAGAGACCAAGAATCAGTTTTACGATTACCGCAACCGCGATTATCACAATCATCGTTATTGAGTATTCAGCTTTTTCCGGATGGATGATTTTCTTTATTGATTCCACAAGCGATGTTATACCGGCATAAAGGACCAGTGCCGCCACAATCATTGATGAAAGATATTCGATTCTTCCATAGCCGAGCGGATGTTTTTTGTCCGGTGATTTTCCGGCCAGCTTTGCTCCGACTATTGTTATTACTGATGAAAGTGCGTCCGAAAGATTGTTGACCGCATCAAGAATGATGGCAATCGAATTGGAGATTATTCCTACAACCATCTTGAAAGCAACCAGCATTACGTTTGTGAGTATTCCGATTACGCTGGTGCGGACTATTATTTTTTCGCGTTCTTTTTCGTTCATAACATTATGATTATATAAAAAAAATCTGACGTATGTCAAAAGCTCGACTGCATTTGGAGGCCCGGATGTTTGCACTGTGGCATAACATTATCCGCTTGTAGATTAGGCAATATCGCATCCGTTCAGATTAAAAACTTTTGACAAAATATTCACCATCTTTGTTTATTACAAGGTTGATGTTTCGGATAAATGTGTTTTCCTGATTTTCAAGCTTGAATGGAATATAGACATTAATATAATCGTTGTTGCGGAAAAAGAATGAAGGCGGTACGTTTAATGGTTCTGACATTTCTTCAACATAAATGTCATATTGATCCATGGATGCAAAACTATTGTTTCTAAGATTTTCCAGATTTTTAATGAATCTGTTTTCTTTTGAGCTAAGATTCGGATAAGCATAATTTTTCCACTTGGGATTATTTTGCCTGTAATAATATAGAAATGCTTCAATAACTTGGATTGGATCTTTTTTATCTACCGTTTGAGTGCCGTCAGATGTAAAAGTTGATTTTTTAAATTTAAATCCATCATAATTTATATTTGTATTATCGATACAGTCAAAATTTTCTTTTAGCTTTATTAAAGTCGTAATATTATTAAATCCTGAAACTGACACAGAGTTTGAAGTTATTGCCTGTCTGATTACTGCGTTAAAAAGATATGAATTGTCAATCTGTGCAAGAAGAGATTTTCCAATATTGTTTGCGGTTAAGTCAGAAAATATTTTTGCACCTTCTACGTCAAGAGTGAGGACTATTTCATATATTTCTGAAGCAAATTGGTCACGTTTTAATTCTATCTGCTTAATGTGGCTTCCGTCAAAAACAATTTCTTTTTCTACGACATAATCAATTTTATCAAGATCATTATAGACTGAAATTATTTCGCAGTTTTCCGGGATTGGTCCGTCTGGTTTTGTGATTTCATTTACAAATCGGAATTTTAGCAAACTCCTGTCGCCACAAAAAGCAGCTCCTGCCATTAAAAAAACTAAAAGAAATATAATAAATCTTTTCATTTTTTCCTCCCTAAAAAAGTAGCTTGTGGCCTGTCGGCTACGAACCTTTTTTATGTTATCTTTATTTTCCAAAGTTTTCAATTCATTTCAAATGAAAAATTTTCAATATAATTATTTATATTTTCTGGAGTGATTTTTTCATAAAACTCGTGGGTAACTATGCACTCAGATTGAGCTTCATAGCTTATTTTATCTTTTATAAGTTTTTCGAAAACTTCATTTACGATATCCATATTTTTACTTGAATTATCAAGGCGCAACAAACCTTCCATTCCATACATACGGCCAGTCGGATTATCAGATTTTATTATATTTATAAATATATCTTTATTTTTTAGTTCCAACAACTTTTCCATGGCGATTCTACCATGCGGCACTTCAGGTGCGTATCCAATAATATATCCATAAGGAATTTCATTAAATGGCGAAGTCAAAGAATCATAATACTCTTGATATTGCGAAGGCAAATTTAACTTTATATCCTCTCCGATTTGCTTTTGTTTGTATTTATAATATTTTTGATAATTCTCATCATTTTTCATAGAGAAAACATAGCAATCACCGTCCAAGATAAATTTTTCTTTTATTTTCTTGATTTGTCCTGGAGGAAGTTCTTTTTCGATTTCAGAAAAATCATCGGCATAAAATAAAATTCTTAATTCACAAGGCGAATTTTTATAGCTTATATAGGAAACGTAAATTGATAAATATCCACCGCGAATTGCTGATTTTGATTTTAATAAATTGAATCCGAGTTTTTCTTTGACAAGTTCTCTATTCATTAATTTTAAAATACTTGAATTGGAATATTTATTTTTATCTATAAAGTTTAAGACTTCTTCAAAATTTTCAATATCCTCTTGCAACCAATATTTATTTATCTGTTCAGATGGCATATAACATTGCTCAACCCAATCAATATAATAGTCTTTCCATCCTTTCAACATCTCAAATCTATATTTTTTCTTTTCATTTTTATTTTCATTTTTATAGGTGCAAATTACAGTAACAATATACTGGTTAGGAACAGGATCATTCAAAATTTCTTTTGCAAAATATGAAAATGTGATTTCCCATCTTTCCGGGGTATTTTCTTGGGTCTTAAAATAATTGTTTAATGTGTTTGATATATCTGAAAATTCCTGTTCGGTAATATTCCTATTACCGCCCAAGCCATCTGCCATATTCCACAGTGCATAGCCGATATAAATTGCAAATTCTGCAAAAGAAAAAATCAATAATGTCAGCAAAATGGTCTTGATTTTCGATTTCATTTTTTCTCCAATGTGTCAATGTATTTTATGGATTTTTACACCATCTCTGATACAATTTTTTACTGCAATTTGAAAACTATCTTCGTAAATTATTTCTCCTGGAACAAAATCACATTCTGACATATACAGCTCAAGATTATATTTTTTTGCCATGTCTCTGTAAAAAGACATCTGTTTGTAAATATCATTTCCTTCCGGGGTGTCTTTAAACCATGTTACGGCTTTCTCTGGATTGCCGTTTTCATAAAATGGGGGAACAGGCAAAACTTTTTCAAAATACTCGCGTTTTTTCCAATATTCCTTTATTTCGTTTTCATTCATCGTTTTTGATTCAACAAGTTTCCAGATGGCTATAAAAATTCCTCTTGGCTGTTGCGTAATATATGCTATATCTTTTGTATGTATCCTATAATATTTCAATTCTTTCTCCACTAGAGCGGTCCAGTGAGCCGTCCGTATATCAACTGGTTGTACCGCATCGGGCTCGCTGGAAACTTCGTTGCGAATAGCTCCACTGTCGGTTACGAACCTTTGTTATGTGAATTCTATCTCACATTTGCATAATGCGTCCACATACGAATTATTTTTACTGTTCCTTCGTATTTTTCATCACCAATGGTAATTTCTTCATCAAAAATTTCATATACTAATCTGTGCTGGATGTTAATTCGCCTTGAATACAGTCCAGCTAAATTTCCTACAAGTTCTTCATAAGGTGGTTCAAGTGGATTTTTTCGCAGGATTTCAATTAGAGACTTTGCTTTCCCATCAAGTTTTGCTGATTTGAGATTTTTTATGTCTTTGACAGCTTGCTTGTCGTATTTTATTAAATACATTGCTACCACTCAACTTCATCTTCGGTAAGACAATCTTCTAAAGGAGTATTTTTTCCTTTTATTAAAGATTCTGTCATTCCAGGGACTGAATTTAAATACATTGTTTCCTGAATGGCATTCCAGTCATCCTCCCCGATAAGGACAGCATTTTTTCCTTTTGAATTTGTGAGGGTTAAAGGCTGAGAATTGTCATTAACAAATGCCATAATCTTAAAGAGGTTTGCTCTTGCTTTAGTAGCTGTTATTGCATTCATATTAGCCTCCACTTATGTACATTATAGCGTACATTAAAAAAAAGACAAGATGTTTAGTTATTTTTTTATTAAATTATTTATAAATCTTGTAAATGTTTTTAACTTCATCTTCATCAAGTATTAACCCTTTTTTTGTACTTATATAATTTTCATCTGCTTCAGAAAAAGTATCGCCATCAGAAATTTTTAAATATAGAAAGTTACTTGAAGTTTTTTCCTGCCATATAAGCTTATTTTCTTTGAGAATAAAGCTGTTATAAAAATGCGGATCTTCATCTTGCAAAGTTATGACGTTGTTTTTTATTTCCCAAGTTCCATAGGCAATATAACTACTTAACACTCCTTCGCAATAATAAAATTTATTGTTTTCATAAAAAGATATTATAAAATCACTTCCGAAACCTTCTTTGTCATAAACATATGTTTTTCCACAAATATCTATCGTTTTTTTGTTTGTTGAACAAGCAGTAAAGATACAGACAATTAAACATATTGCAAAAGTAACTAATAATTTCTTCCTTTTCATTTTTCCTCACTAAAAGCGTCCCAGTGTGGGCGTCCACATAACAACGCTTAAACCGCAAACCGGCTTGACCGGTTTGTCGGCTTTGAACTTCTTGTTATGTGATTATTTTATAAATTGAAAGACTAAGCTTCCTA